>JBBPZY010000001.1:0-3721 GCA_038276315.1 Mycobacteriales bacterium
CTCCCGGGGCCGCGCCCCCCCACGGTCCCCTCCCCCGTGGTCGGTGTGTGGGGGTGGGGGTGTGTCGCCCGCCCCCGCCCCACACACACCGACCAGCGGCGTTGTCGCTCAGCGCTCGATAGCTGAGCGTCGACGGACCGCGTATCCGGCGGCTGCTCCCGCGCCTAGCAACGCTACGGCGCCGGCTGCGAGCAGGCCGGTGTCTTCGATGCCGGAGGTGCTTCCGCCGCCGGTGCCCACCCCGCCGGAGGGCGTCTGCGACGTCTGGCCGCTCTGCCCGGTCTGGCCGGGCAGCTTCACGACGATGGTCGCGATGCCGACTGTGGTGCCGCCCTTGAGCGCGTCGGTCTTGAACGCGCCGTTGAGCGTGCTGGCCGCTGCGTCAGAGAGTTTTACCGTCGTGCCCGTCAGCGTCGCGGTCCCGGCGGATTGATCGGTGGTGATCGGCTTGAGGGTCGAGCCGTCAAGGTCGAACAGCGTGGCGCTCTCGGCGGCCACATTGCCGTTGGCGAGCACCTTGCCGGTCAGCGTCGCCGGTTGGCCCGGGTCGACTACGAAGTTCTCCAGCGTCACTTTGGTGTTGCCCTTGGTCAAAGTCAGCCCGCTACCCTCGTGCATGATCTTGCCCTGAACGTAGGGGTTGACCTCACCGGGCTTGTAGACCGTCACGTGCCCACCGGTGATGGGGAATTTCGCGACGCCGCCGTTGACGGTGGCCTTACCGGAGGGACCGGGAGCCACATCGAGTGATTTCAACGCGCTGACGAACCCCGAATCCAGCGCCACCGAGGTCGACACCCCGGTCAGGTTGTCGATCGAAGCCACCGGTGGTGGGTTCGGCTGGGCGGTCGCCACGCCGGCGCCCAACCCCGCGAGAGCCAGTGCGGCCACTCCCGCAGCCGCCATTCCCCCAGCCCGTCGTAAAAATCGAACCATTCTTGAGCCTCCATGTCTTCTTGCTCGCCCCAAGTGGGTCCCAGCTGATTCGGACCCCCTCTGCACGACAACCTTCGCGTCAGACCCGCGAAGAGTTCGCCGCAAGATCGAACGTAACGCAAGCATTCAGGCCGTGCAGGTTATGAGCTCCTCCGTAGTACGACCGTGACATTGCGAACTGCACCGGCGCCCGGATGGCATCCTTCGTGCGGTAAGTCAGCGGTGCCGCAGCAGCGGAACGAATAGGACAAGGGCCAGCGCCTGGGTGAGCACCGTGAAGGTGATCAGGGCGGGGATCGAGTAGTCGTAGAGGGCACCCAAGATCGTGCCGCCGCCCAGCCAGGCCAGGCCGTAGGCCGCGGTGAACGTGCCGTAACCGACCCCTCGACGTGCGGCCGGGACCATATCGGCGACGGCCGCGCGCAGGGTGGACTCGTGCACGCCCATCGCCGCTCCCCACACGATCGCGCCCACGAAGACCAGCAGGACCGACGACGAGAACGACAGGAACGCCACCGCGGCGGCCAGCACCGGGAGCACCACCAGACCGCGCAGGCCGATCCGGTCGTAGATCGAGCCGGAAGCCAGTGCGGCTAGCGCGTCCACACCCATCGCGACGGCGTACAGCACCGGGATCAACGGTTCGGGCACGATCTGGCGCACCTGCAGGTGGTAGGCGAGCACGCCCCAGGTGGCGTAGCCGAGCATGGTCATCGCGGTGAAGGCGGTATAGATCCAGAACCGGCGGGAGAAGCGCTGGCTGTCCGGCGTCGTTGGGGGCTGTGCCGTGATGTCCTCGTAGGCGGCGGGGACCGGAACCGCGCGGCGCAGCCAGGCGAGCATTGCGACCGCGGCCACCCCGGGGATGACGAGCACCCCGAACCCGAGGCGGTACCCAGAAAGCGCCACCATCCCGGCGACCACGAGCGGGCCGAGCACCGCTCCTGATTGATCCAGTGCCTCGTGGATGGCAAACGCCCGGCCGCGGCCGGTCTTGCTGCTGGCCTGGGCGAGCATGGTGTCGCGCGCCGGGGTCCGCACGGCCTTCCCGAAACGTTCGGCGACGACCAGCAGCGCGGCCTGCCACAGTGAGTGGGCCAGCGCGAGCAGCGGGACGGCGACCACAGTCACCACGTAGCCGGCGATCGACAATGCCCAGTGCCGTCCGGTGCGGTCAGAGAGTCGCCCGGTACCCAGGCGCAGCACCAGCGCGGCCGCCTCGCCCACCCCGGTGACGAACCCGACGACCAGCGCGCTCGCGCCGAGGTTGGCGAGGAAGGGGCCGACGATCGCGCGGGCACCCTCGTAGACGAAATCGGCCAGGCAGCTGACCACGCCGAAGGCCAGCACGAACCGCATCGGCGACAGCCGGTTGGCGACTGGTCGTTGATCAGTCACGCCAGCCCGGCCACAACCGCGAGTACCGCGAGCAGGGCGATGAGCATGTACGCAAGGTAGGCGTCGAGGCGGCCGTTCTGCAGTCTCTTCGCGATGCGCACGGCCAGCAGCAGCGGTCGGCGTAGCGGGCGGAACAGGAACCGCTCGACCACCTCGACGACGTCGTTGGTGTAGCCCAGGTGGGCTCCGGCGGCGTCGTAGTGCGGGTCGCCGGTGCGCCCGCCGGTCTCCCGTTCGAGCACGGTGAGCTCGGATTGGGTGAGCAGCAGGTTGGCCAGGACCTTGCGGGTGGGGTTGGCGAACCCGAACGGGGTGTACTGGTTCTCGCCCGTCACCCCGCCCGTTGCCGAGCGCCACACCGGGACCCGGCGCACCGCGAACATCCGACCGCGCCCGAAGGCGACGCTCATACCCAGTACCCCGAGCAGCAGCAGCGGCATCACGACGGCGAGCCAGGACGGCGACAGTGCGGAGAACTCGGCGTAGACCGGCTGCAGCACCCACTCCGACTTGAGCGCGCCGGCTGCGACGTCGCGCCCCACTACGGGGTTGAGCCCAGCGATCAGCACCCGGATCCACAGCGGAGCGACCGCGGCCACGCCCACGCAGCCCAGCCCGAGCAGGGCCAGGCCGGCCACGCCCAGCGGCCCGACGTCGCGTCCGCTCATCACCTCCCGCGGTTCCCGGGGTCCGAGGACGGTGAGCCCGACGATCCGGACGAACGCCACCGCGGCGAAGCCGGTGGTGATTGCGACCAGGGCACCGGCCAGCGCCAGCGGTAGCGCGTAGACCAACCGGCCGATCCGGAACTGCTGCATGAGCGCCTCGAGCAGGAACCACTCCGAGACGAACCCCACCGTCAACGGCAGCCCGGCCAGGGTGAGCGCGCCGATGGCCAGTCCGGTTCCGCTGGCGGGTAGGCGATGCCCGACGCCGCGCAACGCCTCCAGCTCGGTGGTGCCCGTCGCATCCTCGATCCCGGAGACGGCCGAGAACAGCAGCGATTTGGCCAGCGCGTGCGCCACCGTCTGCAGGGTCGCCGCGAGCAGACCCACGGCGACCAGCGGCGGCCGACCTACAGCGGCGCCGACCAGCGCGATGCCGTACCCGACGCTGATCAGACCGCCGTTCTCCACGCTGGAGTACGCCACCACCTCGGTCAGATCGGTCTGCACGGTGGCGTGCGCGATGCCCAGAAGTGCGGTGAACCCGCCCAGCAGCAGGACGATCACCGCCAGCCAGCCGGGCGGCACCCGCAGCAGATCCAGGGTGCGCCACATCCCGTAGAAGCCGACGTTGACGGCCACCCCGGCCATCACCGCGCGCAGCGGACCGGGAGCGGCCCGGTAGCCCCGAGGCATCCACACGTGCAGGGGTACCAGCCCGA
>JBBPZY010000002.1:0-2789 GCA_038276315.1 Mycobacteriales bacterium
CGTACTGCGGGCGCGACCAGATCGGCCAGGGGCAGCGAAGCGAATCGCGCGTGCGCCGCGCAGATCCCTGCCGGGCAGCCGTAGGTGCCGACGGAGGCGGCGCCCACGTGGAAGACCTGGACCACGTCACCGAAGACGATTGAGACCGGCACGAGCTCGGCGCGGCGTGGCGAATCGCCGCGCCCGGGCGCCTCGACGAAGAAGTCCAGCAGCGTGTCGTCCCCACCGGGGGCTCCGACGAGCATGTAGCCACCGCCGCCCAGGCCCGTGAGCAGCGGCTCGCACACGAAGGACGCGCACATCGCGGCGAGGGCGGCATCGACCGCGTTGCCACCCGCACGCAGCGCGCTCGCGCCCGCTTCGGCGGTCAGCGGATGCCCGGCGGCCACGACTCCCCGCGTCATCGCGGCAGTGTTACCCGAGTGGTCCCGCGGGTGAACCACCGGGGCCGCGCTCCAGGCCGTCCGTTCGCGACGTCTGGGTGTAGAACGCCGAGATCAGGGGGCTCGGTTGGGCGATGGTCGAGGCCCTGCCTTGGCGCCTGGCCGCACTGTCCGCCTGTCCTGCTGCCCTTCCTCGCTGACCGCGGATTCTTCTTGGGCCGTGCTCGTTGAGCGGTAGCCAGCTCGCTGTGCTCGGGTTTCACGTCGCCGGTCAGCCCTGGATGGCCGGTCCCCATGATTGCGGATTTTGCGCATCGTGGCGTCGCAGTTGCACGGCTCGGTCTCGGCCGTCTGCGATTCCGTGTTCCCCGAGTAGGAGCCGGGAGTGATGGTTCGAAATCCAGCATCCTCGGCCGTCACCGTTGATGGCGGCGATGACGGCGGCGATAACAGCGGTTCGTGATCCGGCGCGGCCGGCGGAGCAGGGGAAGCCGGCACGGCACGAGGGGCTGTCGGCAAGGCCTGTTGGTGTGCGGGAGCTGGAGGAGGGTCTGGGGAGTACGCCTTGGCCGGTGTCTGCCCCGCGAAGCCTGCCGCCGGTGCGTCGGGGGGCTCAACGGTTACTAGATGCTCATCGCTGATCGCGGGTGTTGCGGGCGCCGCTAACCGACCCGGGGTGAGTGCGGCAACTGGTGACTCGGTGGACGACGAGGTGGTGAACATGGTCATCCCGGCCACAACGAGCACCAACGCGGCACTTGCCACCAGAGCGATCGCGGCCCCCGGCGTCCCGAGTATCAGTCGGGCCCCCCGATCGGCCCACTGCCGTGCGCCCGGGGCATCCCCAGACTGCGGCGTGGCAGCGAGCAGCTCGCCATCTCGGCTGAGCCCGTCGATGGGCATGACCGGCTGGTCGGTGATGGTAGCTGCAGGTGACTCCGAGCTGGTGACGGGCTGGAAAAGATCTACGGTCTGCCGTGTGCGCTGTCGGGTCGCAGGGTTCGAGCAGCCCACCAGGACGGGGTCGCCCTCGCTGCATTCAGTGCTCCGGGCAGGCCCCTGTCGTGCGGGACCGGGACCAACAGGCGACTGGTTCGGATTCACTGCTGCCATAACCTCCTTCGCAGCTTGACCGACCAAAGGCCATTAACTACTTAGCGTAGTCGATCGATTACGTTGCTCACACGTGGATCGCTCAGTCAGCCCAGGCCGTTACGTGGATCAAGACTGCGAGGACAAGCGGACCAACGTGGGGGCAAGCTACAAGCGAGGGCTTCTCCCAGTTGATGTCCACTCCTGTCGTCGCTCACTGCGATCACCGCCGACGGCCTTCACCTCAACGTCGCAACGGCCAGTTGTATCACGCGGGCGGTCTCCGGCCTCTGTTCATCGACTGAGAGAAACGCCGAGCTTCACGAAGATCGCCCCAGGAGCCTCACCTCGTCCCGGGATAGATCTGAGCGCCCAGTGGTACGGCGTGGAATCAAACGTGGTGAGGTCACATGCACTCGACCTGGCACGCCGTCACGGGCCTCTAGGGATGGTCTGGGGGGGTCGTGTCGCCGGGGCGCGACCAGGGCCAGCCGGTGCCGGTAGACCTGGCGATAGCCGCGGCGACCACGCTCACCAGCACGTCTCGGGTCATTCCGCCGACGCCGTCGAGGCCGGCCTTGAGCTTGACTCGTGTCTCTGGATCCGGTTCGTGCACGGCACCCTCGACCAGGACCGCCAGCATCCGATCGGTCAGCAGCTCAGCGTTGTAGGACCAGCCACCGACACCGCGCATCGCGCGTCCGGTGACATCGGTGGCCACGGGCCTCCCTGGCTCGCCGCCTGGTTCTGGTCCGCTGCCTGGTTTTGGTCCGCTGCCGTTGACGGTCACGAGGTAGGTGTGAGAGCTCACGCGGCGCAACGACTCGCGCACGCTGTCGTAGTGTTCTTCGGGGAAGACCCGCAGCGCCTCACCCACCTCGACGCTGTGTCCGTTGCGCTCGAAGCGCTCAACCACCCAATGCAGCACCTCGAAATCATCAGACCACAACTCGTCCACGCGACCACCTCAGGTCCGTCCACGTGATCATGATCTACGGGTGTAGTACCAACCGGCGGAGGGATTTTTTACAGCGCCGCCTCCGGTGGTCTTCCCGCCTTAGCCCGCCGGGCTGACCTGGTCGGGTCACCGCCGCAGCGGTCGCGGTACGGACGAGAACCGGCGAGACGAACGCCCGGCACGTTCCGACCCGCCCCATTCGTCGGGCACCTCCGCCGTGGACCATGGTGGTGCTCCCCTTATCTCCCAGCCCCCCCCCCGCTCGATCCCCTCAGATCAGACAGACACGACTGCGCCTCCCAGCTTTCGGCAACATAAAACCAGATCAACGTAACGCAATGTATTCAGGCCCCCGC
>JBBPZY010000003.1:0-7408 GCA_038276315.1 Mycobacteriales bacterium
CCCAGCCATAACCGTCGCTGGCGCTCGGTGAGATGCGGACGCAACGCTTCGTAACGCCGAGCCAACGACTCCACCAAGACCGACATAGCACGAACCGTACTGTCGCGCAGCCGAAACAGGGGTTATTTCATCGCGATCCCTTAGCATGATCATCGGATTCGAGCGCGCAACTGCGCCTGAGCGGGCCCCTGCAGGAGGTCGCCTCGTGACACGGACTGTCGGTACTAGCGGGCGCGTAGTCGAAGGCCCGGCATCGCTTGGTGTGCGGCGTTGCCATGGGTGAGTACGCGCTGCGGCTCAGCGATGCCGAGGTGGCCCGTTACCAGGCGCTGGCCCGCCGGGCCTGCACCGAAGAAAAAGACCTCTGGCGACTCGCCGGGATCAGCACCGGCGCGGGCATTGTGGACCTCGGTTGCGGTCCTGGTGCCGCGCTGGTGACGATGGCCGAGGTGGTCGGCCCCACCGGTTGGGTCACCGGGGTGGACGCCGATCCCCAGGCCGTCGATCGGACCAGCGAGATGATCACGCATGCGGGGCTGGTCAACGCGCGGGCGCAGCTGGGCCACGCCCAGGCCAGCGGGCTGGCCGCGGCCAGCTGCGATGGTGCGTCACGTGTTGGCGCACAACGGCCCACGCGAGCAGGCCATCGTTGACCATGCCGCCACTCTGGTCCGGCCCGGCGGCGCCGTGTACCTGCTGGATATCGACATGACCGCCGCCCGAATCTGGCCCGCGGTGCCCGAGCTCACCGAGATGTATGCCCGCTATCGTGGCTTCCACGCCGCCCAGGGCAACGACTTGCAGGCCGGGCTGCGCCTGGCGGCACTGCTGTCGAGGGCCGGGCTGGAGGTGATCACTCACCGCGGCTGGTACGGCATCCTCACCCCAGTCCCGGGGATACCGCCAGCAGTGTGGGCGGCCCGCGAGGTGATGATCGCCGCCGGCTTTGCCACCCCTGAGGATCTGGCCCGGTGGGAGGCCGCCTGGCACCGATTCCAGACCGCGCAGCCAGCTGCGACCCGGTTCAGCGCCCTGTTCGCCGCAATCGGCCGCCGCCCTCTTTAGGCTGGCTGACGTGGACCTGTGGTCGGCCTATAACGAGATGGGTCCGCGCTACGCGTCTCATGCTGCGGACAGTGCCTACAACGCCCACTACGACCGGCCAGCTGTGTTGACCGCCCTGGGTCCGGTCACCGGCCGGCGCGTGTTGGACGCTGCGTGTGGTCCCGGCTTGTACGCCGAGTCGTTGCTGGCCGCTGGGGCCGAGGTCGTGGGCTTCGACGCCAGCCAGGCGATGGTCGAACTGGCGAGGAAGCGGCTCGGGCAGCGGGCCCAGATCGACCTGGCCCGGCTCGGTGAGCCGTTGCCCTATCCGGCGGAGATGTTCGATGCGAGCATCTGCGCGCTGGCGATCCACTATGTCGCCGACCGGGCCGCGGCTTTCACGGAGCTGTACCGGGTGCTGCGAGCCGGTGGGGCGCTCGTGGTGTCGACTCAGCACCCCACGGTCGACTGGCTCCGCAAGGGCGGCTCGTACTTCGGCTCGGTACTGGAGACCGACACGTGGCATCTCGCCACCGGCGATGTGCAGGTGCGTTTTTGGCGCGAGTCACTCTCGGCGCTCTGTGCAGCGGCGACGAGCGTCGGTTTCGTCATCGACCAACTGATCGAGCCTCGCCCGGCAGAGAGCATGCGGGAACTCTTCCCGGACGACTACGACAAGCTCAACCGGGAGCCCGGCTTCCTCATCCTGCGCCTGCGCAAGCTCGGATAGCCGAGCGACCCGCGGTACACCGCGACGCTGGCCACCCCCGTTCCCACTCCCGCCCGGCCTGCCGATCTTGAAGGAAGGTCATGAAGGCATACATCGCCGCTCCGTTGTTCTGCCAGGGGGAAAAGGACTTCAACCTGCGGGTGGAGGCCGTCGTGCGGTCGGTGGGACTGGAGACGTTCCTACCCCAGCGTGATGGTGGCGAGGCCGCTCGCCTGATCCGTCAGGGTATGGATGAGCACACCGTGTGCCAGCGGCTGTTCGACCTGGACTGCGCCGCGATCGCGGACTGCGCGGTGTTCGTGTTCGTCTTGGACGGCCGGGTGCCCGACGAGGGTGCGTGCGTGGAGCTCGGCATGGCCTTTGCTCGCGGCACGCCGTGTTTTGGTCTGCAGACCGACAGCCGCCGCTTCGGTGGCACCGAAGCCAACAACCTGATGATCGACTACGCGCTCACCGGCGGGATCGCTGCGTCACTCGAGGAGCTGGCCGACACTCTGCGCACGCATGTGGGCCAACTCACCGCCGGCTGACCGATCGAGACGCTGCCCGATCGCCGACCGCGGCAGAGAATTGTGCCGGCAGCCGCTGGTGGCCTATGCCTAGGGCACAGCTTCGCCAACTGAGGCCGCGACCAGTCCGGTGACTAGAGGGTGAGGGCAAGTCGGCGTGCTTGACACCTGCGGCACGAAAAGAGTAGCCACGAAGAAGCGGCGGTCAGGCAGCTCGAGGATCCGAGGCTCACCATCCTGGTCGGTCCCGCTGACCATGAGTCCCGCCTGCACGAGCGTGCCGAGGTAGGCCAGGTTGAGCCCGAAAGTGCAGTAGTAACGCTCGGTCGCCGTCGCATTCCGGTAGGCGGCGGCGCACCGGGTTCCCTCCTTGAGCTGCACCGTCATGTTCTGGCCGGCGAGGGAACAGGCCAATGAGGTGATGAACAGCGTAGAAGCGTAGGGGTCGTACTCCGCATGCTGAGCGTCTGAAAAGCCGACCACGTTCCGGGCGAACTCCAGCACCACGTGCTGGAATCCACCACAGGTCCCGAGGAGCGGAACGTCGTGGATCCGGGCGTACTGGATCGCCGCCAGCGCGCCAAGCAGGCTGCGGTAAGGGCTCCCCGGAGCGATGACGAGGCCGTCGAACCCGGTGAGTGCGTCCTCACCGTCGTGTTCAACACGGCCGGTAGAGATCCAAGTGACCTCGGCTGACACGCCCTGGTAGGTGCTTGCGTGCTCCACCGCAGCGGCCGTGGCTAGGTGAGTCTCGTTCCTGGGTTCGTAGTCGCCTATGACACCGATGCCTACCATGAGGCGAGTCTTGCGCGCCGAGCCAGCTTCCGCCTCAAATCCGGTCCTTCCTCCGGAGCGTGTCTCGTGAGCGGACCCTCCGGACTGCACGCATGATTGCCGACGGCGAAGCGGTCGCTACCCTCGCGTCGTGGACTGGTCAGTCACCGACGCGCCAGTCGTCTTGGTGCGGCTCTCCGCAGTTGACGTCGGAGAGGTGCTCACGCTTCAACGAGCGGCGTACGTCACCGAAGCTCAAGCCCATGGCGACCTCGCTATGCCGCCCTTGGTGCAGTCACGCGCCGAGCTGGCAGCGGAGTTGACCGACCCTCAGGTGTTGGCGCTGGGGTTGCGGGAGGGTGCTCGCCTGGTGGCGGCGGTCCGCGTCCGCATCGAAGATGAGGCCGCCGAGTTGGGCCGTCTTGTGGTCGCGCCCGATCGGCAAGGACAGGGCCTGGGCAGCCACCTGCTGCGGCAGGCAGAAGTGCAGGTGCCCGAGGGCATCCAGCTAATGCGGTTGTTCACAGGTGAACACAGCCTCGCGAATCTGCGCCTGTACAAGCGACACGGCTACACCGAAGACCATCGGACGTCCGGTGGCGGTTACCAACTCATACACATGACTAAGGTCCTGTGACACGTCGACTGAGCGAATAACCGTCTTCGGGTGCCACCGGCCGATCGACAATCGGCGCCTCGAACCGCGTCCGCCTCAGCCGTTCTGATGGCGAGCGGCTGCCCGGCTCGGGTTGTCCTTGGGTGTCCTGCAAGGCCATGGGCAGGCACAGCGGCCGGTAGCCGTTCGCATCGCGTGGCCAACTCGGCCGCGACGGCGAGTGTGCAGAGTTGCTCTCCCGATAGTCACGGCAGGTCCGTGGGTCTGAACTCCATGGGTCTGAACTCTGACGATCCGCTGGGCGATAGCGTGGTGGAGTGCGGGTGGCGACGTGGAATGTGAACTCGGTGCGTTCGCGATTGCCTCGGTTGTTGCCGTGGCTCGACGCGCGGGTGCCGGACGTGGTGTGCCTGCAGGAGACCAAGCTGCCTGCGGACGCCTTCGAGGAACTGGTTCGCCCTGCGCTGACCGAGCGCGGGTACGCCGTCGCCCACCACGGGGACGGCCGGTGGAACGGGGTGGCGATTGCCTCCCGGGTCGGGTTGGACGACATCGTCGCGGGTCTTCTCGACGAGCCCGCCAATCCGGTGGGGCAGCTTCCGGGCCCCGAGGCCCGTGCGGTGTCCGCGACCTGCGCGGGAGTGCGGGTGGTCTCGGTGTACGTGCCCAACGGCCGCACCCCCGAGGACCCGCACTACCGATACAAGCTCGACTGGCTGGCCGCGCTGCGCGCCACCGTGGCCACCCGGGACCCCGCGGTGACGGTGGTCTGCGGCGACATGAACGTGGCGCTCACCGACGACGACGTCTACAACGCAGCCGCCTTTTCAACCTCGACTCACGTCACACCCCCGGAACGCGACGCCGTGCGCGCCCTCGGACTGCACGACGTGATGCGGGAACGCTGGCCCGCCGAGCGGATCTTCACCTACTGGGACTACCGCGCCGGCATGTTCCACCAGAACCTGGGAATGCGCATCGATCTGATCTTGGCCGGTGCGGACGTTGCCCCTCGGACATGCGCGGCGTGGGTGGACCGCCAAGCCCGCAAGGGCACCGCCCCCAGCGACCACGCGCCGGTGATCGTGGATTTCGACGATGCACCGGACGGGGACTGCGGTCCGATGGTGCCGCCCCCGTCAGCGCCGCGTAGCGGGACGCGGCGCTGAGCCAGCGTTGGAGCAGTACAGCGACTGCTCCAACGGTCAGGCGGGATCAGAGTTCGACTTTTCGCCGTTGGCCTCGGTGAAGACCCGGCTGCCCAGGAAATCCTCCGGCATCAGTGTGGTGAGTTCGTCCCGACCGACGGATTCGTCTGTCGTCATCATTCGGCTCGCGTGCCGTAGCCGAGCTCGCTCGATTGCATTGCGCACGCTGCGGGCGTTGGCGAACCGCGGCTGCGCCTTGCGGTTGTCGAGGTACTTACGGAAGGTCTGCTCGCCCTCAGGGGTGAGGGCGTAACCCTCCGCACGGAGTAGGAGCTTTCCGATGTCGTCCAGCTCGTCCAGGGTGTAGTCGGGAAAATCGATGTGGTGAGCGATGCGGGAACTCATCCCGGGGTTGGATGCGAAGAACGAATCCATCCGGTCCTTGTAACCGGCGAGAATCACCACCAGGTCCTCCCGGTGGTTCTCCATCACCTGCAGCAGGATCTCGACGGACTCCTGCCCGTAGTCGCGCTCGTTGTCCTCGCGGTACAGGTAGTAGGCCTCGTCTATGAACAGCACGCCGCCCATCGCCCGCTTGAGGACCTCCTTGGTCTTGGGCGCGGTGTGTCCCACGTACTGGCCGACCAGATCGTCGCGGGTCACCGAGACTAGGTGCCCCCGGCGCAGATAGCCCAGCCGATGCAACATGTCGGCCATCCGCATGGCCACGGTGGTCTTACCGGTGCCCGGGCTGCCGGTGAAGCTCATGTGCAGGTTAGGCCTGGAGGTGGACAGACCGAACCTGCCGCGGGCGCGGTCGACCAGCAGCAGTGCTGCGATCTCACGAATCCTGGTTTTGACCGGGGTGAGACCAACCAGATCAGCGTCCAGGGACTCGAAGACCTCATCGATACCGGTTGCTTCGCGCTCCTTGACGAGACTGACCCGAGCGTCCGGCGATAGCGTCTCTTCCTCGCTGGCGGGTTCTTCCTCGGATGCCCCCTCCCCGGCCGATTTCTGGCCGGGAGAGGACATTCCGAACCCGATGCGAGTGGTGGGTGCCTCGCTCATTGCTGTCCGTTGTACCGGCGACCGGGTGGCGCGTCGGCTGCGTAGGGGTGCAACGAGTAGCGGATCTGGCGGTCCTTGACCTCTTGGCGGTCCAGCCGGAAGCCGGGCTCGTCGGAAGGTCGCTGCACGAGGTAGGACAGCGCCACAGTCTGCTTGCCGTAGTTCGCGTTGTAGGCGTTGATCCGGATGTACTGCTCGGGCTTGGCCTTGCGGCAGGCGTTGACCTCGGCGAGCACGCCGGCGGCGTCAGCCAGGTCGAACATCGGCAGCCCCCACATGTCCCAGTAGACGTTGCGGGGATGCGGGTCGTCGGTGAACTCCACCGAGCAGGGCCAGTTGTTGTCCAGTGCGTACTGGATCTGTGCGGTGATCTCGTCGTCGGTCAGGTCGGGCAGGAACGAGAAGGTCCCCTGAGTGATTCGCATTATCGGCTCCCTAAATCAATCCGACTCAGACCGAGGTCGGTGTCTCGACCACGTCGGGCGTGTCGGTCGACTCGTAGTTGAAGGAGATGTCGCCCCAGGTCGACAGCGCGGTGTCCAGCGCAGGACACTTCTTGGCGGCCGCTTTGAGGATCTCCTGGGCCTCCTTGCGGTAGTCCCGCCCTTCGTTGCGAGCCTTGATTATCGCTTCCAGCGCGACCCGGTTGGCTTCGGCGCCTGCGGAGATACCCATCGGATGGCCGATCGTGCCGCCACCGAACTGCAGGATCACGTCCTCGCCGAGGTAGTGCAGCAGATCGCCCATCTGCCCGGCGTGAATCCCGCCCGAGGCCACCGGCATCATGCCCGGCATGGCGCCCCAGTCCTGGTCGAAGTAGATCCCCTTGACCGGGTCTGCGGGCTGCTTCATCTCCCGGCAGGTGTCGTAGTAGCCGGCGGTGGCGTTCGGGTCACCCTCCAGCTTGCCGACCACGGTGCCGGCGTGAATGTGGTCCACCCCGGCCAGGCGCATCCACTTCGCGATCACCCGGAAGTTCACGCCGTGGTTCTTCTGCCGGGTGTAGGTGCCATGCCCGGCCCGGTGCAGGTGCAGGATCAGGCTGTTGGCCCTGGCCCATTTCGCCATCGACTGGATCGCGGTGTAGCCGATGGTGAGGTCGATCATGCAAATGACGCTGCCAACCTCCTTGGCGAAGCTGGCCCGCTCGTACATGTCCTCCATGGTGCCCGCGGTGACGTTGAGATAGTGGCCCTTGACCTCGCCGGTCGCGGCGACGGCCTTGTTGACGCCCTCCATCGAGTAGAGGTACCGGTCGCGCCAGCGCATGAACGGCTGAGAGTTGATGTTCTCGTCGTCCTTCGTGACGTCCAGCCCGCCGCGCAGCGCCTCGTAGACCACCCGGCCGTAGTTGCGGGCCGACAGCCCCAGCTTCGGTTTGGTGGTGGCGCCCAGCAGCGGCCGGCCGAACTTGTCCAGGTACTCGCGCTCCATGATGATCCCGTGCGCCGGACCCTGGAAGGTCTTGACGTAGTGCAGCGGGATCCGCATGTCTTCCAGCCGCAAAGCCTTCAGC
>JBBPZY010000004.1:0-23332 GCA_038276315.1 Mycobacteriales bacterium
AGAAAGTGTCCTCGCCCAGCAGCAGCTCGTGTATCCGGCGCAGGAACTCGCCGGACTCGGCGCCCTGGATGATGCGGTGATCGTAGGTGGAGGTCAGCGTGATGATCTTGCTGATCGCCATCTCGGCGAGCGCCTCGTCGCTGGCGCCCTGAAAGGCCGCCGGGTACTCCATCGCGCCGACGCCGATGATAGCGCCCAGCCCGGACATCAGCCGAGGCACCGAGTGGTTGGTGCCGATGGTGCCCGGGTTGGTCAGCGTGATCGTGGTGGCCGCGAGATCCTCAGCGGTGAGTCTGCCGTCCCGGGCCTTGCGGATGACGTCTTCGTAGGCCTGCCAGAACTGGGCGAAGGTTATCACCTCGCAACCCTTGATCGAGGTGACGACGAGGCTGCGTCCCTTGGCGGTCTTGAGATCGACCGCCAAGCCAAGGTTGACGTGCTCGGGCGCAACGACCGCAGGCTTGCCCTGGTCGTCGGCGGTGTAGTGGCGGTTCATCTGCGGGTGCTCGGCCAGCGCCCGCACCGTCGCGTAGCCGATGAGGTGGGTGAAGCTGATCTTGCCGCCACGGGTCCGCTGGAGATGATTGTTGATCACAATGCGGTTGTCGACGAGTAGCTTCGCCGGTACCGCACGCACGCTGGTGGCCGTCGGCAGCTCCAGCGAGGTCTCCATGTTCGCCACCACGCGGGCCGCCGCGCCGCGCAGCGGGGTGGTGGTGTCATGGTGGGAACCGTGCTGCGCTTGCGCGGGCCCGGCGGCATGCGCTGTGGCGGTGGCACCGTTGGCTGGTGACTGCCTGCGAGGTGGCTGCTTCGCCGGTGCCAGCGTGCTCGTGCGGGAAGCCTTGCCGTTGATGTCGCTGTGCGATGGCGGCCGGTAGTCGGCGAAGAAATCATGCCACGACGAGTCCACTGCCGAGGGATTGGCGAGGAACTGTTCGTACATCTCCTCGACGAGCCACTCGTTGGGACCGAACTGCACGGGGGGGTCGCTGCGGGACACGGCCGAAAGTCGCCTCTATCCGTTCTGTCCGTTCTTCCTGCGTCTGTGCGGACGCACTGACGCGGCTTCCCAGGCTAGCCCTCGCCGCAGCGCGTGCGGTGTCCGGCGACCCCCCGGCGCGCCGCGCCAACTACGCGGCGACGGTGCCGTCTGGCGAGCCTGCGGCCCACAGCCGGGCGTAGTGCCCACCGGCGGCGAGCAGCTCCAGGTGGCGGCCCTGCTCCACGATCCGCCCGCCGTCGAGCACCACGATCCGGTCAGCCTTGGCCGCGGTGGCCAACCGGTGCGCGATGACGACGGTGGTGCGGCGCGCGACGAGCCGATCCGCGGCGGCCAGCACCAGCGACTCGGTGGCCGGGTCCAGGGCGGCGGTGGCCTCGTCGAGTAGCAGCAGGTCCGGCTCGACCAACTCGGCGCGAGCCAGCGCGATCAGTTGCCGCTGCCCGGCTGACAGGCCCTGCCCACGTTCGTTGACCGGTTGCCGAAATCCGTGCGGTAGCGCGGCGACGGCCGCCAGCGCGCCGACCCGGCGGGTAGCCGCCTCCACCTCGGCGGGGGAGGCGTGTGCGACGCCGTAGCTGATGTTGCCGGCGACGTCGCCGCGGAACAGGTGCGCCTCCTGCGGCACCACGCCCAACCGGTGGTGAAACGCCGCCGGGTCGAAACGGCGCACGTCGATCCCGTCGACGAGCACCGTTCCAGCCGTCGGGTCGTAGAACCTGGCCAACAGTTTGACCACGGTGGACTTGCCGGCTCCGGTTGCCCCCACCAGGGCGACGGTCTCGCCGGGCGCGATCCGCAGGGACACCCTGTCCAGCGCGGGCTGTGCGGCGCCGGGGTAGCCGAAGGTCACGTCACGCAGCTCCACCTCACCGCGCAGCCGGGACGGCACCGCCACGGCGTCGGCGCCCGGCGGCGGCACCGAGGTCGGCGTGTCCAGCAGTTCCCGGATGCGCCGCAGCCCGACCGCGGCCTGCTGGTAGCCGTCGAAGACCTGGGACAGCTGCTGCACGGGCGCGAAGAACAGCTCCAGATACAGCAAGAAGGCGGTGAGCACCCCGGCGGTGACGGTGTCCGCCGCGACGCGGGACGCCCCGACGCCCAGGACCGCGGCGGTCGCGAGGTTCGACAGCAGCGCCACGAACGGGAAGTAGGTGGCGATGTAGCGCTGGGCGCGCAGCCGGGCGCGCCGGTAGGCATCGCTGCGGGCGGCGAAGTCACGGGCCGAGCGGCGCTCCCGGGTGAACGCTTGGGTCACCCGGGCACCGGAGACGTTTTCCTGCAGGTCGGCGTTGACCTCGCTGACCCGCTCCCGGGCCTCGTTGTAGGCCGCCGAGGACAGTCGCCGGAACACCACCGTGGCCACCACCAGCACCGGCAGCCCGAGCATCGCCACGGCAGCGAGCCCGGCGTTGGTGACCAACAGCGCGACGGCCACCCCCACGACCGTCAGCACGCTGATCAGCGCGGTGGACAAGCCGGTCTGGAGGAACGTGGACAGCGCATCCACGTCGGTGGTCATCCGGGTCATGATCCGGCCGGCCATCTCGCGTTCGAAATAGTCCATCCCGAGTCGCTGCAGATGCGCGAAGCTGCGCACCCGGACCAGATACAGCAGCGTTTCCCCGGCCCGCGCGGCGACCACCGTCTGGACGGCGATGGCGAGCCAGTCGGCGGCCACCACCCCGAGCCCCACCGCCACCGCGATGACGAGTAGATGCGGCGCGTGCCCAGTGATCGCGTCGACGGCCAGACCGCCCAGCGCCGGGAACGCCACGGTCGCCAGCGCGTCGAGAGCCACCAGGATCGCGGTGAGGCTGAGCCAGCCCAGCGCCGGTCGCAGTAACCGGCGCAGCCGAAAGTCCGGGTCCGGGGCGGTCGGGTCGGTGCCTCGGATATCGGGCTGGGCGATCGCCGGCGGCAGCGCGGCCACCGCCGCGAGCAGTTCCGGGGTCGGCCCGACGCTGCCCAACATGCCGGCCGTCATCCCGCCCCGCCCCGCGCCCGCCGCGTTCTGCGCCGCCCGGCGAGCATTGTCGGGGTCGTCCGGTGCGTCAACCGGCGCCACGGCGGGCCACAGCTCAGGGGTGATGCCGTCCGGACCCGGACGCGGCATGCTCAAGGTGGCGGTGGTGACGTTCTCGATCACCTCACCGGGACCCGCGAGCAGCGCGCGGAACAACGCGCACCGAGTGGCCAGCTCGGGCTGCGTCCCGACGTCGATCACCCGCCCGCCGTCGAGCACCGCGATCCGATCGGCCAGCGCCAGCGAGGACCGGCGGTGCGCGATGAGCAAAGTGGTGCGCTGGGCCGTGACCCGACGCAGGGTGGCGTGTATGGCCGCCTCGGTGGTGGCGTCGACCGCGGAAGTGGCGTCGTCGAGTACGAGTATGAGCGGGTCTGATAGCAGTGCTCTGGCCAGCGCGATCCGCTGGCGTTGGCCACCTGACAGCGTCAGTCCCCGCTCGCCGACCGGGGTGTCGTAGCCCTGCGGCAGCGCGGAGATGAACTCGTGCGCCGCCGCGTCGCTAGCTGCCCGGTACACCTCCTCGTCGGTGGCGTCTGGGCATCCGTAGGCGATGTTGGAACGGACCGTGTCGGAGAACAGGAACGCCTCCTCGAACACCATCCCTACCGACTGGCGCAGCGACGCCAACCGCAGCCGCCGGACGTCGACGAGGTGGCCAAGCGGTCCGACTCGGATCGCGCCCTGTTGCGCCTCGTAGAACCGGCCCAGCAGCAGTGAGACGGTGGACTTGCCCGAGCCGGGCGTCCCTACCAGGGCTAACGTCTCGCCCGGCTCGATGAGCAGCGACATCCCGTCGAGCACCGGTTCGCTGCGGGCGTAGCCGAAGTGCACAGCGTCCAGTTGCACCGCCAGCGGGCCGTCGGGGACATCGATCGCGTCTGGTGCGTCGGTCACGTCGGGTTGAGAGTCGATCAGCTCGTAGACCCGCTCCACACCGGCTCGGGCCAGCTGCGCGAGGACCACCAGGCTCGCGATCAGCCGAGCCGGCCCGACGAGCAGCGCCAGGTATGCGGCGAATGCCACGAAGGTCCCCAAGCTGATGTCCCCCCGCAGCGCCAGCAGGCCGCCTAGGGCGAACACTCCGACCTGACCCAGCGAGGGGAACGCGGCCAGCGTCGGGGCGAACGTCGCGTTGAGCCGGGCTGAGCGCATCCGTTCGGCGAACAGCTGCCGGGCCCGGTCCTCGAGCCGGGAAACGGCCCGGGCCTCCTGGCCGAAGCCCTTCACCACCCGCACGCCGGCGACGGTCTCCTCGACGTGCTCGGCGATGTCGGCGGCGCGCTGCTGAGCCGACCAGGTCGCCGGAAAAAGTGTCCGCCGAGTCCGGGTGGTGACCAGTCCGGCGGCCGGCACCACGACCAGCGCGATCAGCGTGAGCAACGGGGACAGCCACAGCATCGCGCCCAACGCGACGGCGAGCATTACCAGCACACCCGCCGTCAGCGGGACCACCGACAGCAGGCCCTGCACCAGTTGCAGATCGGAGATGGCCCGCGAGACGACCTGGCCGGTGCGCAGGCTGTCCTGCTTGGCGCCGTCGAGCTTTTGCACCGCCCGGAATACGGCATTGCGCAGGTCGTGCTGCACATCCAGGGACAGCCGCCCACCGAGGTAGCGGCGCACGAAGGCGGTGACACACTGCAGGAGCGCCGCGGCGGCCAGTGCGGCGACCAGCCAGCCCAACCGCGCGGTGGTATGCGCAACCGCGTCGTCCACCGCGAGCCGGGTGAGCAGCGGGGTGATGGCCTCCATGCCGACCCCGATACTGGAGGCGAGCAGAGCAGCTACGGCGACCTTCGGGTGGCGCCAGCATGCTGTCGCGAGCCGGCGGATCCAGCCGACCCGCTTCGCAGCGATCTGCTCGGGCACGATTGCCAGATTAGGCGGCTGTCCTGACCGCGGCTGGGTCGTGGAACTCCGGTGTGGTCCAGTGGATCAAACGTCAGTGGATCAAGCTTGATGGATGGATGCTCTGCCACCAGGGCTGTGCACGGAGCTCTTGCGCGCCACGGTCCGCTCGGCGGCCGCCGCATCGAGCTGCCGCGGGACCACCTGCACCTGGCGCGGTCGGCAGAAGGGATTGGAATTCTTTGCGGGCCGTTCGGCCAGCTCCGTGCCATCGCCGATGAGGTGGCGGTGCGCGGTGACCCATACCTCGCAGGGCCAGCGGCGGCGGCGCAGCCAACCTGAGCACACGGGGCAGCGGCCGGTGGGGTCGGGCTGATGTTGAACGAGAAGCTCCCGCCACCCGTCGGTGATGGTCTGGATGTGCCTCCGCGCCAACGGTGCCGATAGCGTCGCGCCGGCCCGGGCGGCAATTTCCTCCACGGCCGCCAACCGCTCCAACACCGCACGCCGCACCCGACGATCCACTTAATTACCTCCTCGTCGCCCCCCGACCTGACCGAGGGCGCACCTGACATGCATAACGACTCGGTCGAAACGCCGTGACGCCGCTGTGCATGTCTACCGGACTTCGCTCGCGGACTTAAACCCCCTCCACCCTGGCATCGCGTCGGTGTGAGGCGACCGTTCGGATGCTGCCAACGATCGAGAACTGCTCGTTGGACGACCATATTCCGAGGTCAGCGGCCTAGGTATGGCATCGATGCGACCTGGGTAACCGGCGACGTCCGGCCCAGCGTCCGGAATCTGTCACGGTCGGTGATCGTGTCGCGCCGCAAGTGCACCCGATTGCCTAGTATTCTCGGGAACCCGTCGGTGGCTCATCTCAGCCTGGGTGGTTCCGGTTGCTGAGGCCAAAATTAGAGTCGAGTCCCACCGTCGAACCGCCAGCCGAGGAGGACGCCGTGCGCGTCGAGGTCGATCCGAGCGTCTGCGAGGGCCACGGGCAGTGCAACGCCGTCGCGCCTGAGATTTACGACTTGGATGAGGGCGGCTACTGCCTGATCAACAACTCGGAGGTCCCCCGCGATCTGGAGTCGCAAGCCGAGCAAGGCGCGCTGGCTTGTCCGATGCTGGCCATCACGATCACTCGCTGAGCGTTGCGTGCCGAGCCGTCGGCGCCCACCCTGCTCAAGGTCACGCCCGGTCAGTGGCGGCGGTTTGGATGCCACGGTCGCGCTCGGTGAATTAGCGCACACTTCCGACGCTGAATCTGCGTCGTTCAGGTGATGTTCGGGCGGCGCAGGCAGAAAGGGCTTATTATGGGCAGGAGTGGTCAGCCGATGTCCTCGATTTGCGGATATTTGCTGGGCTCTCACAAACCTGGAGAAGCCACCGCTGGACTCGCCCCTCGGTCCGGCGGCGCCGCGCCGCGGCGACACAGCCCCCAGTTTTGCCGCGGCGCGGCCACCCATACCACGGCCACCCATACCACGGCCATGGATAGTCGCGGCCCTTTGTGGTATAAGTATTCGCCGAGGGAAGAAAATGGTATGATTCTACGTCGAGAGCCTCGATCATTTGTGGATGCATCGAGCGCGTCGATGCAATTATTGTTGGTTCCGATAGGATTATCCGAGGCTGTGCAGACTCGGCAATTTTGCGACGTCCTCCTACTCTGCTCCTTCCCCGCAGGCGCCCGGTGACCGGACCCACCACCGACTCCGACCGCGAGTACCTGCAGCGCGCCATTGAGCTCGCGGGAAATTGTCCGCCGTCAACAGCAGCGTTCTCGGTGGGCGCGGTGATCATCGAGGCGAACGGTGCGGTGCTCGCTACGGGATACTCGCGCGAGGGCGATCCCCGCGAGCATGCCGAGGAGGCTGCGCTCGGCAAGCTCGCACCCAATGACCGCCGCTTGGCCGGAGCCACCCTCTACAGTTCGCTCGAACCGTGCAGCACCCGCGCCTCACGGCCCCGCAGCTGCACCGAACTGATTCTCGCCACCTCGATTTCGCGAATCGTCTTCGCGTGGCATGAGCCCGATCTGTTCGTCGACTGCCGGGGTGCCGAACTTCTCCGCGCGGCCGGTCGCCAGGTCGTGGAGGTGCCCGACCTCGCCCATCTGGTGCGTCGCACCAACGGCCATTTGCTGGACCCATAAGCGTTATCGCACTCACGTGTCCTGCGCGGGGTGCAGCTGGGCCGGCGACCATCGCGGTGTGGAAGCCCGCTTCCATGGCCGAGCCGGATATCGTCGTCGGCAGCACCCACTGCCCGGCGGGCGTGCCCATCCGCGCTTGCGCCGCAACAGGATTCGTCACCATCGCCCCCGTCTAACCATCCCGGCCGTAGTGTCGCGCACCCATGCCGAGTCGGGTAGGCAGGAAGGGTGGCTACCTCGCGATCACCCGCAGGCGCTCGGTTGCTGCTCGGCCCGCTGCTGCGACACGTGGGCGCGACGACGGCGACAGTGTGGGTGCAGACCTCTCGGCCGGCGCAGGTCGACGTGCTGGGCTGCCGAGCATCGACGTTCACCGTGCGCGAGCAGCATTACGCGCTGGTGGAGATCAGCGGGCTGGAGCCGGGTTCGGTCACGACATATCAGGTGCACCTCGACGAGCAGCTGGCGTGGCCGCCGCCGGGCTCGCCGTGGCCGGACAGCCGGATCCGTACCAGAGGAAGCGACGCCCCGGTACGGGTGGTTTTCGGTTCCTGCCGGCGCGCCAAGCCCGATGACCCCACATCGGCGGCCGCCATCGGTGCTGACGCGCTGGACCTTTACGCCGCCCGGATGATCACCATGGCGCCGCGGGACTGGCCGGATGCACTGCTGCTACTCGGTGACCAGGTCTACGCCGACGACCCGACGCCGCAAACCCGGCGCTGGATGGACTCACGTCGCGACACCACTGCTCCCCCGTACCACGAGGTGGCGGACTTCACCGAGTACGTCCACCTGTACCTGGAGAGCTGGTCAGATCCCCAGCTCCGGTGGCTGATGTCCACCGCGCCCACTGCCATGATCTTCGACGATCACGATGTGCGCGACGACTGGAACACCTCGGCAGCGTGGCGCGCCCGGATCACCGCCGCATCCTGGTGGCCCGAACGAATCCGCGGCGCACTGGTCTCCTACTGGGTGTATCAACACATCGGCAACCTGTCCCCGCAGCAGCGCGCCGCCGACCCGACCTGGCGCGCCGTCCAGGATGCCCGCGGCGACGCCTGGCCGGTGCTGCGAAAGATGGCCGACGCCGCTGACGCCGACGTCGCAGCGATCCGGTGGAGCTTTCGCTGGGACATCGACGGGGTGCGGCTGGTCGTCCTGGACACTCGCAACGGCCGCATACTGACCGAGGGCCGGCGCGCGATTCTCGATGACGACGAGTTCGCCTGGGCGGAGCGTGCGGTCAGCGAGGACGCCCATCAGGCGGCACATGTACTGATCGGCAGCTCGCTGCCGTGGCTGCTGGCGCCGGCGATCCATGACGTGCAGTCGGCCAATGCGGCGGCCTGCGCGCGGGGCAGTGCACTGGGTGAGCGCATCCGTCAGGCGCTCGATCTTGAGCACTGGGCGGCGTTCGAGGACTCCTTCCACCGGCTCGCCACGCTGCTGCGGTGGGTGGCGGCCGCACCCCATGCGCCTGCGACGATCAGCGTGCTTTCCGGCGATGTGCACCACAGCTACGCGGCACGTGCCGATGTCGAGGGCTCACCTGTTTACCAACTGGTGTCCTCGCCGGTGCATCATCGCGTCCCGAGGTATGCCACTGTGGCGTTGCGGGTTGCCTGGTGGGGTCCGCTGGCCGCGGCGGTCCGCAGCGTGGTGCGCCGCCTTGGGGTGGCTGATCCGACGCTGTCCTGGCGACTGCTGCGCGGTCCGGTGTTCGGCAACGCGGTGGCCGCGCTGACATTTTCGGACCGCAGCGCCGAGCTCATCTTCGAAAGGAGCGGGCCTAGCGGCCAGCTGGAACCGGTATCCCGGATCGAGCTGGCCGGTTTGTCAACGACCGGCAGCAATCGAAGGCAGGGGAGGGATCGGCGATGAGAGTTTTCACCGGAGCTGACGAGTTGCAGGCTGCGGCTGGTGAACAGCTGGGCGCCAGTGACTGGATGACCATCGAACAGCAGCGCGTCAATGCTTTCGCTGATGCGACCGAGGATCACCAATGGATCCATATCGATCCGCAGCGTGCCGCGGCAGGCCCCTTTGGCACCACCATCGCGCACGGGTTTCTCACCCTGTCGCTGCTGCCCCATCTGATCGACCAGACCTATCGGGTCGAGGGCACCACGATGGTGATCAACTACGGGCTGAACAAGGTGCGTTTCCCCGCTCCGGTGCCCGTCGGGTCGACCGTGCGCGCTGAAGTCGCGCTCGCGGAGGCAACCGAAGTGACCGGTGGTCTGCAGCTAGTGGTGCGCGCCACGCTGCAGATCGAGGGCAGCGCGAAACCGGGTTGCGTGGCGGATTGGGTCACCCGGGTCTACTTCTGACACACGCGGGTGAGGTCGTCGGGTCGCAGCCGGAACACTTGCAGATGTGTCCCGTGGTACTTGCCACTCTCGCCGACCCACTCCATCCCGATCCGCCGCGCGGTACCCGCCGCCCGTGAGTTGTCCGGGTCGACCAATGCGAACAACTCGACCAATGAATGCTGGAAGGCCCAGTGCGCCAGCGCCCAGGCGGCCTCGGTGATATAACCGCGGCCCCAATACTCTCGAGCCAGCTGGTAACCGATCTCGACGTCCGCCTCGGGCACGGGCATCGGCAGCAGGCTGATCCCACCGATCAGCGTGCCACTGTCGCGCAGAGTCACCGCCCATCGGCCGGTTCCGGGCGTCATGTCGCTGCGTTCGGCATCCCAGCGTTGCAGTACCGAGGCCATGGTAGCCGCGTCGGGGATGCGATCGAGGTCGTGCAGCCACCGGCTGACGTCATCGTGGCCGTATATTTTCAGCGCGGCCTGCGCGTCAGTGGCCGACCAGGCGCGGAGCCGGAGCCGGGCGGTATACAGCACCTCCACCATGGGTTGAAATCTACTCTGGCTCGATGCGTCCCGGCGGGTGTCTCAGCTGCGGTGCCGGCTTGATGTTCGCGTTCATCCGAAAGGCGTTGTCCGGGTCGTAGCGCGTCTTGATCCCAGCCAACCGCTGGTATTTCGATCCGACCGTAGGCAGCTTGCACGCGGTCGGCGTCATAGTCGGTCATGATGTAGATGTAGTCGCTCGAGTCGCTGGCATACGGGACAAGCGCCTGCCAGCGATCGGGCCCAGACCCGGTCGGCCGCCAGCAGCTCAAAGTCCGGCGCAATAGCCGTCACATTGACCAGAACCGGGTCGCTCGGCTGCCGTCGAATGCGGTTTCCTGCTCACCGACATCGGCGAATGCGCCGACCAACGAGAAGATCGTGGTGAACGACATCGGTCAGCTCTTGCGCGGTATATTCTCGCTGAGGACAGAAATCGCGTCGTCGCTCAGCTCCTGGAGGTAAAGGCCTTTGTGGTAGGCGTGAATACCCCACGGTGCCGTCTCGTCCAGGATTTTCTGCAGCTCGACGTACGGCAGCGGAGTCACGAACTCGAACAGCGGCGGTAGCGTTTTTCTGATCGGTGCGATCAGCCGGTGATGCTCTAGCGCGGACCCGAATCCCGCGATCATCAGCCCGTACCCCGGTGTCCCGCGGTGTGCAACGGGAACGAAGGGCGCGGCCGGCGCGGGCAGACCGGCGGCCATGACGAGTCCGGCATTACGTGGCAGCGACGCCGCCACCGCCCGGCCGATGCGAAGTGCTTCGGTGCCGTTTTCGAGCGTCCAGAAGAACATGCCGAGGTAGACCAGCGGACCGATCTCGTGGAGCCGGAACTCGAAGCCGGTGACGACACCGAAATTGCCGCACAGAGTACGCCCGTCGGCGGTGACCAGCTCTGCGGACAGCAGGTTATCCACGGTCAACCCGACCTGTGGACGAGCCAACCGAGCCCGCCGCCCAGAGCCAGGCCACCAAGCCCGGTGTGGCTGATTGTTCCGCCGGTGACGGCGAGACCGTGTCGGGCAGTGGCGGCGTCGACGTCACCGATGGTGGCACCGCCGCTGCACCACGCCCGCCGGCTGCCGGGGTCCACTGATACCGCCCGGAGATCGCTGCCGCGACGTCGGACGGGCCGGTGCATCGAGCGATGACCGCCGGACGGCGATCGATGCCACCGTTCCAGACTGAGCGGGCCGTGTCACGGTCGAAGTCGGATCTGTCGATCACCCGGCCGGTGAGTTGAGTGCGGGGCGCGTCGGTTCCCATGATCTGAGTCATCGCCTACTTCCACGACAGGTGAAGTGGCGAGTCCACCGCAGGAGGTGCCGCGCTCAGGGCTCCACTTCGAACGGCATTACGCTAGGCCATGCGAGTCGGTATCGCGTCAGCCTGTCGGGTGCACTCTGCGCGTCCAAATGGCGATAACCTAACGGTGAGCAATCAATGGGTCGCTCGACGTGCTCTTAAAGAAGTACGCCCCTGAAACCTCAGACCTGCGTCTGCCAGCTCGGCGTGTCCGACGTGGTCACCGCCAGTGTGTCCGTTGCATCCTGTAGCCACACTGCGACCAACCCGCCCTCTGCAGCTAAACTTGATAGAATCGCAGATATGAGCCGCGAATACAAGAAGGAAGCGGAGTACGAAACGGCATCCCAGTCTGGTAACGCGCCGGGCGGGGCGATGAGTGGTGGTTTTGGCGGTTGGACTCGCTGGAGTGAAGAAGCGCATACAAAACAGACATCAGGGAGTGCACTGACCAGCATTGCATGAACGTCGAGGTGAATTGCGGTTTCCAGGGCCTGGATCCAGACTCGCCGCTTTCCCAGGCGGCCGGCGTGAGCGACGATCTCCGCGCTGCTTGGCGGGCGAAACTCGACGGTGAGGGCAAGCCCAGCTCGGGCACGCAGAGCCTGAAGGAGATTATCTTCGGCAGGGGTGCGGACCGTCCAGCGTCCTGAGCGTCCAGCGTCCTGACGACGGCGCACGGCCGGCAGTCGTGTGCCGTAGAGGATCCTGCCAGGTACTGTTCGATCACATACTGTTGATCCGGCCCCTCTGTGTTGCGCCAGATGGGCGATGGTAAGAGCTCATGTGAGTGAAGCTTCATGCGTTGTTCATCTTCTGCCTAGCTAACGTCCACCTGCGTTCCGCCCTGAGTTGCATAAATTTGCGCGAGCAGCCATACGGCTGTGGGTTCCTACCCTCCTCCCGACCTACGGAGGTCTCGTGAAGTTCCAGCGACATCGAGCTGTACTCGGCTTGCTGGCTGGGTCCGGGTTGCTGCTCTCCGCGTGCGGCTCGGATACCGGTGGCGGCGTTGGTTCGCCGTCAACTAACCCTGGCGGCGCGGTGGCGATCACCTGTAGTAGTGGATCGTTGCTTGCCGCCGGCTCGACGGCTCAGCAGAATGCCATGGCGCAATGGATCAAGGACTATCTCAACAAGTGTCCGGGGGCGAATATCAACTACGGTGGTGGCGGCTCTGGGCAGGGCGTTCAGCAGTTCATCAACGGGCAGGTCGACTTCGCGGGATCGGACTTCCCGTTGGCGCAGGGCCAGGAGCAGCAGTCCGCGGACGCCCGCTGCAAGAGCGGTTCCGCGCTCAATATCCCGATGGTCGGCGGACCGATCGCCATCGGCTACAACGTACCTGGAGTTACGAAAACCCTGAATCTGTCGGCCGATAATCTGGCCAAAATCTTTACTGGTAAGATCACGAACTGGAACGATGCGGCGATCGCGCAGGATAACCCTGGCCCGCAGCTGCCATCACTGGGAATCCAGACCTTCCACCGATCTGATGGTTCTGGGACGACCTACAACTTCACCAATTATCTGTCAAACGACGCGAAGACGGACTGGACGTTCGGCACCAACAAGAACTGGGCTGCGCCGGGTGGGCAAGGAGCCAAGGGAAGTCAGGGCGTAGCGCAGGGAGTGAAGTCGACTCCGGGAGCAATCGGATACTTCGAGCTGTCATTCGCGACGAACAGCCAAATCCCTTACGCGGCGGTCGGCAACGCCGAGGGCAAGTTTGTCCCGCTAACCCAAGCCAATGCGGTGAACTTCCTGGCCAAGGCCAAGGAACCTGGCACTGGGGGCGACCTGAAGCTGCAGTTCGATTACACCACCACCGATCCTACCGCCTACCCCAACCTGCTCGTGACCTACGAGATAGTGTGTTCGAAGGGCAACGCCCCGGATAAGCTACCGTTACTGAAGAACTTCTTGGGATACGCAGCCAGCGCGGCTGGCCAGCAGGAGCTTCTCAGTCAGGGATCTATACCGTTGCCGGACAATCTGCAGCAGCAGGTGCGGAGTGCGGTTGAGTCTCTTGGTTGACATCGTGGTTTCAGATATGAGGATGTAGCATGGACGAGCCAGAAGGCGCACCGGTTTCGCTGGTGCCGTCCGAGCGTGGTTCGGTGCCCAGCGGAGGTCCGTCGGCGTCTTTTCCCGAGGGGCATCCGCCCACGCGGAGCCTGCTGCCCGGTGGGGATCCAAGCTGGCGGACTCGCCGGATGGGCGATGCGATCTTCCGGATGCTGGCTCAAGGTTCCGGCGCTTTACTGCTCGTTATCATTTCCGTCATCGCGGTGTTCCTCGTGTTGCGGACGATTCCAGCATTGAATGCGGACACAACGAATTTTCTCACCACGTTAGCGTGGTCGCCTGATGGTAAGCCGTCGTCCTTCGGTATCGAGGCTCTGGCTTTCGGTAGCGTGTTGACATCGTTGCTCGCATTGCTGATAAGCGTTCCGGTCGCCGTCGGAGTGGCACTGGCGACCAGCCACTATGCGCCAGGATGGCTGGCCCGTCCCTTGGCTTATCTAGTCGATCTGTTGGCCGCCGTGCCGAGCGTTGTCTTCGGCTTGTGGGGATTGATTTACCTTGTTCCCAACATCATCGCGCCGTCGAAGTTCCTGAACCACTACCTAGGATTCATTCCACTTTTCGGCTCCAACGGTACCTACGGCAAGTCGGTTTTGGCTGCGTCTGTGGTGCTCGCGGTGATGGTGATCCCAATCGTTGCCGCCATCTCTCGTGAAGTGTTCATCCGGACTCCTCGGGACCACATAGAGGCGGCGTGGGCCATAGGCGCGACCAAATGGGAGATGGTTCGCACCGCGGTCCTGCCCTACGGTCGCTCGGGCGTCACAAGTGGGACGGTGCTCGGCTTCGGGCGAGCAATAGGTGAGACGATCGCGGTGGCGCTGGTGTTGTCGGCGAACTACGACATCAGTTTTCACATCCTAGCGCCAGGCGGCAACACCATCGCGGCCAATATCGCCAACCGTTATGGCGAAGCCGGTGAGGTGGGCCGCGGTGCGTTGATCGCGTCGGGCTTGGTGCTGTTCATCATCACCCTGATCGTCAACTTCGGGGCACGCGCGATCTCCGGCAAGGGCAATCGCGGAGATGCGTCGTGACGTTGGCAGGTGTGGCGTCCTCGAGCCCGTCGGCGTTGATCAGGGCGCGGCTTCCCCGCTGGTCACTTGGTGCGATGGCGGGAGGGGCGGTTCTGGTCACCGCAATCCTGTTCGCCGCCACCCCGATCCATGGGCGGGTCGGATTTCTGCTGGTCGCCGCTGGGCTGTTCGTGATCGTTCAGACCGCGGCGTCGGCCTTGGTCGAGGGCCGGCGCCGGGCCAAGGACCGACTGGTGACCAGCGTCATCGTGGCGTGTTCCTGCGCCGCGGTGCTGCCGCTGGTCGCGGTCCTGGGATTCACGGTCGTCAAGGGCACAGTCGTGCTCAGCGGATCATTTCTCACTCACACCATGCGCGGAGTGGCCGAGCAGGATCCAAACGGTGGCATCTACCATGCCATCATCGGGACCTTAGAACAGGTCGGTTTGGCAACAATCATGGCGGTTCCGTTCGGCCTGCTCGTCGCGATCTACCTCGTAGAATACAGTTCCGGGCGATTCGGCCGGATGGTGAGCTTTTTCGTCGATGTGATGACCGGCCTCCCGTCCATCGTCGCGGGGCTGTTCATCCTGGCGTTGTGGATATTGGCGCTGGGACAGAGCTTCTCGGGTTTCGCCGGCTCGTTAGCGCTTGCGATACTGATGTTACCTGTCGTGGTCCGGTCCGCTGAGGAGATGCTGAAGATAGTCCCGGATAGTCTACGAGAGGGCAGCTACGCGCTGGGCGTGCAAAAATGGGTGACCGTGTTACGAATAGTATTGCCATCGGCGCTGGCGGGGATCGTGACAGGGATCATGCTGGCCATCGCACGGGTCACCGGCGAAACTGCGCCGCTGCTGCTGACGGTATTCGGCAACCCGGCACTCAACTTCAATCCGTTTTCCGGAGCACAGGCATCGCTGCCACTGTTCGTGTTCGGCGAGGCGGGTTTGCCTAATGAGACGGCGATCAACCGGGCCTGGGCGGCGGCGTTGGTGCTGATCGTGATCGTCTTGGTTTTCAACATTGTCGCCCGATTTTTGGCACGCCTCGCGAGTGTCCGTAGCTAGCCCTAAAATTGGATCTTTGATGGCCAAAAATGTTCAGCTGAAAGAAGTCGACATCTACTACGGCAAGTTCCATGCCGTGCAGAGCGTGAACCTGTCGGTGCCGCCACGTGCCGTTACCGCGTTCATCGGCCCCTCGGGCTGTGGCAAATCCACGGTGCTGCGCACGATCAATCGGATGCACGAGGTTATTCCCGGGGCACGGGTCCAGGGCCGGGTGGAGCTTGATGGAGAGGACATCTACCGGCCAGGCGTCGATCCAGTCGAGGTGCGTCGTGCCGTCGGCATGGTCTTCCAGCGACCCAACCCGTTTCCGACGATGTCTATCCGAGACAACGTCGTCGCCGGCCTCAGGCTGCAGGGAGAGAGAAACAAGGCTCGGTTGGACGAGGTGGCTGAGCGGTCCCTGCGTGGCGCCAACTTGTGGAATGAGGTCAAGGACAGGCTCGGCAAGCCCGGCGGCAGCCTGTCGGGCGGCCAGCAACAGCGGCTGTGCATTGCACGCGCCATCGCGGTTGCACCGGACGTTCTGCTGATGGATGAGCCATGCTCGGCATTGGACCCGATCTCTACCTTGGCGATCGAAGACCTGATCGGGAAGCTGAAGCAGGATTACACGATCGTCATCGTGACCCACAACATGCAGCAGGCCGCTCGGGTATCTGACCAGACTGGATTCTTCAACCTGCCTGCAGCCGACAAACCCGGCCGCCTCGTGGAGCTCGACGACACGGAGAAGATTTTCTCCAACCCGACAGAGAAAGCTACTGAAGACTATATCTCGGGACGGTTCGGCTGATGTCATCAATTGAGAGCTGGGGGCCGACGAACACACCGCAGGCTGACCGCTACTTGCCGGTCGATCCCCAGACTCTCGGTTTGCTGCGGATTCTGAGAATCGGGGACATAGAGCTGCAGCTTGATGGGCACCAGCTCTTGGTCCGGGGCACACCGGTTCACCTGCCACACAAGGAGTTCATGATTCTGCGGCAGTTGATGGACAACGCTGGCCGGGTTGTGACTCGGCGCGAGTTGCTGGACAACGCATGGGGTCCGGATCGGACAGACGCCCGCAACTACCTGGAGGTGCACATTCGTCGGATTCGTACCAAGATCGAGGGTGACATGGACACGCCGACTCGTATCCGCACCGTCCGCGGGGTCGGTTACGTCTTCGACCTGCCGCAAGAGACGACTAACGCAGACGGCGGCTAGGCAGACGGGGCCGGCGGAGTCGGCTGGTGAGGCTGTGCGTTTTGCGGCTGTGGCTGCTGAGACTGTTGTGGCTGCTGAGACTGGTGCTGGACAGACGTGGCGTTCGCGGATGAGCTCGGTGTCCCAGGTATCCGTTCGGGTTCCTTTTCGCCGGACAAGGCGCGGGTCTCGGCCTTGAAGATCCGCATGGACTGCCCCACCGAGCGGGCCATGTGCGGCAGCTTGTTGGCCCCGAACAGCAGCATGAAGACCGCCGCCACGATCAACAAATGCCACGGGCTCAACTCGCCCATCGTCGCCTCCCTGGTCAGCGCCACGCTAGCGCGCTCAACACTCTTGCCGCTCAACATACTCGCCCCGGGCGGTCCGGGTTCAGCTCGCCTTGCGGACCCTGCGGGACGGCAACGCGGCCCGCGGGCAGTTTTCTGCTCCGGCAGGCTGGGTAGCCCTGGAAGACGGCGCGGGAGCCTCGCGTCGCCAAGCCGAGGAGGACTTCAGCTATGCCCGCTACTGGGAGAACGAAAGCTGCGCGGGTCGTGGTGGTCGGTGCGACCGGCAACGTCGGCACCAGCGTGGTCGCCGCGCTGGCCGAAGACCCGAGGGTGGGATCCATCCTCGGTGTGGCGCGACGGCGACCGCAGTGGTCGGCGCCCCGGACCGAATGGGCCCAGGCCGATATCGAACGCGATGCGTTGGTCGGTCTGTTTCGCGGCGCGGACGCCGTCATCCACCTCGCGTGGCTGTTCCAACCCAGCCACGATCCGCTGATCACCTGGGGCGCCAATGTCGGGGGCGCCCAGCGGGTATTCCAGGCCGTGGCCGAGGCCGGGGTACCGGCATTGGTCTACGCCTCCTCGGTCGGCGCGTACTCGCCCGGCCCAAAGGATCGGGCGGTCGCCGAGGATTGGCCCACCGATGGTTGGCCCACCGCCGGCTACACCCGAGAGAAGGCCTATCTGGAACGAAGTCTGGACGCCTTCGAGCGCGCCCATCCCGACATCCGGGTGGTGCGGCTGCGCCCGGGATTCATCTTCAAGCGGGAGTCGGCCAGCCAGCAACGGCGCCTGTTCATCGGGCCGCTGCTGCCCAACAAACTGGTGCGGCCGGGTTTGGTGCCGGTCGTGCCTGACCTGCCGGGTCTACGGTTTCAAGCCCTCCATACCGCCGATGCCGGCCAGGCGTACCGGCTGGCCGCGCTGGGCGAGGTGCGCGGCGCGTTCAACATCGCCGCCGAACCCGTCGTGGATGCGGCCGTGCTGGCCGAGTGTCTCGGCGCCCGCACCGTTGCGGTTCCGCTCTGGCCGGTCCGGACCGCACTGTGGTTGGCTTGGCAGCTGCACCTGGTTCCAGCCTCTCCCTACCTGTTCGACGCATTCCTGCGGTTACCGATCATGGACATCACCCGGGCTCGGACCGAATTGGGCTGGTCACCCCGGTACAGCTCACGAGAGGCCCTGGAGGAGTTCTTGGGTGGCCTGCGCGATGGCGCCGGCATGTCGACACCGCCGCTGGCGCCCAAGGTGCCCGGCGGCCGCGCGCACGAGCTAGGCACCGGCGTCGGGGTCCGTCCCTAGTGGCACGATCACGGAGTGCCGCGCAGCGTGGGGGTGGAGGAGGAGCTACTGCTGGTCGACCCGGACAGTGGCCGAGCGCTGGCTTTAGCCGCGGCCGTGCTGGGAGATCCAGCTGACGGCGGCCAACCGGTTGATCAAGCCCTTACCTCCGAGCTGACGCGCCAACAGCTCGAGACGAACACTCGGCCCTGCGCCTCGTTGGAAGATCTTTCAGTGGAAGTTCGGCGGTGGCGGCGGGCGGCGAATGAGGCCGCCGAGGGTAAAGGCGCCCGGATCGCCGCACTGGCCAGCTCACCGCTTGCGATCGAACCGTCGATCAGCTCGTCGCCTCGTTACCAGCGGATGGTGGACGAATTCGGCCCGATCGCCGAGGAGCAGCTCACCTGTGGTTGCCACGTTCACGTTGAGATCAACTCCGAGTCGGAGGGGGTGGCGGTGCTGGACCGAATCCGCGGCTGGCTGCCCTGCTTGCTCGCGCTCAGCGCCAACTCGCCGTTCTGGCAGGGACAGGACAGTGGCTACGGCAGCTTCCGGTCGCAGGTCTGGGGCCGCTGGCCCTCGGCTGGGCCGACTGGGCTCTTCGGTTCCGCCGAGACCTATCACTCCACCACGCGGGCGATGATCGAGTCTCGGACCCTGCTTGATCTGGGGATGGTCTATTTCGACGCGCGGCTGTCCCGCCAGCACCCGACGGTGGAAGTGCGCGTCGCCGACGTCTGCCTGGACGCTGACGACGCAGTGCTGATGGCGGGCTTGGTCAGAGGCCTGGTCGACACCGCTGTGCAATCCTGGCGCTCCGGCGTGCCCGCGGCGCCAATTCGTACCGAGCTGCTGCGGCTCGCGAGCTGGCGGGCGGCCCGCTCCGGCCTCGACGGCGACCTCGTCAATCCGGCGGGGCGGCCGGCGCCGGCAGCGCAGGTGATCCGCGCACTCGTCGACCACGTCCGGCCGGTGCTGGACGAGAACGGCGACTTCGAGGTTGTCGAGGATCTGGTCGGTACCGTGCTGCGCCGCGGCAACGGGGCCATCGCGCAACGGCGGATCTACCGCACCAGCGGACAGTTGGCCGACGTCGTCGCCCACGCCGTGGATCGCACAACCTCGTAAGCGAAAGCACCGGAAGGGAGCTGACTTTGCCGGCGCGACGCAAGGCCCTGGTGACCAACGACGACGGCATCGACTCGCCAGGCCTCGTCGCGCTGGCTGCCGCGGCCGTTGCGGCCGGCCTGGAGGTCGTGGTGGCCGCACCCGCGCGGCAGTCCAGCGGGGCCAGCGCCGGGATCATCGCGACGACCCGGCAGGGTCAGACGCTGACCGAGCGACGGCTGTTGGCCGACCTTCCCGGTGTCGAGGCGTACGCGGTGGATGCCCAGCCGGCGTACATCGTGCGGGCGGCGGTGCGCGGTTGGTTGGACCCGGCACCGGAGCTGGTCCTGGCGGGTGTGAACCACGGAGCGAACGTGGGACGGGCGATCCTGCATTCCGGCACAGTCGGAGCGGCGCTGACCGCCGGGTTGAACGGTTTGCACGGGCTAGCCGTGTCGCTCGACGTCGGCTGGCACCCTGCCGGCGCGCCGCACTGGGCCACCGTCGGACACCTGCTGCCGCATCTTCTGGAGTTGCTGACCGGTGCTCCGCGCGGCACCGTGCTCACGCTTAACATCCCGGACCGGCCGGCCGAGGCGCTGGGCGAGTTGCGGTACGCCGCACTCGCGGAGTTCGGCACGGTGCAGACCACCGTCGACCGGGTGGAGGACGGGCAGCTGCACCTTGCGCAGGTCGAGGCGCAGGCCTCGCGCGCGGCCGGCACCGACAGTGCGCTGCTCGCGGCCGGACATCCCACCCTGACCGCGCTGGAGTCCGTGCGCGAGGCATCCGGGCCGGTGACCCCGCAGTGGCTGGCATCGGCCATGGACCGCATCGGCTGACTCAGCCGACCCCCTTTTTATGCCATCTCGGTGCACTCGAGTAATCGAAGCAGATCGTTACCTCGATTTATCGTGACGGCGGTTGCGCGCTTCGCCGACGGTGAGGACGGTGGTACCTGGACGGCAAAGCCCGCATCCTTGAGACCCTTGGAGCACAGCATGTCCACTCAGACCAAAGACCAGCGACGGGCCGCCGACGCTCGTGACGACCGGGACCCCCGGCCGTTGCAGGCTGTCGCGGACACGTCCGCTGAGCCGGTCGCCGCAGACCCGACCACCCAACGGGTGCAGGACTCGATGGTCCAGCTTGTGCGTCAAGGTCAGGACACTTCACTGAGATCGCTGCAGGTATGGGCCGATCTGGCGCGCAAGCTCGGTTCCACCGCGCTGAGCTCGCCCGCAGGCGCGACGATGGTCTCCCTCGCCCATGACCCGTTCGAGAAGCTGCTCGACGCTCAGCGTCAGGTCGTCGAGGAGCTCGTCGCCACTCAACGTCAACTTGCTCAACGGCTCTTCGACACCACCGCCACCGGCGGCGATGGCCTCGCCGCCCGGTAGGGCCACCTCAGCAGTAAACCCCTAAGCCGGCCGACTACGGTCGCGGGCAACGGCGTGCGATGACGCGGCCGTGCCCTTATGAATCATGCGCGCTATTGGGCCCTGCCCGAAAACAGCGATCATAAACTCAGAAAGGTACTTTCGCGATGCGCAATTCCTTGCAACTCGCCCATCGATGGTGGGACACCCTCGACCAGAACGACCGTCAACGGGTCTGGGATGCCCGCCACAGCTACCTCGCCGGTGACCTGGTGGAAAGCATGGCCAACGCCGGCGTGCCCGTGGTCAGCGATGGCCGTTGGTCCTGCGTCAGCGTCGGACCCACCGGTTTCACCGTGCCCATCGCCGTCCAGCAGCTCCTCGAGCGGCTGCCGCAGGTGTCCCACGGAGACGGTGCGCGCCGTGTGCCGTAGCCCGCTGCTAGGCGGGTGTGGTGGGGCCGGGCAGTGCATTGACCAGGCGGTCCAGCTCGTCGTCGGTGTTGTAGTAGTGCACTGAGGCGCGGACCAGTTCGGACAGGCCACGACGCGGCAGATCCAGGCGGGCGGAGCTGGCGACTGAGACGCTGGTGTTCACCCCCGATTCGGCAAGGCGGCGCTGCACATCCCGTGCGGGGACACCGTCGACGGTGAAGGTGACGATCGCGCAGCGGCGCAGGCCCTGATCGTGCACGTGCACTCCGTCGAGGGCTGCCAGCCGCTGCCGCAGACTTTCGGCCAACGCCGTGACGCGTGCTTCGATGGCATCGAGTCCCCAGGACAGCGCATAGTCGATGGCGACCCCCAGACCGATCTTGCCGGCGTAGTTGGTCTCCCAGCTCTCGAAGCGCCGCGCGTCCGGGCGGATTTCGTAACGCTCCGGAGCGGTCCACGTTGCGGCGTGCATGTCGAGAAACGGCGGCTCCAGCTGGTCGAGAAGCGCGCGACGCACGTAGAGGAAGCCGGTGCCGCGTGGGCCGCGCAGGAACTTACGCCCGGTCGCGGAGAGCAGGTCAGCGCCGATGCGCTCGACGTCGACGGGCAGCTGACCCACTGACTGGCAGGCGTCGAGCAGGAACGGCACCTCGGCCTCGCGGGCTACCGCGCCGACCTCCTCTGCGGGGTTGACCAGCCCACCTTGGGTCGGTACGTGGGTCATCGCGATGAGCTTGACCGCGCCGCCACCGCCGCCAACGCGGCGGCGCAGGTCGGCGACGCAGAGCTGGCCGTGCTCGTCATCGTCGACGACTTCGACGACCGCGCCGGTGCGGCGCGCGACCTGCAGGAAGGCGATGACGTTGCTGGCGTACTCAGCGTGGGCGGTGAGGATGCGTTCGCCCGGCTTGAACGACATGGCGTAGAAGGCCATGTCCCAGGCCCGGGTCGCATTCTCCACCACCGCGACCTCGTCGGCCTCGCAGCCGATCAACCGAGCGATCGCCGTGTATGTCGCTTGGACTTGCTCAGCGGCGGCGTCGGCGGCCTCGTATCCGCCGGACTCCGCCTCCCGGCGTAAATGGGCGATGACCGCTTCGGTGACCTGTAGCGGCGGCAGTGCCGCCCCAGCGTTGTTCAGGTGCGCTACCCGGCGTGCACCGGGGGTATCGCGCCGGGCACGATCAACGTCGAAGGCCACGAATACACCCTATTCGTCCGTGTACGCATTACTGCCGTGACGAATTACTGTCAGTGACGTCCGAGGAAGGACTATCGCGTTGTGCGTAGTTGCCGTAGCCGGCAACTTTTCGCGCGAAGTTGCCGGCCATGGCACATACGTAATGGATCCACCCCGCTCTTTGTGGGGCGGAAGTGGTCGAGCAGACACCCGCCGGGCGACACCCAGCCCATTCCACCAGCTTAGCTCGGCGAGCTCGTCGATCACGTTCGCCGTGTCCGGGAGGATCGTCAGGTCCAGGTGGCGTATCTGCGCGCGCGGGCCGGCTGCCCGGACTTCCTGCGCGGTCGTCTGGGCACCGTGCTCGTCGGCGTGCCAGGTGATACCGACATCACAGCCCATCTCGGCCACAGCGATCGCAGCGGCCTTACCGATCCCGGAGTCTGATCCGGTCACGATCGCGGTGCGGGGGAAGTCTTGCGGAATGCTTCGGGAAATGTCCATACCGACCGCCTTATCAGATTCCGCCCACTGGGGCGTCGCCTTAGCCGGGACTGTTGTGTACCACCTGGGAACCTTGCCGGGAAGAGTTGTCGATGTCCACGGTGGGTCGGCCGTCGGCGGTGGTATTGCCGACCACGATGCAGCCGTTCGAGCCGTCGATGATGATGATTCCACGGGTGATGTTTGGGCCGGCGATTTTGTTGTCGCGTAGCTCGACGTTGGGCCAGCGACGTATGTTCACCGCTTGGGCACCGTTGGACGCGCAGGTATTGCCGATGAATCTGATGGATGGGCCGTTGGTCGGGGCGCCGCTGTTTCCGCTCTTGTCGCCGGTGGCGATCAGACATTGCGCATCGACGTTGCGGCAAGTATTATCCATGATGACGACGTCGTAGGTGGGCGGCCCGTTACTGTCGTAGGTTTGGAAGCAGTCGGGGTGCGGCCAGGGCTCCGTCATGTTTGATTTTTGACCGTTTTGAGCGGTTTGGTGATGAGGTCGACGCATCGGTGGATGCCGTGTGCGAAGTGGCGGCGGGCTTGTTTGAGGTTGGTCCATCCGGTGAGCCGGAAC
>JBBPZY010000005.1:0-2833 GCA_038276315.1 Mycobacteriales bacterium
ACGATCATCAAACGTGGTGATGTCTGAAAGCACAGGATGGTCCTCTCCCGACCGAGTGATGATCACGTCGGTCGATCTTGGTCCATCCGTGGCTTACACGGTTGTAATGACACGCCCTTACCGAGCTCGGCGTCGGCGACGGCAAGGTTGGTGGCCAGCGACTTGGGATGCGGCCAACTCCGCGAGCGCAGTCGAGCTGGAGACCACCCACACCGCTGACACCGAACGCAACCTCTACAGTCTCGCCGCGCAAGCCTCCTGGCTGTTCGGCTGGCTGTGCTACGACTCCGGGCTCCACGCCGCGGCGCAGCGGTACTACCTCACCGCCCTGCGGGCCTCCGCCACCGCTGGTGACGCACTGACCGGGGCGAACACCCTCGCGTTCCAGGCCATCCAGATCTACACAGTCGGCAACCCCCACGACGCTGTGGACCTCATGCACACCGCCCGCGCCACCATCCATGGACGCTCAACCCCCAAAACCGTGGCGATCCTGCACGCCCGCGAGGCCCGCGCCCTGTCGAAGATCAACGATCACCAGCGTTGCTACCGTGCCTCGGCGCCGCCTTCGAGTCACTGACCACCACGTGTGATCACGAGCCGCAATGGTGCTACTGGATCAACAGCACCGAGATCCACATGCTCGCGGGATCGTGTGCCCTTGACCTCGGTGACCCCCGCCGAGCGCTCGACCACTTCACCACCGCGCACACGGCCTTCGACACCGGCGACTTTCCCGGCGGCGCCGCGATCTATCTCGCGCGAGCCGCTGAAGCCCACCTCGCCCTCGGCGAGCGTGACGCTGCCGCCGGACTGGGCACCCAAGCACTGCGCTGCCACACCACCATCGACTCGGCGCGGGGAGACCAGACCCTCACCAGCCTCCGCACCAAACTCGCCCGGCAGGGAAGAATCCCCGCCGTAGGAAATTCCTCGAACACGCTCCCTCACCCCGAACCGGCTCATAACGCGCCAACCGGTGACGCGACGGCCCCGATCACGCCGCCGACCGCGCAAGGGAAGCGAAAGCCCCAGCGACTCGCTTCCCCGTTCTGACCCAGGGGACTGGGGTCAGGAACGGCGGCTCGAGCTCAGCAAGGGCGCTCGACAGGGGCGTCATCGGTGGGGTGAGTCCTCGGGCGTAGTAACGCTCGATCAGCTCGTCGTCGAGACCTCGCAGGTAGGCGACGTAGTCCTCGTCGGACATCCACGAGAAATCCACTGGTTGCTGGTGGGCGCTGGTCAAGACGGTCATCAGGGCCTCCGGGTCTCGGGCGAGGGGAACGCGGCCCTGGCCTCAGCGCACCGTGGTGGGGTCCCGCAGGGACGGCGGGGGTTCCGGCTGGCCCATCCCGGTGTGATCGCCCAGCCCGACGGCAGCCGAGCGACCCACCGCACGCGATCTCACCGGGATGGGTCGGCCGGGTTCATCGTCGCTGGCCCCATCACGGTGTGCTGACCTAAGGGCGGTCCACCCGACCGAGACCCGGAGGCCCCCCATCCGGGACCAGCGTCACCGACCGAACCTGTACGCCATCGCCAGCTGCCAGGCACCGGCCTGGGTCGCCGCCGGGCGGCCACTCTGCCTGATCCGGAACTGCGGCACCGGCAAGATCCACGCCATCGAAGTCACCGACTCAGTGATCCCGAGCCTCAGACTCCCCTCCGCCGGGCCGGGTTCTCATGGCACCGTTGTCCGCATGACAACTCCACTGCTGACCGAGGGTGATCTCGACCGTGGAAGGCCACCCGAGCTGACGAGGCCGCATTGGCGCTGTCGCATCGTGGACGCGGCCACGGGCGCTGTGTGCACACGGCGGCCTCATGGGGGACGAGGGCCACCAGGGATGGGCGGCCGTGCAGGGCACTGGCCGGTCCACGCGGTTGGTCAACTGGACCGGGGTTGGTAGGGAACGGGCGATCGTCCTGGATGCCTACACCTGGACTCGGTACCCGGAACCGACATCGAGGTGCGGGCCCTCACGGGAGACCGTTCGGATCTGGGGGAGATCATCTATCTGAGGGCCGGGTGATGGTTCCGCGTCGCCAGGAGCGGATCTCCGCGTCCGCGGTGGCGTCGGTCTGCTCGGCGTAGCGCTGAACTGTCTGGGCGTTCGCGTGGCCGAGTCGACGGCGAATCGTCTCCAGGGACATCCCGGCGTTGACCAGTTCGGTGGCGTGTACATGGCGCAGCTGGTGGATTGTGGCGTTTACCTGAGCTTTCTTCCGGTATTTGGTCCACAGGGCTCGGGCGGAGGCATAGCGCAGCGGGCCACCTACGTGGTTTTTCTCGGCCCGGAACAGCGGGCCGTGCCGGTAGCCGCGGGCCCGTAGGTAGCGCCGGAGCATCGCGACGACGCTGGGATCGTCGAGCAGGACGGTGCGCCGGTGGCCGCTTTTGCCCAGGATCGTGACGTGTTCGTCGTCGCGGGTCAGGTCGAGGTCATCGACCGAGCGTCGCTGCTGTGCGCACTGCGGTCGGGTCTATCGGCACAAGGACACCAAGAAGATCACCCTGCGGACTCTGTTCGGGACGCTCGACGTCAACAGTCCCCGCTGGCTCAGCTGCCCGTGCCACAGCGCCGCGACGGCTTCCTTCAGCCCTCTGGCCACAACCCTGGCCGAGCACACCACTCCCGAACTGGTCTACCTGCAGGCTCGGTTCGCCGCCGTGATGTCCTACGCGCAGGCGGGTGCCCTACTGGGGGAAGTCCTCCCGCTCGGGCGGACGCTGCATCCCTCGGGGGTCCGCGCGCAACTTCATCAGGTCGCCACCCGGCTGGAGGCCGAACTCGGGGCGGAGGACACCGCAGGGGTGGGCGGCTGCCCACGG
>JBBPZY010000006.1:0-2996 GCA_038276315.1 Mycobacteriales bacterium
CGGTGTGGGTGGTCTCCAGCTCGACTGCGCTCGCGGAGTTGGCCGCATCCCAAGTCGCTGGCCACCAACCTTGCCGTCGCCGACGCCGAGCTCGGTAACGCCTCGACCTGTCAGCACATCCTGAGGACGCCGAGGAACACTCCGCTGCCAGCAAGCCGGGCGAGGCCACGCCGGTGGGCGTTCGACGACAGCCACCGCCCTTGTGGCGACATCGACCCCAGGGCCGCACGGTGTTCCTGCACCACGCGCCCAGGTCAGCGCCAGCGCCCTGTGCGCCGACCCGGACATTTCTCTGTCCTGCACGGACGCATCCGTGCGCTGCGTGTTGTGGGACTGCGCACTCTAGCGCCGCCATCCCGTCCGCGGCGATGGCGCGGCACCCAGCCCAGCGCGGGTGAACCAGCCCACGACAACCCCTCTGACAAGGGCTAATCCCGGTCGGCTGGTCCACACCGGCTGGGCGAGGCCACCACCCCCGCCCCGGCGTGGCATGCCGTCGCTTTGGCGAGTGCGTCCCACACCGGACAGCAGCACACGACTCCACCCAACTCGAGGAGTGGAGATCAGTTTTTCGTTCCGGGGCCCACCGCGCCTCCGGCCCACCCCCGAACAGGAGAGACCATAGTGACGATCACCGAGATTCACCCCCAGCCCGAACACCAGCCCGACCAGCAGGCACCCGTGTCCGTCGAGGCCGCCCGGGATGAGGAACTGCGCTGGGTCGATCCCCGTGAGCTGATCATCATCGACAATGTGCGCACCGACGCCGCGCTGGACAAGGGCTTCATCGCCGACGTCGCTGAGCGGGGTGTCCGTCAGCCCGTCCCGGTTCGCCCGGATGAGTCCGGTCGGCTGGTGGTGCGGACCGGTCAGCGGCGGGTGCTCGCCGCGATCGAGGCCGGTCTGGACCGGGTCCTGGTCGAGGACGAGGAGCTCACCGACGAGCGCGCCCAGGCCATCGACCGGATCCTCGATCAGCTCGGCGAGAACGAGCACCGCACCGACCTGGGTGAGGCCGATGAGGCCCGCGCGACCCAGCAGCTGCTCGGTCTGGGGCTGAGCGCCCGGCAGATCGCGCGGCGCCGACACCTCCCCACCAAGCGGGTCAGCACCGCGGCCGCGGTCGCGCAGAACCAACTCGCGCTCGACGCGGTCACCGAGGGTGTGCTTGATCTCGCGCAGGCCGCGGTCGTCGCGGAGTTCACCGACGACCAGGCCGCCGTGGCCACGCTGACCAGTGCCGCCAGGACGCGCCCCGAGCAGTTTCAGCACGTCGCGCAGCGGCTGCGTGATGACCGGGAGGAGACCCGGTTGCGTGCCCAGCTCACCGCCACCCTCACCGAGCAGGGTGTGACGATCATCGACCGGCCGAGCACCCTGTTCGACGGCACGATCCGCCGCCTCGCGGATCTGCGCGCGACTCCGAACACGACGCCGGGCACCGAGCTCACCGCTCAGGACCACGCCGGCTGCCCCGGCCACGCGGCATTCATCGACGACCGGAATCCCTGGCGGCCGGTGGCCGAGCGGGTCGCCGCTGTCTGGGTGTGCACCGATTTCGTGCGCCACGGCCACGCCGAGCGGCACACCGCCCTTGGCGTGGCCACCACCGGCAAGGTCACCGGTGCTGGGATGACCGAGGAGCAAAAGACCGAGCGCCGGACGGTGATCGCGAACAACAAGGCCTGGGACTCCGCGACCACGGTGCGCCGGGACTGGCTGCGGAAATTCCTCACCCAGCAGGCCGCACCCAAAGACGCCCTCCGGTGGATCACGGCGACCCTCTCCCAGGGCAGCCACGACCTGCGCAAGGCGATGGAATCCGATCACCCGATGGCGATGGAACTGCTGGGACTCAAGCACACCGCCCGCGGTTACGCCCGGAGATCCCCGCACGCCATCGCGACCGCGGCCGCCAAGGCCAGCCCCGGGCGGGCCACCATGCTCACGGTGGCGATGCTCATCGCCGCCCTGGAGCAGGGCACCGACCGGCGCGCCTGGCGCTGCCCCACCGATGACCACCTCGCCTACTTCCAGCAGCTACGCAGCTGGGGCTACCCGCTGTCCGACGTCGAGATGCTGGTCCTCACCACCGGCGCACCGGAGCTCGCCGAGGCCGGCGCCGATGACACGGACCCCGACCAGCAGGCCGAAGCCCAGATCATCGCCGCCCCGGACACCGACCCGGGCATGGCGGCCTGACCGACCCACCCGAGGGGCCACCCGGATCTCGGGGTGGCCCCTCGGCTCGCTGTGCCGACCCCATCATCAGCCGTTGCGCGGCCGGTCCGGCGCTCCCGGCAACACGGTCGATCACCGCGCTCTGCGCATCCCAGCGCACCCGACGTCGATTCCCGAAAGGGGGAAATTGTCATGAATCCGCCACCGCGGCTGGCCGCCGCGCTCCGCGCCGTCGAGCGGGGTTGGCCGGTGTTCCCGCTTTACCCCTACAGCAAGTACCCAGCGGTACGGGACTGGCCACACCGCGCCACTTGCGACCTCGACCAGATCACCCGCTGGTGGGCCAGCGCGCCCTACAACATCGCGATCGCCTGCCAGGCCGCTGGTCTTGTCGTGATCGACCTCGATGCCGGTCATGACCAACCACCGCCACCGCAGTGGGCCGGGCTGGGCGTGGCTCACGGCCGGGACGTGCTGCGCATCCTGGCCCAGCGGGCCGGTCACCCCGACCCGATCGACACCTACACCGTGGCCAGCCCCCACGGCGAGCACCGGTATTTCCTCGCCCCGGCCGAACGAGAGCTCCGCAACACCTGCGCCTCCCTGGGTTGGTGCATTGACACCCGCGCCGCGGGCGGCCTGATCATCGCCGCCGGCTCCGTGCGCCGTATCCGGGGCAGACTCCTCCGGTATCGGGTCGTCCGCGATACCGACCCGGTCGCGCTGCCGTCCTGGCTGGTCACCGCGCTCACCCCAGCGCCCGCGCCGGTGCGTGCACCGATTCCGCTGTCCTGTAGCGGCCGTCGGCTCGACGC
>JBBPZY010000007.1:0-7548 GCA_038276315.1 Mycobacteriales bacterium
CACCCGATGGCGGGGACGTCGGCCTCGGGCTGGGCGGCCGGATCGGCGACGCTGTTCGATGGGGCACCCTGGGTGGTGGGTAGCGACGACGGCGCCGACCCGGTGGTGTGGGCGCAGGTCGCCGGGCTGGCGCTGGACTGCGGGGCGCACGTGGTGCCGGCCGGTGCCGCGGACCACGACGCCGCGGTGGCCCGGGTATCGCATCTGCCGCACCTGCTGGCCGCGGTGCTCGCCTCGGTCGGCGCTGACGATGGCGCGCTGACGATGGCGCTAGCCGCGGGTTCGTTCACCGACGGCACCCGGGTGGCGGCGTCGCGGCCCGAACTGGTCCGGGTGATGTGCGAGGGCAATCGCGACGCGCTGCTGGCGGCAGTGGACGACGCCCTGGGCCGGTTGGGCGCGGCCCGCGGCTCGCTGGCGTCCACCGGCGGGCTGGCAGCCACCATCCAGGCCGGCCACGTCGCCCGACGGGCCCTCGACGCTGCACGCGACGCGGCCCACGACAACACCGAGCACATCGACCTCACCGCTTGTGACGCACTCGCTCAGCTGCGCGAGCTCGGCCGCCACGGCGCCCGCGTCGTCGCCGTGGAGGACATCTCCTGCCACGTCGAGCTCTCGTCGTGATCACGATTTGGGTGCCACAGACTACAAAATAGGTCGCCGAAGGCACATAGACCGTGATCTCTCCGTTCGGCAGCGCGCTAACCTGACCGACGTCGACGATCTGGAGCTAGTAGTGGCTGCGCTGGCCGCCGACCCGCACAACGCCATCGTGGCGCTGGTGGCAGCCTCCGCGACGCAGCGGCCTGGGCCGCTGCGCGGGATGCCGGTGGGCGTGAAGGACCTCATCGACGTGGCCGGGCTGCCTACCCGGTGCGGCAGTGCGGTGTTGGCCGACGCTGCCCCGGCCCGCGAAGACGCCGCGGTGGTGGCTCGATTGCGCGCGGCCGGCGCCGTAGTGGTCGCCAAGACCCATACCCACGAGTTCGCCTACGGCCCCACCGGGGACGTCGCCGCCGAGGGTCCGTGCCGAAACCCGCACGATCCGCGGCGGATCACCGGCGGCTCCTCCAGCGGATCAGCGGCGGCGGTGGCCGCCGGACTGGTGCCGCTGGCGGTGGGCACCGATACCGGCTGCTCGACGCGCACCCCGGCCGCGCTGTGCGGGGTGGTCGGGCTCAAGCCGGCGCGCGGCGCGCTACCCACCACCGGGGTGTTCCCGCTGTCGGAAACCCTCGACCACGTCGGGCTGCTCGGCGCTGACATCGACACCGTCGCGGTGGCCTTCAGCGCGCTGACCGGACGCCGGATCGACCCATCGGCGCCGATCGCGGGCACCGTGGTCGGTCGTCCGATCGACCTGTACTGGCGGGTCCACGACCCGGAGATCGACGCCGCGGTGGACCGGGCCGCTGACGCACTGAGCTGTGCCGGTGCCGCGCTACGCGAGGTATCCCTGCCCGGCATCGACGAACTCGCCGCCACCTACCAGGTGATCGTCGGCGCCGAGGCGCACACCACCCACCGGCATTGGCTGGCGCAGCGCCCCGAGGACTACCAGCCCGCCACCGCGGCGCGGCTACAGGCCGCCGCCGCGCACACCGTCGCCGACTACGTCACTGCGCAGCGCACCCGCCGCCGGCTCGCCGCCGAGCTCACCGACCGGATGCTCGCCGAAGGGATCGATGTGCTGCTGCTGGCGACCACCCCCTTGCGCGCCACCCCGATCGGCGCCCGGCAGGTGGATGCTCCGGACGGCGCTCGGGTCGACGTAGTACCCGCCCTGCTGTCCCTCACGCTGCCGTTCAACTTGTTGGGCTGGCCGGCGGTGTCGGTGCCCGCCCCCGAGATGACCGGACTGCCCGCCGGGATCCAGGTGACCGCAGTGCGCGGCGGCGAGCAGGCGGTACTCGCCGCGGGCGCCCGGATCGCTGCCGGTTGACCCACGCTTCAGACCCGGGATGCCAACCCTGGGTACTCCAGCACCATGCCGCCGGCATCAACGGTGAGTTCCACGTCCCACGTGCCGCTGCTGATGCTGACCACCGCGGGTTCGCCCAGAGACACCGTGCGGTAGACCTGGGACACCCGGCACACCTCCAGGCTCGGCAACGCGACGAACACCACCGGCAAGTCGTGCAGCGCAGCGCCGCGGTGCAAGTCCAACCGACGAACCGGCAGCGCGTTGAACAACGGACTGAACGCCAGATCGACGTCCAGTGCCCCGCCGAAGTCGGTCCGCGCCGCGCCCTGGCCGTGGTCGACCAGCCAGATACCCTCCTCCGAGCGAGTGAGGATGACATGTTGCTCGCCGGTGGCCCGAGCGATCCGGACGGTCAGCCGCTGGACCACACAAGCCTCATCGGTAGTCAGCGAGTAAGACGCGGTGTAGGCCTCGATGCCGTCCCGTGCGACGCTGACCACAGACCCGATAGCCCGCATGCCACGCTCGCCGAGCAGCACCCGAGCACCCTCAAGCCGCAGGCGATCGACGCCCGCCCAGGTAAGCATCTTGGTCATGTGCGGCGCCCGACGGGCCGCAGTCGCGGCGGCAGGCCTCTCCCCGGTTTGCGTCTCACCACCTTGGGGAATGCTCACTGGCGTGCCCGACTTGCGTCCTGACCGAAGTTAACGAAGTTGAAGTTAACGAAGTTGAAGTTAACGAAGTTGAAGTTACTGTCGCAGTCCACCGGAGCCTCCCTCGCGCTGGCGGAATCGTGCCCGGCTGCCACCGTTACCCTCGGAGCCTACCCATGCCCGATGATCGCATAGCCAGGCGCCGAACGGTTCGCCGGCTTGCGGCTATCCCCGTCTGTCACCCAGGTAGAGCCATCCGATAGCAGGTATGCCCCCGTTGACAGCGTGGAGTACTCTGCACTGCGGACGAGAGCCCGGGGGCAGGACCGTGCTGGCTGCTCGCCTGAACAAGAACTTCCGTCGATTGTCGGGGAGCGCCGCTAGCATGCGGATTTACTCCGCCGTGCAGGCACAGTGCGCGCTCCCGTCCCGGCTGGCGGACCACCGTACGACCAGAACGAAGAAGGACCACATGCGCACGCCCGTCTCCGACCGCCGACCGCGGGCCGGAATGACCCTCACTCCCCGCAATCGGCAGAACCGACCCCTGCCGATGAGTGCCGTGGCGGTACGTCGCGGCCAGTTCGGAGAGTTCGAGTTGCGCCCCGTGCGGGAACACACCGTCGAAGCGCTGACCGCGCACAAGACGCCCGCCGAGGGGTGAGCTCGGCGATGGCGACGAACAACAGCCGCGCCTCTTCGTCGACCGCCGGTCCAAGGACGACCTCTAAGCACTCGTAGGGTCACAGGATGGCGGGAAGCGTGTCGGTGACCAGGATGCGGTCGATTGACGGGTGCCGGACGCGGACCACGATCAAGGCATAGTGTCCGGCAACGGCTGGCGGGCTGGCCCCGACGATTCTTCCCGGCGGGTAGTTACCGTGGTAGACGATCAGGCAGGCCTTCGGCCAGCTGGACCTGACCGGACGCACCGGGTGCGCGGGATGCGGATGACGCGGCGCGGGTGGCGTGGCACCCAGCTTCCGGCTCAGTGCGTCGGCGTCAGCCTTGCTGATGTGCCTAATCCTGGTCAGCGTGCCCTCGTCTCCGACGACGTCGCGAGCTAACGGCAGCACCGCCGCGCAGCCGGAGACGTCGCCGGTGACCGAAGCCCCGCTGCGCGGTCCCGAGCAGGCCGCTGCCATGACCAACGCGATAGCGACGCTGAACACCGCCGCGCAACGGCACCACGGGCGGAGACTCATGATGTCGATTCCACTTCAGCGACCCCGGTGGCCACCGGATCTGGGTGGGTGACGACGGCCGGCTTCGCAGGGGCGCGGGACGTTCCCCGCAGCGCCAGCCACGCCAGCCCGCCCGCCGGAATGCAGCCCCAGTAGGCGATCATCCGGTAGAGCAGCACAGCGGCCAGCGTGATGGTCTCGGCGCCGCCGAAGGCGACCAGGGCCAGCGTGATGCTGCCCTCCACGACCCCGATCCCGCCGGGAGTCACCGGCATACTCGCCGCGATCTGTCCGGCGCAGTAGGCCAGCAACAACCCGGTCCACGGCGGTGTGCTGTGCAATGCCACGAAAGCCAGCGCCAGCACGGCAACGTCGGCCAGCCAGGAGACCATCATCAGAGTGAACACTGCGAGGCCCGCGATCGGGGTCAACCGGACCGTACGCAATTGACGCGCCCAGGCACCAAGATTTGCTCGCAGGGTCGATGCATAGGGCCTCAGCCGGCCCGACGGCAGGGCGATCCGGGGCAGCGCCCTGCCGAGCCGGAGCCGGACCGCGGAGCGGCGCAGCAGCGCGTACCCAGCGCCGACCAGAGCCAACACGATCAGCAGCACGATACTGATCGTCTGCAAGCCCGAAATCGGGTTGTCGCCGCCGGGAATCTGGACCGCGACGATGGTCAGCGCCGTGATGGAAGCGACGTAGAACACCGAACACACCGCGAACATCCAACCGGCTAGTGCCGCACTGACCTGACGGCGACGCAACACGCCCACCATCACCACGCCCGAGGCGGCGAATCCGAACGGCAGGCAGTACGCAGCGGCATCGCCAGCCAAGGTGCCCGCTGCCATCGTCATCGGCCCGACGACGGCACCTCCGCGGCGCAGCACCACCGTGCTCGCGGCGCCCCGCGCCGCATAGGACAGCACCTCAACGCAGACGGCGGCCACTACCCACCACACCCGGACCGAGGTCAAGGTGTCAGCGGCGGTGAGCAGCTCGTCGCTGCTGTCGAACAGCACCCGCAAAGCCAGCCCGGCGGCGGCGAGCCCGACGACCACCACAGCCGCCCGTCGCCACCCCTGGCCGGTCAGCGCCACCGTCCCACCATGTCACACCGTTTCCAACGGCATCCCGCCAGCGCCACCCAGTTTCGTCTCCGGGGCCGGATCGCACCACTCGGATGGGCTAATTACCTTACCCCGTGCGGAGCGTCGGCGGTCGCTCACTGCCCAGTATCGTCCACCATGGATCGCGATACCGCACCGACTCGGTGACTGTGTCCTAACGTTGTCGGGGAAGACTCCGGAGGTGGCCATCATGATCGTTCTCGGCATCATCTTGCTGGTGGTTGGCTTACTGCTCCCGACCCTCCACCTTCTGTTTACGCTCGGGATCATCTTGATAGTGGTCGGAGTGATCCTGGAGCTGCTCGGCGCCGTCGGACGCCCACTCGGGGGTCGGCGACACTACTACTAATGCTTCAGCGGGGCACGGATAAACCGCTGCCGCGCTCATCCGTTGAGGCGCGGTGCTGGCGCAGCGCGGTAAGCAACGCAGTGCCGTCGGGTACGCCGAGCCCGGTGCAGGGATCCCAGCCCGGGCCGGCGGAGTACGCGCCGTTGCTACCCGTGGCGATGTCGCGAAAGCCGGTTGCCGCGGTACCTGCCGGCACACACTGGTACAGCTCCGGCGCCAGCAGGCCGAGCGGCCGCCCCGCCGCCTGGGCCAGCCGGGTCGCCAGGGCCGACCACAGCGGGGCCACCGCGCTGGTGCCCCCGACGACGATGTCGGTGCCATCGACCCGCACCCGGTAGCCGGTCTGCGGATCGGCGACGGCGGCGACGTCCGGGACGCCGCGGCCGGGCTTACCGGGACGCGCGGGCACCCCGACCCCGGCCTGCCAGCCGGGCTGGTCGAACGCGTCGCTGACCCCGCCGCCGGTGGCCCCGCGGCCGACGCCGTTGTTCCACACGGTTTCGGTGTGTACCTGGCCGGTCGTCGGGTCCGCGTCCAACCGGGTGCCGCCACAGGCCAGTGCGTGCGGGCTGGACGCGGGGAAGTCGACGTGGGCGCGCCCGTCGGTACCACCATCGGTGCTGCCGTCGTCGCCCGCCGCCACGGTCACTGTCACGCCGAGCACCGCCGCGTCGGCGAGCGCCTGGTCGAAGGCAGTCCGGGCTTGCCCGGTCCAGCCGTCCTCGCTTTGACCCCAACTGATGCTGATCGCGGTGGGGGTCGGCGTGGCGTGCGCCGCGGCTGACACCGCGTCGACGAATCCGGCGTCGGTGTTGGGTGCGAAGTAGACAACGATGGCGGCGGCCGGGGCGAGCGCCCCGGCGACCTCGATATCGAGCAGCACCTCGCCGTCGGCGCCGTTGGGGTCGTGCTCCGGGGTGTTCGCGCCACCGTCGACAGCCACCGCGCTCACGGCCGGCCCGCTGATACCGAGCCCCGCGAAGTAGGTGTCGAGGTCGGCCTGGGTGAAGCCGCCACCCAATTCGATGATGGCGATCGTGTGGCCGGCGCCGTCGGTGCCCGGGGGAAAGCGATAGATCCGGCCGAGCTGCACCGGGGTGTAGCTGGTCGAGACCGCGTGCGGCCGCGCGACGCGCAACCGTGGGTGTGCCTGCGGGCGGTCATCGAGCCCGAGCACCGCGGTTACGATCCCATCCAGGACGGCCGGAACGCTCAGCGCGGTGGTCCGCACCCGGTGGGTGACCACGCCTGCGGCCGGGTCCTGCCTCGTGACCAGCTCCAGCGACGTTCCGAACATCCGGCTCAGGGCTGCCGCGGTGCCCTCGACGCGCACCAACCGGGCAGCGGCGTGCACCGACAGCACTCGGGCTCCGAGAGCGGTGACGGTCGCCGTGACCAGGTCGACGTCAGCGGGGTCGGCACCGTAGTCGGCGGCTAGCGCCACAGTGGAGATCGGTGCGGCGGCAGCCGGATCCCGCAGCTCACCCCGGCGGCGCAACACCAGGGTGATCTCGATCGTCGTGTCCGCCGGGACGGGACCGGAAGCCTGCATCGTGCGCGGCACGGACCGCGGCGCGCTGCCGGGAAGCGGCCGCAGATCCACACCATTCGGCTCGGGACTCGGGTTGCTCATTTGCGGTGTTATACCGGAGGCCCCGGCACGCCGATCGCCTACGGTCGAGATTGCCGGACGCGGTCGGTCAGGTCATCGCCGCCGCGTTGAACCGGGCTTCGACCTCCCGCAGTCTGGCCGGTGTAATGAGGTCGGCGACGATGGCGGGAATCCCCCGAGCTATCAACGTCCGGGCCCGGTTGGGGGCTCGGAGCAGCTCCGGTTGGCCTCGTCGGCGACTTCCTTGAGCCCGCGGTCCAGCTCGTCGGCCCGCTCGTTCTCAGCCCGGTACCGTTCGAACAATTTCGCTTCAGTTTCGGTAATCAGTTCCGTGCGGCGTTGCTGCACGTCGGCTCGGAGCGCGGTGAATCGATGCCGGATCGTTGCGCGGAGTTCCCGGTCGGTCATTTCTCCTCCGCCCGCCAGCCGGCAATCGACGATTATCCCCACAGCACAATGGTGCCGCGCGCAGTCCGCTAACGGACCAACTGGAGGTAACGGTGACCAGTCGAAGATGTCTCAGCAGCAAACGTCGAATGAAACCTGGGGTGTAAGCATTCGGAGTTCCCGTCTGCCGGGCTGTCCTGCTGTGGCTGGTGGGGTCGGGTGCGGGCACCATGATGAGCCCGTCGGCGGCCATCGTCAGATGGGCCGCCGGGGTGGTCATCGTCGGCGGGTTGAGGTCGGTCG
>JBBPZY010000008.1:0-6157 GCA_038276315.1 Mycobacteriales bacterium
CACCTACGGCGGGTTCTCCCGGCACGGTGGCGGTGCGTTCTCCGGTAAGGACCCGTCCAAGGTGGACCGTTCCGCGGCGTACGCGGCCCGCTACGTGGCGAAGAACGTCGTGGCCGCCGGCCTGGCGGACCGGGTCGAGGTCCAGGTGGCCTACGCGATCGGCGTCGCCCGGCCGCTGTCGGTGTTCGTGGAGACCTTCGGCACCGAGCAGGTGCCCCGCACGACCATCGAGAAGCTGGTGGGCGAGCACTTCGACCTGCGCCCGGCGGCCTTCCGCAGCTATCTGGGACTGCACCGGCCGATCTATGCTAAGACCGCCGCTTACGGCCACTTCGGACGCAACGATCCCGACTTCACCTGGGAGCGCACCGACAAGGCGGCGGAACTGCGCGAGTCCGCCGGGTTGCCGGCCAGGGCGCTACCGGCAGCGGTCTAAAGGAGGCAAATGGTGAGCATCATTGTCACGGGGTCGGTCGCTACTGACTATCTGATGGTCTTTCCGGGCCGGTTCGCCGAGCAGATCATGCCCGATCAGCTGGACAACATCTCACTGTCCTTCCTGGTGGAAGATCTGGCGATCCGTCGGGGTGGGGCGGGCGCCAACATCGCTTTCAACCTGGGCTGTCTCGGGCTGGCGCCGGTGCTGGTGGGCGCGGTCGGTGCCGACTTCGCCGAATACGGGCAATGGTTGTCCGACCACGGGGTGGACACCAGCGCGGTGCACGTCTCGCCGACCAAGCACACCGCCCGGTTCCAGTGCACCACTGATTCCGACCAGAACCAGATCGCGTCGTTCTACGCTGGCGCGATGACCGAGTCCCGCGATATCGAGCTCAAACCGATCGTGGACCGCTTGGGCGGGACCGATCTCGTGGTGGTGGGCCCGAGCGACCCGGCGGCCATGCTGCGCCACACCCAGGAGTGTCGGGAGCTGGGCTACCCGTTCGCCGCGGATCCGTCCCAGCAGCTTTCCTCACTCGACGACGAGGCGATCACGCAGCTGGTCGAAGGTGCGGCCTACCTGTTCACCAACACCTACGAGCGTGGCCTGCTTGAGCTCAAGACCGGTTGGGGTGACGAAGACATCCTGGCGCGAGTGGGCGTTTCGGTGATGACCCGGGGAGCCAAGGGCGTGACCGTGCAACGGCCAGGCGAACCGGTCATCTCCGTGACACCGCCCCAAGAGCTGGCCAAGGCCGACCCCACCGGTGTGGGTGACGCGTTTCGGGCTGGCTTCCTGGCCGGGGTCCACTGGGGCGTGGGTGACGAGCGAGCGGCCCAGCTTGGCTGCATGCTGGCCACCCTGGTGATCGAGTCGGTCGGCACTCAGGAGCACAAGTTCGAACCTGAGACGTTCATGGAGCGGTTCAGCGAAGCCTACGGACCCGACAGCGCGGCCGAGGTGGCCGACCACGTGCATGCGTGACTGTCACACTTGACGAGAAGGAGTGCATTTCGATGACTGTGGCGCCTGCCGCTGAGAAGAAGCTACAGAGCCGCGCTGGTATCGACTTCGCTGTGGCGGATCTGGGTCTGGCTGAGTTCGGCCGTAACGAGATCCGGTTGGCGCAGCATGAAATGCCGGGTTTGATGGCGTTACGGCGGGAGTACGCGGACGTTTTCCCGCTACGCGGCGCGCGGATCTCGGGATCCTTGCATATGACCGTGCAGACGGCGGTCCTGATCGAGACCCTGATCAGTCTCGGCGCCGAGGTCCGGTGGGCATCGTGCAACATCTTCTCCACCCAGGACCATTCCGCTGCAGCAGTGGTGGTGGGTCCACATGGAAGTGCGGAGCAACCACAGGGGGTGCCGTGTTTCGCCTGGAAGGGCGAGACGCTGGAGGAGTACTGGTGGTGCACCGAACGGATGCTGACCTGGCCCGACGGCGCCGGGCCGAACATGATCCTCGACGACGGTGGCGACGCCACCATGCTGGTGCACAAGGCGACGACCTTCGAGAAGGCCGGAGTGGTGCCGGCCCCGGAGGAGAGCGACTCGGATGAGTGGAAGGTATTCCTCAACGTGCTGCGGGCCTCGTTGGCCGCTACCCCAGGAAAGTGGACGACGATCGGTGAGGGCATGCGCGGGGTGACCGAGGAGACCACCACCGGCGTGCACCGGTTGTATCAGTTGGCCGCGGCGGGGGAGTTGTTGTTTCCGGCGATCAACGTCAACGATTCGGTGACGAAGTCGAAGTTCGACAACAAGTATGGGTGCCGGCATTCGCTGGTGGACGGGATCAACCGGGCCGTGGATGTGTTGATCGCCGGGAAGCTGTGCGTGGTGTGTGGATACGGGGATGTGGGCAAGGGCTGTTCGGAGTCGCTACGCGGGCAAGGCGCGCGGGTGGTGGTGGCCGAAGTGGACCCGATCTGCGCGCTGCAGGCGATGATGGACGGTTTTACCGTCGACACTCTGGACAACGTGGTGGGTCGCGCGGACATCATCATCACCGCCACCGGGAACAAGGACATCGTGACCGTCGACCATATGTCGCGGATGAAGCACCAGGCGATCCTGGGCAACATCGGGCACTTCGACAACGAGATCGATATGGCCGGGCTGGAACGGCGGTCAGGAGCCCGCCGGCTGGTGATCAAGCCGCAGGTGGATGAATGGACCTTCAAGGATGGGCATTCGATCATCCTATTGTCGGAGGGACGGTTGCTGAACCTGGGCAACGCCACCGGGCACCCCAGCTTCGTGATGTCGAACTCGTTCTCCAACCAGGTGATCGCCCAGATCGAGTTGTTCACCAAGCACAAGGAATACGACCGGGAGGTCTACACCCTGCCCAAAGTGCTCGACGAGAAGGTCGCCCGCATCCACGTCGAGGCCCTCGGTGGTGAGCTCACCAAGCTGACCAAAGAGCAGGCCGAGTACATCGACGTCGACGTCGAGGGCCCCTACAAGCCGGACCACTATCGGTACTGAGGTACTCGTGAGTGGCATTGAGTGCCATAACACCGTTACGCACTCACGAGCTCCGGAGGAGCACCATGGCCTTTCCCAGCGATCTAGAAATCGCCCGCGGCGCCGCCCTGACGCCGCTGGTGGAGGTGGGCGCCGCGATGGGGTTGGGGCCGCACCTGCTCGAGCCCTACGGCGCGCACGTCATGAAGATCAAGATGGCGGCGATCGACGAGCTGGCGCAGGCCCCCCGGGCCAAGTACGTGGTCGTCACCGCCATCACGCCGACCCCGCTCGGCGAGGGCAAGACGACCACCACTGTCGGGCTGGGTCAGGGCTTCGCGCACATCGGCAAGCGGGCCACGGTGGCGATCCGGCAACCCTCGATGGGGCCCACCTTCGGGATCAAGGGTGGGGCGGCGGGTGGTGGCTACAGCCAGGTCGTGCCCATGGAGACGCTCAACCTGCACCTCACCGGAGACATGCACGCGGTGACCGCCGCGCACAACCTACTGGCCGCGATGGTCGACAACCAGCTGCAGCAGCGCGGCGGTGTCGACCTCGACCCGCACAGCATCACCTGGAACCGGGTGCTCGACGTCAACGACCGGGCGTTGCGCAACATCGTGATCGGGCTCGGATCGCGGGCCGATGGCACGCCCCGGCAGAGCAGCTTCGACATCACCGCGGCCAGCGAGGTGATGGCGGTGCTCGCGCTGGCCACGTCGCTGCAGGACATGCGCTCGCGGCTGGGCCGGGTCGTGATTGGTCAGACGTCTGACGGCAAGCCGGTGACTGCGGAGGACCTGCACGCTGCCGGCGCAATGACGGTGATCATGCGTGAGGCGATCAAGCCCAACCTGCTCCAGACGTTGGAGGGCACGCCGGTGCTGGTGCACGCCGGGCCGTTCGGCAACATCGCGCACGGCAACTCCTCGGTGATCGCCGACCTGATCGGCATCCACTGCGGCGACTACCTGGTCACCGAGGCCGGCTTCGGGGCCGACATGGGAGCCGAGCGCTTCTTCAACATCAAGTGCCGCACCTCGGGGTTGCAACCGGACGCGGCCGTGCTGGTGGCCACGGTCCGCGCGCTCAAGGCGCACTCCGGCCGGTACAAGGTCACCGCCGGTCGCCCGCTTCCGGAGGACATGCTGGCGGAGAACCCCGACGACGTGCTTGCCGGCGCGGCCAACCTGCGCAAGCAGATCGAGAACGTGCGGATCCACGGCGTCTCACCGGTGGTGGCAATCAACGCCTTCCCGACTGATCACCCCTCCGAGCACGCCGCCATCCGGGAAATCGCCGACGGCGTGGGCGCCCGGTCGGCGTTGTGCACGCATTTCACCGAGGGGGGCAAGGGGGCCGCCGAACTCGCTGCCGCGGTCGCCGAGGCCGCGGAAGAGCCGTCGCAGTTCGCCTTCCTGTATCCCAACGACGCGACGCTGCGGGAGAAGATCCTCACCGTGGCGTTGCGGGTGTACGGGGCGCAGGGCGTCGAGTACGGTTTCCAAGCCTCCCGGCAGCTGGAAAGCTACGAGCGCAACGGCTTCGGAAAGCTACCGGTGTGCATCGCCAAGACGCACCTGTCGATCTCGTCGGACCCGGCGCTGAAGGGTGCGCCCACCGGATGGGTGCTGCCGGTGCGAGAGGCGCGGGCCTCGGTGGGTGCCGGGTTCATCTACCTGATCTGCGGGGATATGCGCACCATGCCCGGTCTGAGCGCCGACCCTGCGGCGACCCGCATCGACATCGACTCCCGAGGCGAAATCGTCGGTCTGTCGTGATTCCTGCTCGAAGTGCACCGCTGCTCGACTGCTCGGTCGCTGACCTGCTGGATAGCCTCGCCGCGAAACAGCCGGCGCCCGGGGGCGGTGGAGCCGCGGCGATCACCGCCGCGATGGCCGCCGGACTGCTCGGGATGGCCGCGCGGTTCTCCACCGCGCAGCTCGTCGACTCGCCGGGTCGCGTGGCGCACGCCGACCGGGTCCGAAACCAGGTCGCGGCTCTTGCCGAGCGCGACGCCGAGGCGTACGGAGCCGTGCTCGCCGCCTTCGCGTTACCCCGCGGGCCCGACCCCGAAGTGCGCCGGCGGCAGATCCGGCGCGCCCTGGAACGGGCCGCCCAGGTGCCGACGGAGATCGCTGAGGTGGCCAGTGATATCGCCATCGAAGCGGTGGAGCTCGTCCAGCGGGGCAACCCCAACCTGCGTGGCGATGCCTTCACCGCGGCGACCCTGGCCGCGGCCGCCGCGCGGGCAGCCGCCGAGCTGGTCCGGATCAACGTCGAGCTCGGCAAGCTCGACGTTGACCTCGGCGACCGAGCCGCGCACGCCGCCGATGCCGCTGCCACGGCGATCGCTGTACTCAACTCACGTGAGAGTGCTTAAGGTGCCTCCAGCTACGGTGACCGTGACCGATCACGGGCGGGTGATCGCTCGGATCGTGCCGCCGGGTGCGCCGACAGTACTGGAGCGACTCATCGCCGAGGGGCGGGTATATCCAGCGACGCGACGTAAGCGGCCGGCGCCCGATCCCGTCTCCGCTGCCGGCACGGTGAGTGATCTCGTGCCCGAGCAGCGTCGGTGATCGGCTACTTCGATACCTCGGCATTCCTACCGTTGCTGATCGCAGAACCGTCGAGTGGATTGTGTCGGCGCCTGTGGGACGACGCCGATGCGGTGGTGACCACCCGACTGTCGTATGTCGAGGCCGCTGCCGCGCTCGCCCAGGCGCTGCGACTGGCGCGGCTCACAGAGCAGAGCTACCGGGCAGCGGTGTGCCTCCTTGATTGGTTGTGGGATGAGTTCGAGGTGATGGACGTCGATGACCGGATCGTGCGCCGCGCGGCTCAGCTCGCCTGCACCTGCGCATTGCGAGGTTATGACGCGGTCCATTGTGCATCCGCGGAACAGCTGGGCGACGGCGACCTGGTCGTGGCCACGGGTGACCGGAAACTGCTCGACGCGTGCATATCGCTGGGCATGGCAAGCGCCGACGTCACCGTCTCTGCGTCCGGCTGACGGCTGAGCGACTAGATGATCTATTCCAAGGGGTCAGTGGTCGTAGGCCAGCAGTGATCGCTTGATCGGCTGGCCAGTGCGGTCGTTGTGCCAGATCGCGGTGGTCAGGGCGAGGATGCGTTGCAGGACGCGGACCAGGACGCCGGTGGGGGTCTTGCCGCCGTGGTCTTCGAGGTTGAGCTGGCCCTTGTAGGTGTCGAAGATTGATTCGATGGTCTGGCG
>JBBPZY010000009.1:0-2501 GCA_038276315.1 Mycobacteriales bacterium
CAGAAGTTGATGCTACGTTCCCGGGCGAACACGTTGGTCAGTGTCCGCCGGGTCACGGAGCTCAACGCTGGTCGCACGACGGCGGGCATCGACGGTCAGATAGCTGTGACCGACAACGACAAACGGTCGCTGACGCAGTGGATCGAGCGTGAGTCGGCCGGTTGGCGGGCCTGGCCAGTCAAGCGAGTGATGATTCCCAAGGCAAATGGAAAACAGCGGGGACTCGGGATTCCGACGGAGGCGGCATAGTGCCGCGTCGTCCAGTGATGATTTGGGTTTTGTTGTCGTCACGCATCCGTTTCACGCGCTGAGTGGGCAGCGGCTGGAGGTTCTGTTCGTCAAGCGCCGGGGCGGGGACTCAGTGTTCGTGTGCTCCGGTGGTGTCAGTGGCCAGATGACGGTGCCCCGGTCCTGGACCGACCGGGGTGAGCCGGCCCAGTCGCATCGGTTGTCGGTCGAGGGGCTGGCCGAGCTGTTTGCGGTGACACGCGCGATCCTGGGTCGTTGATTGCCGTGCCTGGCAACGGCACACTCTTGTGTGATGAGCGAACACAAGAACGATCTGGCTGGGTTGTCGACCCGGGCGCTGCGGGCGCGGCGGCGGCGGCTAGCGGCGCGGCTCGGGGATGTGGAAGCGGTGCTGGCCGGGTCGCTGGTGGAGCAGACACGTCGCTGCGGCAAGCCGGGCTGCCGCTGCGCGGCGGGCGACCCGCACGGCCCGTATGCCTACTTCGCGGCGAAAACAGCTGGCCGGGGGCGGTCGAAGTACGTGCCGTCGCACCTGGTGGCGGTGGTGCGGGCCGGCCTGGCGCGGGCCGAGCAGGTCGAGGTGGTGCTGCGGGAAATCTCCGCGATCAACGCCGAGCTGCTGGCCAGACGAGAACTGACGTAGCCGATGACCGCCGCGCCGAGTGCCGTGCTGGCCGGATCCTTGCGGGCCGAAGCGGTGACGGTGTGGGCGAACATGACGATGGCGGCGCTGGAAGGTGGCGGTGATGAACGGCGAGGCGAAGATCAGCAACGTGCACCGCGACCGCCTGGCGGTGATCTACCTGCGCCAGTCGTCGATGGCCCAGGTCCGCGAGCACACCGAGTCCACGACGCGCCAGTACGGTCTGGTCGAGGTGGCGGTCGCGCTGGGCTGGGCCCGCCAGGACGTGCTGGTGATCGACACCGATCTGGGGGTTTCGGGCCGGTGGGGCGTGGTCCGGGCGGGGTTCACCGAGCTGGTCAGCAGGGTGTGCTCGGGCGAGGTCGGGGCGATCTTCGGGATAGAGATCTCCCGGCTGGCTCGCTCGAATGCCGAGGTGGCGCGGTTGATGGAGTTCGCCGCGATCACCCAGACGCTGCTGATCGACGCCGACGGCATCTACGATCCGGGCGATGTCAACGATCGGATGCTGCTCGGGATGAAGAGCACCATCGGGGAGGTGGAGCTGCATGTGATGGCGCAGCGCCTGGCGGCCAGCAAGAAGGCCGCGGCCGCCCGCGGCGAGCTGCGCACCCCGCTGCCAGTCGGATTCGTCCACGACGAGGCCGGCGAGGTGGTCATCGATCCCGACGCCGAGGTCCAGGTTGCGATCCGTGACCTGTTCGCCGCCTTCGCCGCGTGCGGCTCGGCCTACGGTGTGGTCGCCGCGTTCACCGACCGGCGGTTCCCGCTGCGTGCTTATGGCGGTGCCTGGGCCGGGGCGCTGCGCTGGGGTCGCCTCACCCACGCCCGGGTGCTGGGAGTGCTGAAGAATCCGTGCTACGCCGGGGCATATGTGCATGGCCGATACACCTCGCGGCGCACCGTCGAGCCCGACGGCACCGTGCGCACCAGCCTGGTCGAGCGGCCCCGGGCCGAGTGGCCGGTGTTGATCAACGATCACCACGAGGGTTGCCTGAGCTGGGCCGACTACCTGGCCAACGAGACCAAGCTGGCCGCTAACCGCACCAACACCGGGGCGCGGCCACCGCGGGAGGGATCGGCGCTGTGTCAGGGGATCATCACCTGCGGGTCCTGCGGCAAGCCGATGCGCACCAACTACCACACCGACCAGCGGCCATCCTATGAGTGCTCGCGCCGCGCCGACCGGCTCACCACCGCGACCTGCCGATCCATCGCCGCGGCCACCGTGGACACAGCGGTCGCCGACAGGCTGCTGGCGGCGCTCACTCCCGCGGAGGTCGCGCTTGCCCTGGCCGCCGCCGACGAGGTCACCGATCGGCACCAGCGGGTCAGCCGGGCCGCCGAGCTCGCCGTCGAACGCGCCCGCTACGAGGCTGATCGGGCCGAACGCGCCTTCTGCCAGGTCGAACCGGAAAACCGGCTGGTCGCCCGCACCCTGGAGGCCCGGTGGGAGACCAAACTCGCCGCCCTAACCGAAACCGAGCAAGCCCTGGCCAGCGCCCAGGACGCGCGCCCGCCGCTACCCACCCGCCCCGAGCTGGAGAAACTGGCCGCCGATCTACCAGGCCTCTGGCAGGCACCCACCACCAACAACAAGGACCGCAAA
>JBBPZY010000010.1:0-4811 GCA_038276315.1 Mycobacteriales bacterium
CATCGTCGCCAGCCTGCCGTTGCTGGTACTGCTCGCGATGAACTCGGTACCCACCGCGAACATCCTGGCCAACGGCGAGTTGCGGCACGCCGCGCTGATCGGTCCCCTCGCCACCTGCCTGGGGGTGGTGGCGGTGGGCCAGCTGGTCGGCGGGGTGCACGACATCGGCCGCCAAGCGCTGTTCGCCCGGCTGGACGACCGCATTCCGCGCCAGGCGAGCGAAGTCGCGTTCGGTGTGATCCTGGTGGCCGCGGCTTCGTCCCTGCTGCTGCCCGCCGACGGATCCCGTCTGATCTGGTTGGTGGCGGCCATCCTGGCCGGCGAACTCGCCGCCGCGGTGACGGTGTTGACTCGGCTGCGCCGATCGATACAGCCTGAGCGCTTCTTCGACCGCCGAATGTTGGCTGCTGCGTTGGTGGCCACACTCGCGTTGGTGCCGGTGGCCGCCGCGATGTGGTGGCTGGCCCACATCACTGGTGGAGACCAGCTGGGTGGTGACCGGCTCGCCGATTTTGCACTTCTCGCCCTGGGTGGCGTGGTGGCGCTCGGGATTTACGTCCTGGTGCTCCGTGTCGCGGTACGACGGATAGGTGGTGGGTCATGACCCGAACCCTCCCGCCCAGCTCTGGTCGATCTCCCGCCTCCGGCGGGGGGAGTCCATCGGCCGCCGGAGGCGAATCCAGCCTGGTTCCGACGCGCGGTCAGAGCCCGCCAACGCCTGCGGTCAGCCGCTGGCTGGGGCTGGGAGCCGCCGGGTGCGCCGTGGCCGGCGGAATCCTCGCGGTGGCGGTCGGGCCGCTGATCGCGCTGGCTGCCATCGGGGTGCTGGTTCTGGTCGGGCTGTTCGCCGCGGCGGTCTACCGGCCGGTCTTCGCGACCTACGCCTATCTGGGCACCCTGCCCATCATTGCCGGCATCAATCGTGGCAACCTCATCCCGCTGTTGCGCCCCAACGAGGCGCTGCTGGTCGTGCTGATAGCTGGGGCACTGGTCGGCGGTTATCTCCGATGGTGCCGGGGCGATCGGGTGTCATTGCAGCTGAATCAGCTCGACATCCCGCTCGGTTTCTTCCTGTTGATGTCGACGGCGTGGCCGCTGCTGTCCATGATGCTGCGCGGGCACACGCCACTGACCTCCGATCTGGCGGCGGTACTGCCGGTCTGCAAACTCGTCGCTATCTACCTGCTGGTTCGCTTCAGTGTCACCACTGAAGGTCAGCTGGTGCGGTGCTTCCGGCTGATCATCTGGCCGGGAGCAGTGGTCGCGGGGATCGCGATCCTGCAGACCCTGCATTTCGGTCCGGTCGTCTCGATGCTGCAAGCCGTCTGGACGCCCGACAGCAACGCCGCAGCACTCGCCGAGCGGGGCACCACAACGCTCGGCTCGCCACTGGCCACTGGCGACTACCTCGTGATCTGCCTGACCTTGGTGATCTGCTGCGGGATGCGGGGGCTGTTGGACCGCCGGGAGCGGCTGTCGTTGGGACTGCTACTCGGTGCGGGTGTCCTCGCCACCGGCCAGTTCTCCACCTGGATCTCCGCAGTGGTGGCCGGCGGAATCATCCTGTGGCGCTTCAGCGTCGTGCGCCGCAACTCGCTTCGGTTTCTGTGGCTGGTCCCGGTTGCGCTAGCGGTTGGTGCACCGGCGCTGATCGGCCGGTTGCAGGGGTTCGGCGAGTTCGGCGTGCCGCGCAGCTGGATCGGCCGCTGGAGCAACCTATCCACCTTCTACCTACCGCGGTTCGGCTTCATCAACGTCCTGCTGGGGGTGTCGCCCAACTCGGTGCTGCCGGCACCCGAGAGGTGGCGCGATGTCATCTACCTGGAGAGCGGTTACCTGGACTTGCTCTGGATCGGCGGGATCCCGCTGCTGGTGGCGTTCGGGTGGCTGTCGGTCGTGGTGCTGCGCAGAACCGGCAAGCTCATCGCCCAGTCGGACGGCCCCTCGGACGGTCAGCCGCGTGCGCTGTCCGCGGCGGCCTCAGCCCTCTGGGTCTCCTGGTGGTTTCTGGTGATCCTCACCGTCCTCGATCCGCATCTGACGTTCCGAGGCTCCGGGGACCTGCTTTTCGTACTGGTAGGAATGACCACGGGGAGGCTTAGTGTCCAGCGGCATTGAACAGGCACGCTTGCCCGCCCGGTGGGAACCGATTGCGCGGCGCGCCGTCGATCTGGTGGTGGTGGTGATCGCGTTAATGGTGCTGGTGATCCCCATGCTGCTCATCGCGCTGGTAATCAGGATCGGGACCCCGGGCCAAGCCTTTTATCGTCAGCGGCGGATCGGCCGGGGGGGCCGACCGTTCACGATGTACAAGTTCCGCACCATGCGGATGGGCTGCTCCGACTCGCAGCACCGCGAGCTCATCGCTCGCGAGCTGCGGGGTGAGGACACCTCGGTCGGCGGCAGCTGGAAGATCGACAGCGATCCGCGGGTGACCCGGATCGGCTCGTTGTTGCGACGCACCAGTCTCGACGAGCTTCCCCAGCTACTGAACGTCCTGCTGGGGCAGATGTCGTTGGTCGGACCGCGTCCGTGCTTGGACTGGGAAGCGGAGATGTTCCCAGCCAGATTCGCCCAGCGCTTCGACGTCCCGCCTGGCCTCACCGGCCTGTGGCAGGTCAGTGGGCGCAGCACCATGGGCACGCTGGAAATGCTTGAACTCGATCTGGCCTATGTGCGTAGTTGGAGTTTCTGGACTGACCTCATGATCTTGGTGCGAACCGTTCCGACGCTGCTGCGGGGGCACGGCGCTCGTTAACTAAAGATTGTTTTTTGGCAGCTGGGGGGAGCAGCCGTGACGGCCATAGCAGCGACGATTTTTACAATCCCACGACTATCGCGCGGGGTTCGAGCAGCCGTGCTCACAATCCATGTAGCGATGTCGGTCGGGTGGCTTGGACTCGACGGCGCATTGGTGGCGCTGGAGGTAGCTGGACTGTCCACCGCTAACGCGGCAATACGAGCTGGGATCGGCGCCGCGATGGCCGTGATCGCGTGCTGGGTGCTGATACCGGTGGTCTTCGCCTCGCTGGCCAGTGGGCTGGTGCTGGCGCTGTCTACCCCGTGGGGTCTGGGGCGGTACTGGTGGGTGCTCGCCAAGTGCGGCATTGCCGGGGCGTTGACCGCCGCTGGGTTGACCTTCCTGCTACCGCAACTGCCGGCGCTCGTCGCCGGTGGTAGCGAGCCGGCCGGGATACATACCCTGATCGCCAGGGCACTGGCGCTGGTGCTGCTGCTCGCGGCGACCGGCCTTTCGGTGGTCAAGCCGTGGGGGAAGACACCGCGCGGTCGAGCGGCGGCGCCAGCCGGTCGGCGGCCCGGGAAACAGGGCGCCCAGGTGCCCGCACCACGGTCCGGGCAGCAACCCGGTCGAGCGCCCGTGAAACAACCCAGCGTGCTGGCTCAGCAGAAGTAGCGGTACAGCAGCACTCCCGCCTGTCTGGTCAGTTCATCGGGCACCGAATCGTCGGTGAGTAACCGGGTGAGCTCGCCGAGCATCGCGCCGGCTTGGGGGCTGCTGCGGGCGTGTTCGCCGCCAGCGCGCAGGGTGACGATCTGGCGCTGTTCGGTTGCCCACTTGCGCTTGTAGGCGATCAGTCCTGGCTGTTCGAGGTCGGACAGGCCCCAGTCGACCAGCCGGGCTCCGCGCTGCACTGCCCAGCGGATCCCGGCCCAGAAGATCGCGTCGTTCGGGCGCAGTGCCAGGTGTTCATGGCGCGACGCCCCGAACTTGTAGTACAGCGCGTCACCCCAGGCCAGGAATACCGCGCCGGCGATCAGCTCGTCACCGGCGTGGGCGAGCATCGTCACGATCGACTCGTCGGGGGCGAAGGCCTCCCAGATGTGGTCGAACAGCTCGACGGGCTGGGCGAGCAGCCGGTACTTGCGCTTGCGCAGCGCGACGTGCAATCCGTGGAATCGGTGTACGGCGTCGCGGCCGGTGTGCGCCTCGACCCGGACCCCTTCGCGCTGCGAGATCACGATGTTGCGGCGAGCGTGCTGGGACAGCCGCCGCCGGATTTCCTCGACGTCGCCGGTCAGCGGCGTACCGTGCCACGCCGCCGCAGCGACCCGGTCGAAACGGGAGTCGCCGACGGGTACCGCGGTGTCGAAGCATCGCAGGCTTAGGGGAGCAGCGGCGGTGATGATCCCGTCCACGAGCGCTTTCCAGTCGCCCTGGTCGTCGGTCAGCGGTTCCGCGCGGTCGGAGAACGGCAGGCTGATCACCCGGTCGCCACGGATGTCGCTGATCGGGACCCAGGCCAGTCCCGCCCGCGGTTGCCCGTCCCAGTCGAGCCGGATAGCGCTGGCGGGGGTGAAGCCGTAGGTGGCGCAGACGGCGTCGATCCACGGCGGCGAGGTGAACACGCTGCCATGCGCCCGGAGGGCGAGCTGACGCCAACGGGGGTCGCTGCGCGGATCGGTGAGCACGGTCTCGGCTTGAGTTGGCGCGTTCACAGCGGCGACGGTACCCCGCTGCTGGGGTAGGGTGAATGTGACGCGCTGCACGCGGGCCGTCGCAGTGCGTGCGCAATGCAGTGAGTGCGCACTGCTCAGGCCGGGCTGAACTGGGGTGAGAACTGTATGACCACGCTGTTTGTCGCCACGACAGGGGGGCATCTGACCCAGCTCGACAGTTTGGCGAGTCGGATCCCGCCCAACGGTGATGCGGTGTGGGTGACGCATGCCAACGAGCAGAGCCGGTCGATGCTGGCGGATCGCGACGTGGAGTTCGTGCCCTACGTCGGGGTCCGCAACGTGCCCGATGTGCTGCGCTGCATCCCTTCTGCGCGCCGATTGCTGCAGCGCCG
>JBBPZY010000011.1:0-2828 GCA_038276315.1 Mycobacteriales bacterium
CCCGACGAAGGAACAGCCAACGCCACCGGGAACTGCGAGGTGAACCACCCCACCGTCCGCGACAGATCCACCCCATCGAAGATCTCCTCACGACCGTGACCCTCCAGCGCGATGAGCACGCGCTCGCGCCCGGTCCAAGCCGACAACACCCGACCCAGAGCGCTGAGCAACACATCGTTGACCTGCGTCCGATACACCCCCGGCACCCGATGCAACAACGCATCGGTGTCATCCCGACCCAACCGCACCGACACCGTCCGGGTGGAACCGGCCGTGTTGGCACCGGCATGGGTGACCGGTAAGTCAGGCAGTGCTTCATGCGAAACCTTGGACCAGTACGCCAGGTCGGCATCGAGCCCACCGGCCTGGACGTGATCGCTCAACCGGTGTGCCCACTGGACGAACGGGGTACCGGTCGGCTCCAACTCCACCGATGGTGTCGATGCGTGCTCCGCAGTTGCTGTACGCGGCGCCAAGCGAGCCTGGTGGTAGGCGGCTTCAAGATCGCCCAGCAGGATCCGCCACGACACCCCGTCGACGACGAGGTGGTGCACGGCGACGAACAGTCGAGGGCGCCGTCCGGATCCGGAACAGAACAGCACGGCTCGCAGCAGCGGGCCACTGGCGATGTCCAGACTGGACTGGGCGCAGGCCGCTGCCTCCGCCATGGCCGCCCGCCGGCCCTCGTCGTCCAGATCCGAGAGGTCACAGCGACCGAGCACTCCGGCTGACTCGGTGGGCGCGACGTCCTGGCACCACTGGCCCTCGACGGTGGAGAAACGCATGCGCAATGCCGGGTGGTGCGCCACCAGCGCATCCACCGCCACAGACAGGGCATCCTCGTCGAGGTCCTCGGCCAACTCAACGACGACGGACTGGTTGAAATGGGACAACGCGCCGTAGGCCGTGAAAAACCAGCGCTGGATCGGCGTCAGCGGTGCCGGACCTAGGACCGGGTCGAGGTCCGCCGGCACCGGCACCGGCTCCACCGTGACGGCCGCCGCGAGCTCGGCAATCGTCTGGTACAGGAAGATGTCCTTGGATGTGACCCGTACGCCGGCCTGGCGGGCGCGGGAGACGACCTGGATGCTCAGGATGGAGTCGCCACCGAGTTCGAAGAAGTTGTCTTCGACGCCGACCCGCTCCACGCCCAGCATCTCGGCCCAGACGCGAGCCAGTTCTCGCTCGATCGGGGTGCTCGGGGCCCGATAGGAGGAGCCGAGCGCCGGTTGAACATCGGGGGCGGGAAGCGCCCGCCGATCCAGCTTTCCGTTGGCATTCAACGGCAGCGCGTCGAGCATGACGAACGCCGAGGGCACCATGTAGTCCGGCACACTGCGCTTCAACCAGGACCGCAGGTCGGCCGACGTGGGTACGGTCGGGCCGACCGGCACGAAGTAGGCCACCAGACGCTGGTGGCCACCTTCGTTGGCCCTCGCGACCACGGCGGCCTCGGCGACGTCAGCGCGGCGCAGTAGGACGGTCTCGATCTCGCCCAGCTCGATGCGGAATCCGCGGATCTTCACCTGGTGGTCCGACCGGCCTAGATACTTCAGCTCGCGGCGAGTGCTCCAGCGCACGACATCCCCGGTGCGATACATGCGCGCACCCGGCGTTCCGAACGGATTCGGCATGAATCGATCTGCGGTCAGTCCTGGGCGCCGCAGGTAGCCCCGCGCCAAGCCCACCCCGGCGACGTACAGTTCACCGGCTACGCCGACCGGAACCGGTTGCAACGCCGCGTCCAGCACGTACACCTGCGTGTTCCAGATCGGCCCGCCGATGCACGGATCGCGACCCGGGATCAACGGCTCGCTCCAGGTCGCGACGACCGTGGACTCGGTGGGTCCGTAAGAATTGATCATCCGTCGGCCCGGTGCCCACCGGGCAACCAGCTCGGCCGAACACACGTCCCCACCCACGATCAGCGTCCGGAACAGCGCCAGCTCCGCCGCAGCCGCCGGCGGCACGGTGGACAGCGCGGCCGGTGGGATCAACGCATGGGTCACTCGCTGCTCGGCCAACACCCGCGCCAGCTGCTCACCCAGCAACGGACCCGGCGGCGGCACCACCAACGCCGCCCCCACCGGCAACGACATACACAGCTCCAACACCGAGGCATCGAAGCTCGGCGAGGAGAACTGCAACACCCGATCCCCCGGCGCCACCACGTACCGCTCCACCTCGGCGGCAGAGAAACTCGCCAACCCGGCATGGGTCACCACCACACCCTTAGGGCGCCCGGTCGATCCCGAGGTGTAGATCACATAGGCCGGATGGATCGGCAACAGCGGCGTGGAGCGATCCGTGTCGGTGAGATCACCATCGCCCATCGCGGCTACCGCTGACACCACCGCCGGATCATCGAGGACCACTACTGGGATCTCGTCCACCCCGGCCACACTGGCCGCCAGACCATCCCCAGCCGCCACATCACCCCGGGTCAGCACCACCACCGGGGCCGCGTCGACGACCATGAACCCGATTCGCTCGGCCGGATACGCTGGATCCAACGGCACGAAGGCCGCCCCGGCCTTCACCACGGCCAGTTGTGCTACCACGATGTCTACCGACCGGGGCAGCGCCAACCCGATCACTCGCTCCGGACCGGCACCCCGCTCCACCAGCAACCGCGCCAATTGATTCGCCCGCGCATTCAACTCCGCGAAGCTGACGGTCACGCCCTCGACAATCACCGCCGGCGCATTCGGGCTCCGCACGACCTGCGCCTCGAACATTTCCGGCAACGTGGCAGCAGGCACCTCACGATCAGTGTCGTTGAACTCCACCACCACCCGATCCCGCTCGGCCCCACTTAACAACGGCAG
>JBBPZY010000012.1:0-27858 GCA_038276315.1 Mycobacteriales bacterium
ACCGACCTCAACCCGCCGACGATGACCACCCCGGCGGCCCATCTGACGATGGCCGCCGACGGGCTCATCATGGTGCCCGCACCCGACCCCACCAGCCACAGCAGGACAGCCCGGCAGACGGGAACTCCGAATGCTTACGTTGCAGCTGGGTATACGGCATCGGGGTGACGAATTCGAACAGCGGCGGGAGCGCCGCGCGGATCGGGGCCAGCGGGCCAGCGTGGTCCTCGGCCGATCCGAAGCCGACGACCGCAACGATGTAGCCGGGCATGAAGTGAAACTGCTCGGGCACAAAGGGCGCCGGTGGAGCATTGGTGCTGATGATCATGACGTTGGCATTCTCGGGGAGCGTGGCGAATACCTGCCGGCCGAGCTTCAACGCTTCGGCGCCCTGGTCGAGACCCCAAATGAACAAGCCAAGGTGGACCACCGGACCGACCGGATGCAACCGGAACTCGAACTCCATGTGCCTGGGTTGCGATGTCCAGATCACCCAACGTGGCTCCCCCATGGATCACCTTTCAGTCCTCAGGCTCCGTGTCACCTGGGGGTTTCTCCACGACAAAAAGAGTTCGCCTCAGACCCCTGTGATACGTCTGCTCCAAGAGTCACTGCAGATCGAGCTGCCAGTCAATAGTGCGGCGGTATGGCCGGAACCCCATCGCCTCGTTGATCCCGATCATGTATGGGTTGGAATCAGCGTTGCAGGTGTCGATGGCTCTCAGCTCAGGACGTTGGGCTCGAGCAAGATCGAGGTTAGCCACTTTGATCAGAGTGCCCAGCCGGTGGCCGCGGTGCTCCGGCGCGACAATCGTGTTCCACTGGCCACCGAACCAGCGCGACGTAGCGTAGCCGCCGATCTGGGTGAAGGCGACCAGCCGCCCGGCGCTGTCCACCGCCCCGGTGGTGACCATGTGCAGTCCGCGGGCCAGGGATCTGGCGTCGTGGGCTTGTATCCGCGCAGCGTCGTAGAGCTCCGGGTTCCACTGCAGGCCGTCCAGCGGAGCGTCGGTGAACATCCGCCCCGCGAGGTAGGCGATGTCATCGAGCCATCGCTGCGGCGTGCTGCCTACCCACTGCACCAGCGAGTAGCCGCGGGACTTCGCCTGCGCCTGCTCGTTGAGCCGGGCGAGCACAGCCGGGTCCACCGAGCCGACGTCTAGCCGCCGCAGGGTCTCGTTGAGGGCGGGCCGCGCTCCGGACGCCGTCGCGAATCGCGCTGCCTGGTCGGTCGCGGCCGGGGCCAGCGGATGCTGCACCCAGAAGACGAGCCGGACCCGGCCCTGCCGGATGGCCTCGGCTCGCAGGTGAGCGAGCAGAGTCCGACCGATGCTGCGCCGCCGGCGCTCGGGCGCCACCAGGATCTCGCCCTCGGCGTTGTGCTGGTCCTCCAGCATCGGGAGGCGAAGCAGGCAGCCACCCACCACCGAGCCGGCCACCCGAGCCACCCACAGGCTCTCTAGGCGGCCGGGCCACGGGTACCGAAAACCGCCGAGCTGGTCGACCCAACACGGCGGCGGGTCATCGGGCGCGTCCACACTTATCACCGCGCTGCGCAGCTCGTACCACTGCCGGATGCCGTCCTCATCGGACGGCTCGACCGGTGCGAGAGACAGCCCGCTGAGCGTGACGCTGACCATGGCCCTATCTCCCCACGACCCGGCGCTGCACGCCACCGAATGTCCCGCCGCAGAGGCTACTGTTACGACGACCAGGACTCGGGCGGGTCGAGGAATGCCTGTCCCAGTTCACGGGCCAGGCTCAGCGCTCGCCGAGCCCAGTCCGGGGTGGCGCCAGCCAGCCCGCAGGACGGGGTGGGCAAGCAGCACTGGGCGAGCAGCGAGCGGTCGAAGCCGAGCCGATGTACCAGATCCAGCGCCGGCCGGGCCAGATCGGCGAGAGTGGGCGGCCCACCGGCCGGACCTGGCTGCCCGGAATGCGCAACAGCCGGCACCAGACCGAGCAGCACTGACATCCCGGAGTCCCATGCCTCGCCGAGGGCGTCGATGGTGGCCCGGGGCGCGCCGGCGAGCAGTGCGGCGTCGACGGCCAGCGCGTCAGCCCCAGCCTCGCGGAGCAGCGCCAACGGTGGTCGCGGCGCGCAGCAGTGCACGATCCGCGGTGTGGGCAGTGCTTCGAGCACGCTACGCAGCAGCTCAACCGCGGCGCTCTCAGGTACCGCGGCCACCGTGCCGTACCCGGACGGGGTTGGCACGCTACCGGCGAGAACCGCTGGCAGGCCCGGTTCATCAAGCTGCACGACGGTGCTCACGCCGAGCCGGCGGTGCACCTCACTGGCATGCACCCGCAACCCCTCGGCCAATGACGCCGCGAACTCACGCAAAGCGCCGGGGTCGGTGAGCACCTTGTGTCCGCTGCGCAGCTCCACCTCGGCGGCCAGCGTCCACGGTCCTGCGGCCTGCAACTTGATCACGTCGGGTCGGGCCCCGGCGGAGTCCAAAGCCTCCTCGAACGCGTCGAGGTCGGCGCGCAACAGATCGACGCCACGGCGGTGATCGCGCCCAGCCCTGGCGGTCACCCGGTAACCCGACGGCACCAGCTCAACGGCGAGGTCGACGAGCAGAGCCGCGGTGCGCCCGATGATGTCAGCACCAGCACCCCGGTCCGGCAGCTCGGGCAGGTTGGGCAGGTCAGGTAGCTCGCCGATCACGATGCGGGCAGCTTCGCGGGCGTCGGTGCCGGGCATCGAGCCGATACCGGTCGCGGTACCAGGGGGCCACGGTCGTAGGTCAGTCACCAGGGATGTTTATCAAGGTCGCCGGCGAACGACGCGAGTGGTCCGGTGCTACGGCATCTCCGACGCTGCGCCGGGTCGGTCGGACGCTCGCCGAAAATCCGCAATCCAGGGTGGCGGACATCGGCATCAGCACCGTCAGTACCAGCAACTAAAAATCTGCGTGACACGTGTTGTCGACTACGTATTGGGAAATCCCGTCCATGGCTAGGTGGAAACCCTGCACATTTACGTGGGGCTACTCATTGCCTCAGACAGCACTGTTGGGCACGGTATGTAGTAACGCATTGGCACTTTCGCCGATGAGGTGTTTTCCGGGCCCGGGACCACCTGGGCCACCGCTTCCTAGGAGGATCCGATGCCGGCCGTACTCAGTTTCGTCGAGCTCGATGCCCAGCACGTGGAGCTGCTGCCCGCCCGTACCGTCCTGTCGATGTTCAGCACCGGCGACGGCGGCACCGCCGCCAACGGTACCGATAGCACGGGAGGAGTCGACCTTGGACTCTTAAACCACGTTTACCATCTCGTGCCCGGCATGCCCGGCGTCGACGGCGCCAACGCTAATGGCTGATCCTCTCCGATTGAGCGCCTTTCCTAGGAGGATTTATGTGTGACACAGTGAACCTTGCCGACCTCGACGGGGAGCACGTCGAGCTGCTACCGGCCCGCACCGTCCTGTCGACGATCTCGCCCCGAATACCGATCGGCAATGCCAGCGGCAGCGGCAGCGGCCTTGGCGGTGGCGATGACGTCCTCAACTTCACCATGTCGGTGCTGGGTATGTCCGGTGGCAATCACGGCGCCGACGGCGGCAGTGCTGATGGCAGTAATGGTGGCATCACAAGCTGAGTCCGCTCACGTCGCCAGGAGCGCAGTTCCGGCCTGGCGACATCGAGAAGTCATCGCGTGGCGGTGATGGTGGCGCTGCCGACTACGACATCGCCACCAGGGTCTGGCCGGTACAGGGCGACGGCCTGGCCCGGTGCGACTCCGCGTAGCGGCTCCCGAAGCTGTACCAGCACACCATCGCTGACGGCCTCAGCGACCGCGCTCGCGCACCCGCCGTGCGCCCGGACCTGCGCGATGCACTCGAGCGGGCCATCCGGTGCACCGGATGGCCACACCGGGCGGTGCGCTTCGATCACGCCGACGTCTAGATGCTGCGCCGATCCCAGCCGCACCCTGCCGGTGGCCGGTTCCAGCCCCAGGACGAACCGTGGTCGGCCATCGGGCGCTGGGTGTTGCAATCCCAGCCCGCGGCGCTGGCCAACGGTAAAGCCGTGCACGCCATGATGGTGGCCGAGGACTTCCCCGGTCTCCCCGTCGACCAACTCTCCGGGCCGGGCGCCCAGGCGGCCGGCCAGGAATGCCCGGGTGTCGCCCGAGGGGATGAAGCAGATGTCGTGGCTGTCCGGCTTGCCGGCGACGGCCAGGCCGCGTCGCGTCGCCTCGGCCCGGATCTCGCCCTTGGCAGTGTCGCCGACCGGGAACAGCGCATGCGCCAGCTGCGCGGCGGTGAGCCCGGCGAGCACGTAGGACTGGTCCTTGCCAGCGTCCACAGCCCGGCGTAAAACGCCGTCGGCGAGGCGCGCGTAGTGACCGGTACAGACCGCGTCGAAGCCGAGGTCACGCGCCCGGTCCAGCAACGCGGTGAACTTGATCCGCTCGTTGCACCGCAGGCACGGGTTGGGGGTGCGCCCGGCGGCGTACTCGGCGACGAAGTCGTCCACCACGTCGGCGGTGAACTGCTGCGCGAAGTCCCAGACGTAGAACGGGATGTCCACGACGTCGGCGACCCGCCGCGCGTCGGCTGCGTCCTCTTTCGTGCAGCATCCGCGGGCTCCGGTGCGCAGCGTGCCGGGTTGCGCCGACAGCGCCAGGTGCACCCCGACCACCTCATGCCCGGCGTCGACCGCCCGGGCAGCGGCCACCGACGAATCCACCCCGCCGCTCATGGCGGCCAAAACCTTCACGACGCGGCCGCCCGCCGGAATCCGGCGCCCCGCGCCCGAGCGACGACCGGCTCGATGGCATCGAGAACCTCGGCCACGTCCGCGGCTGTAGAGGTGCGTCCGAGAGAGAAGCGCAGTGAGCCGCGGGCAGCGGCCGGCGTGGCTCCCATCGCCAGCAATACGTGCGAGGGCTGCGCCACACCGGCGGTGCACGCCGCTCCCGTGGAGCACTCGATGCCCCGGGCGTCGAGCAGCATCAGTAGTGAGTCGCCCTCGCAGCCGGGAAAGGTGAAATGCGCGTTACCCGGCAATCGCGAGGGACCACCGTCGATCAGGCCGTCACCCGGATCCCCGTTGAGCACCGCATCGGGCACCTTGGCCAGGATCCCGTCCACTAGCTCGTCTCGCAGCGCAGCGAGCCCGATCGTGCTCTGCGGCTGGGTAGCCACGGCGTGGCGGATTGCGGTGGCCAACCCGACGATCGCCGGGACGTCGAGCGTGCCGGAGCGCACATCGCGTTCCTGACCGCCGCCGTGCAGCAGCGGGGTCGCCGCGACCTCCCGACCCAGCAACAGCACCCCGACTCCGTAAGGGCCGCCCAGCTTGTGCCCGGTCAGGGTGAGAGCGGCGGCTTGGGACTGGCCGAAGTGCACCGGCAGCTGACCCACCGCCTGCACGCCGTCGGTGTGCAGCGGCACCCCGTATCCGGCGGCGACCTCGGCCAGCTCCCGCACCGGCGCTACGGTGCCCACTTCGTTGTTCGCCCACATCACGGTCACCAGGGCCACCGATCCCGGGTCGCGGGCCAGCGCGGCGCGTAGGGTCTCGGGCTGCACTCGGCCGTGGTCGTCGACCTCGAGCCAGCCCACCTCGGCGCCTTCGTGATCGGCCAGCCAGGACACCGCGTCGAGCACGGCGTGGTGCTCGACAGTGGAGGCGAGTACCCGGGTGCGGCGAGGATCAGCGGCACGCCGCTGCCAGAACAGGCCCTTGACGGCGAGGTTATCGCCCTCAGTACCACCCCCGGTGAACACCACCTCAGACGGGCGCGCCCCCACCGCGTCGGCGATGCTCTCCCGACATTCCTCCACGGTGCGCCGCGCTCGCCGGCCCGAGCCATGCAGCGACGAGGCATTGCCCAACGTGGACAGTGCCTGGCTCATCGCTGCCACCGCCTCCGGCAGCATCGGCGTCGTGGCGGCATGGTCGAGGTAGGTCATCGAGGCCCCAGCCTAACGGCGCCCGCCGCGGCTGCGGTGCGGGCCGCTCACCACGCCCGCCGAGAGTTGCCATCCCTGGCACATCCGCAACGGATCCACACACGAGCGTCACCTCCCGCGTCAGCCCTTTCGGCTGGTGACCGCGTCGGTGAGCTGCGGGGCGATGGTGAAGAGGTCGCCTACCACGCCGAAGTCGGCGATCTCGAAGATCGGTGCCTCCGGGTCTTTGTTGACCGCGACGATGGTCTTGGACGTCTGCATGCCGGCGCGGTGCTGAATCGCGCCGGAGATGCCGAGCGCGACGTACAGCCGCGGAGAGACCGTCTTGCCGGTCTGGCCGACTTGGAACTGGTGCGGGTAGTAGCCGGAGTCCACCGCCGCTCGAGAGGCCCCGACCGCGGCGCCAAGCGAGTCGGCGAGCTTCTCGACCACCCCGAAGTTGTCCGCCGAGCCGACCCCACGACCACCGGAGACCACAACGCTGGCCTCACTGAGCTCGGGGCGGTCCCCACCTTCGATGGGTTTACGCTCGATGATCCTTGCCGCCTTGGTCGCGCTCCCTGCGGGGACCTCGACGGTCTGCTCGACGGCCGCGCCCGGCGACTCGACCGGTTCGATCGCGCCGGCCCGGACGGTGATCACCGCGACCGGCGTGGTGGCCTGGGACTTGGCTAGATAGGAGCCGCCGAAGATCGAATGAGTAGCGGTGCCGTCGGCGTCCAGCTCGACGGCATCGGAGAGCAGACCCGATCCGGTACGGACGGCAAGCTTGCCGGCGATCTCCTTGCCGTCCGGTGAGGAGGCGATGAGGACAGCGGCCGGCCGGGCCGATTCCACGAGCTCCGCCAGCACGTCGACGGCGGGGGCGGTGAGGTAGTTGTTCACGTCGTCGGACTCGGCAACATAGATCTTCGCGGCGCCGTAGGCGGCTAGCCGGTCCTTGAGCTTGGCCGCACCACCAGGCGTGCCGACCACTACGGCGGATGCCTCGCCCAGCTTCGCTGCCGCTGTGAGCAGTTCGTTGGTGACCTTCTTGACCTCGCCGCCGGAGTGCTCGACGAGGACCAGAACCTCTGCCATGACTGTTCTCCTCTGCGCCGGTCAGATCAGCTTCTGGCCGATGAGATATGCGGCGAGCTTGGCCGCGCCGTCGCCGTCGTCGGTGACGACCTGCCCGGCCAGCCGCGGCGGGCGTGGCGTGGACTCGATCACCGTCGAGGTGGCGTTGGCCAGCCCGACAGCGTTGGGCTCGATGCCCGCATCGGCCAGCGACAACGTGGCGACCGGCTTCTTCTTTGCGGCCATGATGCCCTTGAACGACGGGTAGCGCGGCTCGTTGATCTTCTCGTTCACGCTGACCACGGCCGGCAGATCAGCCCGCAGGACCGTGATCGCGTCATCGGCCTCCCGCTCCACGGTCACCGTGCGTCCTTCGACGGTGACCTTGCGCGCATGGGTGAGCTCCGGTAGCCCGAGGACGTCAGCGACCATCGCCGCCATGGCGCCCACGGTGCCGTCGGTGGCTTCGTTGCCGGCGATGATGAGGTCGACCTCGCCGAGCGTGCCGATGACCCTAGCCAAAGCCTTGGCGGTCTGGACCGCGCAGGAACCGTGAAGCGCCTCGTCGGACAGGTGCACCGCTTTGTCCGCACCCATGGACAGCGCCTTGCGAATGGCGTCGGCGGCCCGCTGCGGACCCATCGTGACGACGGTGACCTCCCCGTCGGCCGCCTCCTTGATCTTCAGCGCCTCCTCGACCGTACGTTCGTTGATCTCGTCCAGGACGACGTCGGCCGAGGCGCGGTCAAGGGTGTGGTCGGAATCGGCCAGCGTGCGCGCGGACCAGGTGTCCGGCACCTGCTTGATCAGAACCACGATGTTCATGGCCACAATGTTACCGATCGGTAGATCCGCGGCGAAGTGACGGCCCTCACTGCGGCGCAGTCGCGGCCGCCTCGGGTGCAGCCATCTTTACCCGCAAACCAGCGAGCAGAAGATCGAGGCCATAGTCGAACCGTCCCGGCCGATGCGGGCCGTCGAGGTGCGGACTCACCACAGTGATAGCGGGAATCTGCTGCGGTGGGAGCGGCGGGAAATAGCCGGTCTCCTCCCGAGTTGCGCTATCGCGCCGGGGGACGATGTGGCCTATCTGCTGGAAACCAGCGGTGTAGATGAACAGGACGAAGAAGGCGTCGGACGCCTCGGAAGGCGAGAATCCCGCTTCAAGCAGAAGCGCAACAGTCCGCTCCATGAGCAATAGTCCGTACGGGCCGATTCTGACCCGTACGCTGTAGGCCCGGGCCAGCTCATGGTGGGCTGCTAAAGCCTGATGGTAACTGCACACCAGTGCCCGGAGCTGGGTCAGCCAGTCACCTTCGGTGACCGAGGTATCTACCTCGCCGAGCATCAGGTCGACCATGAGATCCACCAGCTCGTCTTTGTCCCGCACGTGGTTGTACAGGGCCATCGGCGAGACTTCGAGCTCAGTGGCCAGCGCCCGCATCGTCAAGGCAGCCAGACCCTTCTCATCCACCAGGCCCAGCGCGGCCCGCACGATTCGAGACCGCGACAGCGGGGGTGGCCGCGTGTGGTCCTTGCTGGGGTCGACGCCAACCCAGGTAGTGGGGTCGGAGCGGCCGGGGACGCTGGACTGGTCGTTCAACCTTGATCCCTCCTCGTAGCCACTCGCTCCTCGTAGCCCCTACCGCACGTAGCCCCTACCGCAGTACGTACAACGTATACCCGATCGGGCTATAGCCGCCTTTGCCTTGCACCATAACACTGTACACCTGACTATACAACGTACGTTCAGCTTACGACGTAGTCCAGCGACACACTGATTGATCATGATCAGGGCACCCACCTTGTGCCCACCGCCCACCCACGCGGCACCGGGGGTATCCGAATGACAACCACCATCAGCCCACCTGAGACCACCCGCAGCGTCACTGACCTGCTCCAGCGCGCGGGCCACCGCGACCCCAAGGCCTGGGAGGAGATCGTGCACCGATACCGGGCGGTGGTGATCGGGAAGGTGCGCTCGTTCGGACTGCAGGAAGCCGACGCACACGACGCGGTGCAGATGACCTGGTTACGGCTGGCGGAGAACTGCCATCGAATACTGCTGCCCGAGCAGCTCGCCGGTTGGCTGGCGACCACCGCGAGCCGGGAATGCCTGCGCATCTTGCGACAGCGGGCCCAGCACACCCCGGCGCCATCCCATGCGGTGGTAGAGCAGCTGGCTGACCCCTCCGTGGGTCCGGAGCAGCACGCGATTGACGCAGACACGGCGCGGCTGCTGCGGAATCTCATCGCGACGCTGTCACCGCGCCGTCAAATACTTCTCCGCGAGCTGTTCTTCGATAGCCCGCGACCGTACGCCGAGGTCGCTCGGAATACTGGGATCCCAGCCGGCGGCATCGGACCCACGCGGGCGCGGGCCCTGACCCAGCTGCGGCGCAGGCTCGACGAACACGGGCTGACCCGCCGCGCTTAATCGTGATGCTGATCAACCACTGAACACCTGAGAGGAAAACCTTTTGAACGAGCCGTCACCGCAGCCCGTCCAGAACCCGTTGACTTTGGTGATGAAAGCGAAGTCTACGGAAGACTACGCTACACTTCAACGGCTCGTCGGACAATTTCAGTCTTTGCCACCGGAGCAGAATCCAGTCAGCATCGCGCTGAACAAGATCGGCACCGTACACTTCGCCCGTTTCGCATTCCTGGGCAACGACCAACTCGGAGTGATCACGACCTACGACGGCGATTTCGCGGTGTACATCAACGAGTTTATCGACACTATCGGCGACGTCTTCAACGCTCTCATGGCGCACGTCGAAAGTGCTCCCCCGCTGCCGGTCCAGACTTATCGCCAGGAGTTTCTCGACTACGTCCGCAGCGTCGACGTTGGTTGCGTCGGGACGTTCTACAGTGCCTACCCCGAGCGCACGGTACTCGACATCCTGGCGCCGGCCGGTAGCCCGAGCTGAATACTGTGCAAGGAGGGAATACCGCAATGGTGACTCTCGAGCTCGCGGATGTGCAGGGATTCATCCTCCGGGGTTACACCATGCCAGTGGCCCGGTATCTCGGTCTGAGCGTTCGCGAGCCGACGGGCGCCGGCACCCTTCTGACCACATTGATTGACAGTGATCCGACTGTACCTTCCATCACCACCGCGAAACCTTGGGCAGCGAAGCCGGACTATTGCGTGAACGTGGGCATCACATTTGCCGGCCTGGCGGCGCTGGGAATGTCGCGAGGCTCCCTGGACAGCTTTCCGGTGGAATACCGCGAGGGTGCGGTGCAGCGTGCGGCCAGCGTGGGCGACGTCGGTACGAGCGCACCCGACCAATGGCTGCAGTGGTTGGTCGACCCAGGGCTGCACCTGTTGCTGATCCTGTCCGCCCAGTCGGGTGACGCGCTCGACGCGGCGACGAAGCTACTGCAACAGGCCTGGTCCGCGGGCTGCGTCGAGCTGGGTCGCCACGACGGCGCGGCGTTGCCCGGCGGCGCCGGACACTTCGGTTATCGTGACGGATTATCCCAACCCACCATCGACGGTGTTCCGCCGGCTGGACTGCCGGATCACCTGCCGCGAGCGCCGGTAGGCGAATTCCTGCTCGGATATCCCAGCCAGTTCGACCAATTCAGCTATCCAGTTCCGGAGCCGCCCGAGCTGGGCGTCAACGGTAGCTTCGCCGCATTCCGCGTACTTCAACAAGACGTCGACGCGTTCGCGGAGTTCGTCGGCCGCCAGGCGTCGACCACCGGATTGCCGGAAGAACTGATCGAGGCGAAGCTGTGCGGACGTTGGCGCAACGGCGCGCCACTGGCCCTTTCACCGGACACCGACACACCCGAGCCGCCGATTCCAGCCGAAGCGCTGAACGACTTCGACTACACCGGAGAGGTCAGTGACGAGTGGGGTTATCGGTGCCCGATCGGATCGCATATTCGCCGGATGAATCCGCGCGGGCAACGCGTCGCCGGCGATGGCGGTCACCTGCACCGCATCGTTCGGCGCGGGATCGCCTACGGTCCGCCGTATGACCCGGCACATCCCAGGGACGGGCAGGCTCGGGGGCTGCTCGGCCTGTTCATCGGGGTCAGCTTGCACGATCAGTTCGAGTTCCTCATGACCCAATGGGCGAACGACGGACTGTTCACCGCCGGACTGGGCCGCACCAACGATCCACTGATCGGCGCCCAGGGCAACGGGGCCGGAACTTTCTCGATACCGCAGCCGGGGGGACCTGTGGTCCTGCACGGACTCACTCGATTCGTCACCACCTGCGGCGGGGCCTACTGCTTTCTGCCGAGCATCTCCGCGATCCGCTACCTGGCGGCGCTGGCGTAGTCCCAAAACCGACTCAAGGCCGGACGAAACGCAGCGCCTCCTTGAGATGCGCCACCGCCTCGGGCGCGAGGACCAGTTCCAGGGAGACCGGCTGATTCACGCCGAACACCCGACCATCGATGGCCAACGTCGTCGTCTCCCGGCCGTCGGAGACGTCAGCGCTGGAACCAGGCTGTTGCGCATCCGGACGTCGACCACGAGACCGTAGCCGACCAACTCCTCGCCCATCAGGATGCACCCCTCTGACAGGTCGGAACTGGCACCCTTCAACCGGTGCCAGGGAACCCACAGCCACGGTTCACCCTGCCCGATTCGGTCGTGATGGATGGCGCAGACCGGCACCGGGCAGAGCCCGTCGCTGCCGTTGATACCCACCTCGTGCTGCGGGTCGCTCCGGTGACCGGTGCAGTGAATCACTAGACACGACGGTGGCCCGGTGGTCGGCATGCTTCCGAAGGTAGCGTGCCGACGCTGCGCCGACCATCACATCCGGCGGATGATGTCCTCCACCGGATCGGGCTCGGGGAGCGGTGTTTCGCGCTGCCGAACGTTGTGGGCCCCGGTGTCCAAGACCCGCGCCGAGGGTGGCGCGAACGGGGCGCTGCGCCACTCGTCAGGGGGCATCCCGCCCCAGGACAGGTGGTTGTCCAGATCCTTGATCGCCTGGATGAGATCGTGCACTTGGGGCGGCGTGGCGGCCGGACTGCCCTGGCCCAACGCGGCCATCGAAGATCGGACATTCCGCAGAATCGCATTCGGATTCTTTGTTATCACGGTGCCTCCCGCGGGTTGCGCGGCATCCAGGTCTGTCATCCGCTGGTTGACCGGTGCGAAGGCTACTCCCACTCGGCGGGCACCCCGATCGGCGGCATGGTAGAGGCCCCGAGTAAGGCACGGCGCCACCAGGCGTGGCTTGATTTCGGCGAGACGATTATCAATGCGGCGTGGTGGGATAAGCCCGTGGGCGTGACAGTGGTGGGCAGCGTCAACCTCGATCTGGTGGCCACACTGCCGCGGTTGCCCCGCCCAGGTGAGACCCTCACCACTGCCGGGTTGACCCGGGTACCCGGGGGCAAGGGCGCCAACCAGGCGCTGGCCGTCCACCGCCACGGGCTACCGGTGCAGCTGATCGCCGCGGTGGGTGCCGACCCGGAGGCCGACATCGCGCTGACGCTGCTACGCCACGAGGGAGTGCGTCTGGACCGGCTGCAGAGGGTCACCGAGCCGACCGGGCTGGCATTGATCGCCGTGGATGCCACGGGCGAGACCACCATTGTTGTGGTATCCGGCGCAAACGCAGCATTGCGGGTGGACGCACAGGATGTAGCCGGTGCCGAGGCGGTGCTCACCGTGCTGGAGGTCCCCGAGCAGGTAGTCGCCGCCGCTGCCCGACATGCCACCGGGCTGTTCGTGCTCAACGCGTCGCCAACCCGCCCGGTCCCGACCGACGTGTTGCGACGTGCCGACCTGGTGGTGGTCAATCGTGCTGAATACGCCGCTCTACCCGGGCTGCACGCCGCCCGAGCCGTTGCCATAACCGACGGACCGCGCGGTGCGGTGCTGCTCCGCGAGGGCATCGAAGTCGAGACCGCGGTCCCTCCGTCGGTCGACGCCGTGGATGGCACCGCTGCCGGTGATGCGTTCATCGGCGCTGCGGTAGCGGGTCTACTGCGCGGGCTGCCCGATTCCGAGTTGCTCACCCGAGCGTGCGCTGCAGGCGCGCTGGCGGCTACCCGGCCCGGTGCCCAACCGTCCCTGCCGACCGCCGCCGAGATCGACGAGGTGCTGACCCGGTGACCGTGCCGATGATCATTGATACCGACCCGGGGGTCGACGACGCGGTGGCGCTGATGCTGGCCGCGGCCAGCCCGGAGGTGCAGCTGCTCGCCGTGACCACGGTGTTCGGCAACGCCGGCGTGGAGGTCACCACCGCCAACGCGCTGAGGCTGCGGACCCTGGCCGGGCTCGGCAACCTGCCGGTGGCCGCCGGCGCGGCCCGGCCGCTGGTGTACCCACCGCCGCAGCGGGCCGATCGCTGGCACGGCCGAGACGGCTTGGGCGGGCACGCGGGTCTGCTACCGGAACCCAGCGGACCGATCAATGCTCTCGGCGCCGTGCCCCTGTTGGCCGCTCTGCTGCGTGGCGCAGTGGCCCCAGTGACGCTGGTGGCCATCGGACCGTTGACCAACATCGCGCTGTTGCTCGCAGTGCACCCGGAGGTCAAGCCTCGGATCGGCCGCATCGTGATCATGGGCGGCAATCTCGGCGGTTCACCAGTGGAGTTCAACATCGGGTCCGATCCCGAAGCCGCCCACCGGGTCCTCGTCGAGGAGGACGTACCGACCACGCTGGTGCCGTTGAATGTGACCCAGCGAGCCACCGTCGACGGCGCCTGGTTCGCCGAGCTGGCGGCAGCCGGCCCGCGCTGCGCGGTACTGGCCGGCATCATCGAACAGTGCCAGCGACAGCGCACGACGCCGGTGGCACTGCACGACTCGTTGGCCGTGCTGGAAGCCACCGTGTCGGGCACGCTGACAACCACTCCGATGGCCCTTGAAGTGCTCTGCGACCACGGACGCGACCGCGGTGCCGTGCAGTCCGGCATCAGCCCAGAACCACCGGCACGCCCCGTGCAGGTGGCCTGCGAAGCCGACCTGACGTCGATCAACGCGATGATCCTGCACCGACTCCAAGCTCTGCGGTGATGCCGGACGACCGCCGCGCCCGCCGCGCCCGCCGCCACAGCATCCACCCGGCCAGCAGCGCACCGAGGACACCACCCGCGGTGTTGTGCACGAGATCACGGACCTGACACTCGCCGCCACCGGTAGCGCCCTGGACGAACTCCGCGAACCCGCTGACGAGTGCGCTGGATGTCACGATGAGCAACGGACGACGGGTCGCCAGGGTCCCGAAAAACGCAAACGGCACCAGCATCGCCACGTTGAGCTGCTCGTAGAGATGGGCCAACGACAGGCTGCCGGCCGAACACTGCCGCAACGTCGTCAATGGGTTGAGGCCACCCGCGGAAAAGTGTCCGAACGGACGCACCACGGTGAGGGCCAATACCAACGCCAGAGCGCACCCCGCGAGCACCGCCGGCACCTGAGCCCACCCCCGACGCGGGGACAGCCACCATGCCAGGCCACCGAGGAGCAACGATCCCGGAACGAAGGCTGCGGGCACCTCAAGGTGGTGCAGGAGGATGTTGAGCAGGTTGTGGGGGTTGAGATCTGGTCCGTCCGACACCCCGAGCACGCTAGCCGAGCCAAGACCCAACCAGGCTCGCGCCACACCGATCGCTGTAACAGCGGCCCTCACTTGGTACTGGTGAGAGCCCCGAAGGCGGTCGTGACAGCGAATAAGATGATCCCGACGATGAACAGCCACAACAGGCGAACGGTTGTAGTGCCGTGGCCGCTCAACGACGGTATGCGAAATAGCGCAGCCCGAAGCGACGCAGCACCAGGTCCGCGCCGAACGTCTTTGACAGGTTGTCCCGGGTGAGCACCGCAGCCAGCAAGCCCTGGGCGACCACCGCACCGTCGCGCATCAGCATGGCATGGGTGAACCCGGGGGGGATCTCCTCGACATGGTGGGTGACCAGCACCGTCGCGGGGGCGTCCGGATCGGCCGCCAAGGTAGCCAGCCGGGCCAGCAGATCCTCCCGGCCGCCCAGGTCCAGCCCAGCCGCGGGCTCGTCGAGCAATAGCAGCTCCGGATCGGTCATCAACGCCCTGGCGATCAGCACCCGCTTGCGCTCCCCCTCCGATAGCGTGCCGAAGCGGCGCTGGGCCATCCCGTCCATCCCGAGGGCCGCCAGCAGCCCGGCGGCCCGCGCGCTGTCGACGTCCTCGTAACGTTCGCGCCACCGGCCGAGCACCGCGTAGCCGGCGCTGACCACTAGGTCGGACACCACCTCGTCACCGGGGATCCGCCTGGCCAGTGACGCCGAGGAAAATCCGATCCGCGGGCGGAGCCCGAACACATCGGTGCGACCAAGCCGTTCCCCGAGGACGTGCACCTGCCCGCAGGTCGGATACAGCTCGGTCGCGGCCAACCGCAGCAGGGTGGTCTTGCCGGCGCCGTTGGGTCCCAGAACGACCCACTTCTCATCCAGTTCTACCCGCCAGTCCACCCGATGGAGCAGCGTGGCGGCCCCGCGCCGAACGCCCACGCCGTCCATCCGGACGACGAGATCAGTCTCGTTGTCCGGTGGTGTCTGATCCCCCGCGTTCACCCCGCCATTGTGCTGACCGGTACAGCCGGAGTGAATGTCGGACCGGGCAGGCAGGATGGCTGTCCATGAACCGCCCACAAGTTGGCCGACCATTCCCGCTCGGCGCACACGCCGAGGGCGGCGGGGTGCGCTTCGCGGTAGCTTCCTCGGTCGCCGAGGCGGTCGAGGTCTGCCTGCTGTCCGCGGATGGCGCAGAGCTGCGGGTGCCGCTGCCGGAACACACCTTCGGGGTGTGGCACGGACTGCTGACCGGGGTGGCCCCCGGGCAACGCTACGGCTACCGGGTACACGGGCCGTGGGACCCGCCGCGTGGCCTTCGGTGCAACCCCGCCAAATTACTGATCGACCCCTACACGCTGCGGATCGAGGGCAGCGTGACCGATCTGCGGGCCGCGCTGGGCTACCAGGGCGATCCCGCCGGCCCGCGCTGCACTATCGACTCCCGAGGCAGCGTCCCGGTATCGTTGGTCACTGCCCGTGGCGGCCCGGACACCGGCACCCGACCCGACGTGCCGTGGGAGCAAACGGTGCTCTACGAGCTGCACGTACGCGGCTTCACCCGCACTCATCCCGAGGTGCCTCCCGAGCACCGGGGCACCTATCTGGGACTAGCCCACCCCGCGGTGACCTCCTACCTCACCGATCTGGGTATCACCACCGTGGAACTGCTGCCGGTGTCCGCGTTCTGCTCCGAGCCGCTGCTGCTGCACGCTGGGATGACCAACTACTGGGGCTACTCGCCGCTGGCCCTGCTCGCGGTGCATCCCGGATACGCCGCAGTGCCTGGCGAGGAGGTGGCGGAGTTCCGCACGATGGTGGCCGCGCTGCACGCCGTGGGCCTGGAAATCATCGTCGACGTGGTGGCCAACCACACCTGTGAGGGTGGCGTGGACGGACCCACCCTGGCCTACCGGGGGTTGGATGCGCCCGCCTACTACCTCCGGCAGGACCTCACCGGCTGCGGCAATACCCTCAATAGCGGCTCGCCCGTAGTGGTCGCCCTGGTCACCGACGCGCTGCGGTACTGGGCCGGCGAGCTGGGCGTCGACGGGTTCCGCCTCGATCTGGCCAGCGTGCTGGGGCGGCCCCGGGGCGGCCCGTTCGATCCAGCCGCCCCGCTACTCACCGCGATTGCCGCTGACCCGCTACTGCGCACCCGCAAACTCATCGCCGAACCCTGGGACGCCACTCGCGACGGCTACCAGGTCGGTGGGTTCGGTGTGCACTTCAGTGAGTGGAACGGCAGCTACCGCGACGTCGTGCGCGACTTCTGGCGCGGCGTCCCCGGCGTCAGCCAGCTCGCCTCCCGGCTGGCGGGCAGCTCAGACCTCTACGCGGCGAGTGGGCGGAGGCCGTGGGCATCGATCAACTTCGTCACCGCGCACGACGGGTTCACGTTGCGTGATCTGGTCTCCTACAACCGCAAGCACAACGAGGCCAACGGTGAGGGCGGCGCCGACGGCACCGATGAAAACCGTTCCTGGAACTGCGGTGTCGAGGGGGAAACCGACGATCCGGCAGTGCGCAGCCTCCGCGGGCGCCAGGCGCGCAACTTGTTGGCCACCCTGGTGCTGTCCACCGGCACGCCGATGTTGCTGGCCGGCGACGAGCACTGGCGCACCCAGGGCGGCAACAACAATCCCTACCGGCTCGACGACGAGACCTCCTGGCTGGCCTGGTCCGCTGACCCGGACAGCGAGACGATGACCGCTTTCACTCGCCGCCTGGTTGAGCTGCGCACCACGACGCCCGCGTTGCGCCAACCGGAGTTCTTCGAGGGTCGCACCACTCCTGGCGGCGCGCCCGACCTGGTCTGGTTGCATCCCGACGGGCGCCCCATGGAGCTCGCCGACTGGCAAAACGGCGATTTTCGGACGCTCAGCATGTGGATCGACGGCACCGACGTGCGGTCCCACCCGCCACCGCCGGCCACCGACTCGTGGCTACTGGTGCTGCACGCCGGCGCCCACCCGATCATGGTCACGCTGCCGGATCGGGAGTACGGCGAGCGGTACGAACCGGTGCTGGACACCGGATCCCCGGACGGCGTGCCCCCCCATCCGCGCAGCCGGCGCCCCGGTGCCCGGATGACGGTCCCCGCCCGGACGCTGCTGGTCTTCCGGGCGGTACAGGGCTAGTGCTCGCGACCGGCGCGCGCTGCCCAGTTTTGATCGTCGTCTGTGTGCCGAAAACGACACGGGATGTCGCCCAGGACACACAAGTCGTGATCAGCGCCCATCGCCAGCGCGGCGCAAGGCCGCCCGGATCTCGGCTACCACCTCCTTCGGCCGGGACATCAGGTCGTGCCAGGTGAAGCGCAGCACGGTCCAGCCCGCAAGTACCAGGGCGTTCTGCCGGCGCCGGTCATGGGCGAACCGATCGACGTCGCAATGCCACGCCCAGCCATCGACTTCGACGGCCAGCCGGCGGGCCTCGAAGGCCACGTCGATCCAGTACTCGTCCGGACAGCACCACCAGATGGTTGGCCACCCAGCCGCCGATCCGAGCACCCCGGAGCAGCCGGTGCAGGACTCGTTCGGCATCCGAGCTCGCCCCATCTGCGGCCTGCCGTAGCACCCGCCCCAGCCACGGCGATCCGTGCCTGCCGACTGATCGGCAATACGCGGCGTGCAGCTCAGCGAACGACACTCGGCGCTGCAGCGCCCGATCCACCAGCGGCCGCCCGGAGTCGCTGCCCAGCGCCGCCGCCGCATCGAGGACGGTGAGTGGCAGCGCGGTCACCGGCCGCCCGCGCAACACCATGAGATCCGTCGGGTCGAGATTTCGGCGGCGCACCACCACACCAGCCGGGAGGCGAGGGGATCGCGCGCGGAGCACGGTCACCTCAGTGGCGCCCGGCGCCCAGTCCCGCAACTGCCACCACCACGCCGCCGTCAGCCCGCTTGCCACGGCGTCCGAACCCGCCCACGCCACCGCCGCACGCGTGCAAGCCTGCTGGTCAGGTTCGCGCCACCCGACTAGATAGACCCTCGGGTGAAGCGTGATCCATTTCCCAGTGCGGACCCGATGCTGCACCTGCCGGAGCGTCAGCCCACCGCGTAGCGCCTGGTCCCGGGTCAATACCCCGCCTTGGGAATCGGCGAGTTCCTCGATCAACACAAGCACGAGCATCACCGAACCGGATCCACCCGCCGAGGTCAGCGCACTCGCGCTGTGGACAGCACTCCTGCTGTGGACAACCTCTCCCCGGCCAACCCCAGTGATCACCGTTTGTGTGCCCAGGACGACACGGTATGTCGTCACAGGCACACAAACGGTGATCACGGTTAGAGACCGGGATCAGGGACCGAGGCAAGAAGGCAGGGGTAAGAGGGTGGAGTAAGGGGGCCGGGTTGTCGGGTTAGGTGGCCAGGTGGAGGAGGCCGAACTCGGCTGGGACAGCCATCAGCGGGTGCTGCGGCAGGACGCGCACGGTGTATCCGACCAACCCGGCGTGCGGCAGCCGTAACGTCGCCTCGAATCGGTCGCCGTCGCCATCAGCGTCGCCAACCGGTTGCATGGCGACTACGAGCGTGTCCTGCAGCTCGTCTCGTTCGTCCACCCGGCCGACGATGACCTGGACGTCGACGTCGCACGGCTGCAGCCCGGCCAACATGACCGCCGTGCGGACCGTCATTTCCGAGCCCAGCTCCGGTGTGTCCGGTAGGCCGGAGATGTCCACCTGCGCGACCCGCACCCGAGGCCAGGCGGCGCCGATCCGCAACCGGTATCGCGACAGCTCGCGGGCCCCGGCGAAGGAGCCGGCGCGCACCGCCGCGGCCGATTTGGCGGCCGGCGCGTAGAGGCGCTCTACGTACTCCTGCACCATCCGGCAGGCCTGTACCTGTGGGCGCAACGTGGCCAGGGTGTGGCGCACCATGGCCACCCAACTGGCCGGCACGCCGTCGGCGCCACGGTCGTAGAACTCGGGGACTAGGTGCGTTGCGATCAGCTCGTAAAGCGCGTTGGCTTCCAGGGTGTCACGCCGCTCCGGATTGTCGACGCCGTCGGCGGTCGGGATGGCCCAGCCGTTGCGGCCGTCGTAGAGCTCGTCCCACCAGCCGTCCCGGATCGACAGGTTGAGCCCACCGTTGAGCGCGGACTTCATCCCCGAGGTGCCGCACGCCTCCAACGGCCGCAGTGGGTTGTTCAGCCACACGTCGCAGCCCCAATACAGGTACCGGGCCATCGACATGTCGTAGTCGGGCAGGAACGCTATCCGGTGCCGGACGTCCGGTGAGTCGGCGAACCGCACGACCTGCTGGATCAGCGCCTTACCGCCGTCGTCAGCGGGGTGCGACTTACCGGCGATGATCAGCTGCACCGGGCGCTGCGGGTCTAGCAGCAAGGCCCGTAGGCGTCCGGGGTCACGAAGCATCAGGGTGAGCCGCTTGTAGGTGGGTACCCGGCGGGCGAAACCCATCGTGAGCACCTGGGGATCGAAGATCCGCGACGTCCAGCCCAGCTCGGGCGCGGAGGCGCCGCGCTCCAACCACGCCGCCCGGACCCGCCGCCGCACCTCTTGCACCAGTGTGGCGCGCAGCATGCAGCGCAGTTCCCACAAGACGGCGTCCGGCGCGGACAGGACCGCACTGCCATCGGACTCGCCGAGCACATCAGCGACTTCGCGGGCCGCCCAGGTCGGGCCGTGCACCCCGTTGGTGACCGATCCGATCGGCACCTCCTCGACGTCGAACTGTGGCCACAGCCCGCGGAACATCGCCCGGGACACGGCGCCATGCAGCTGCGAAACGCCATTGGCGCGCTGGGCCAGCCGCAGCCCCATGTAGGCCATGTTGAACATCCCGGCGTGGTCCTCGGCGCCCAGCGCCAGCACCCGGTTGACGTCGACGCCAGGCAGCAGCGCGGCTCCGCTCGATGACCCGACGAAGTGGTGGCGCACCAGGTCGACCGGGAAACGATCGATGCCGGCGGGCACCGGGGTGTGCGTGGTGAACACGGTGCCGGCACGCACCGCAGTCAAGGCCTCGTCGAAGTTCAGCCCGTCGTCGGTGATCAGCTCACGGATCCGTTCCAGGCCGAGGAAGCCGGCGTGGCCCTCGTTGGTGTGGAACACCTCAGGCGCGGGATGGCCGGTGAGCCGGCAGAACATCCGTACGGCACGGACCCCGCCGATTCCGGCGAGGATCTCCTGGGTGATCCGGTGGTTCTGGTCACCGCCGTAGAGCCGGTCGGTGACCCCACGCAGGTCATCGGGATTGTCCTCGATGTCTGAGTCGAGCAGCAGCAGCGGTACCCGCCCGATGTCAGCCCGCCAGATTCGCGCGCTCAGCACCCGTCCGCCGGGCACGTTGACGTGTACCAGCAGCGGTGCGCCGGCGGCGTCAACCACCAGGTACAGCGGCAGACCCTGCGGATCCAGGACTGGGTAATGCTCCAACTGCCAACCGTCCAGCGACAACGACTGGCGGAAGTAGCCCGAGCCGTAAAGCAAACCGACGCCGATCAGCGGCACTCCCAGGTCCGAGGCGGCCTTGAGGTGATCACCCGCCAGCACGCCCAGACCACCGGAGTAGAACGGCAACACCTCGGAGACGCCGAACTCCATGGAGAAATAGGCGATCGCGACCGGCAGATCGGCTTGGCGCTGCTGGTACCACCGGGGATCGTCGAGGTAGCGGCGCAGATCTTCGGCCAGCGCGTGGGTGCGGGCCACCACCGCCTCGTCGGCGGCCAGCGCGGTGAGCCGACGGGTGGGAATCTCACCGAGCAGCCGCACCGGATCCCCGTTGACGGCGGCCCAGGTCCGCTCGTCCAGCGAGGCAAACAGGTCCTGGGTCGGCGGGTGCCAGCTCCATCGCAGGTTGGCGGCCAGCGTCTCCAGTTCTGCCAGGGGGCCCGGCAGCTGGGCACGGACGGTGAACCGGCGCAGTGCTCTCATGGGCGGACTTTATCCGGCGGTCCCCCGTTCTCCGACGCACTACTCGGTGACGTCACGAGTGTCACACCCGACGCGCACCGGTCGGCCGATCCCGGCAGACTGGGTACCGGGACTTGGACCGAGGGACTGGGGCGACAGCGGTGAGTGGTCGGATCGCCATCGATGATGTGACGCCCGTGGTCTCGTGCGGGAGGTATCCCAGCAAGGCGGTGGTCGGCGAACAGGTTCCAGTCTGCGCCACGGTCTGGAGAGAGGGCCACGACGCAGTGGGCGCCACCGTGGTCTGGCGCGGTCCGGGCAACGGGTCGGGCAGCCAGACCCGGATGCAGCCCGGGCCACCGGGCCTCGACCAGTTCACCGCGACCGTGGTGGCTGACGAGGTCGGTTGGTGGAGTTTCCGGGTGGATGGCTGGGCCGATCCATGGGAGACCTGGCGGCACGCGATCGAGGTGAAGATCGGCGCCGGCCAGACCGTACCCGAGTTGGAGAATGACCTGATCACGGGCGCCCGGCTGCTGGAGCGCGCGGCTCGCCGGCCCAACCAGCAGGTTCAACGAGCGGCGCTGAGCACCGCGGCGGCGGCGCTGCGGGACGTCGGGCTACCCCTCGACGAGCGGGTCGGACCGGCGCTCGGCGAGCCGGTGATCGGCGTTCTCACCGCCGACCCGCTCCGTGATCTGATCACCAAGGGCGGTTCGCACAAGGTGTGGGTGGATCGCCCGCGCGCTCTGTTCAGCTCCTGGTATGAGTTCTTTCCCCGATCCACCGGCGGCTGGGACGCGCACGGCAACCCGGTGCACGGAACTTTCGCGACCGCCACCGGCGAGCTGGATCGGATCGCCAGGATGGGCTTCGACGTGGTGTACCTGCCGCCGATCCACCCAATCGGTGAGGTGAACCGCAAGGGCCCCAACAACAGCGTGCAGGCCAGGCCCGACGACGTCGGTACGCCCTGGGCGATCGGTTCGGCCGAGGGCGGCCACGACACGGTGCACCCCCGGCTGGGTTCGTTGGAGGACTTCGATGCCTTCGTCGCCAGGGCCCGCGAGCTCGGCATGGAGGTCGCTCTCGATTACGCGCTGAATGCCACGCCAGATCACCCGTGGGTCAAGGAACACCAGGAGTGGTTCACCACCCGCCCGGACGGGACGATCGCCTACGCGGAGAACCCACCCAAGCGCTATCAGGACATCTACCCGCTCAACTTTGATTCCGACCCCCGCGGTAGCTACCTGGAGATGCTGCGGGTGATGCTGTTCTGGGTAGAGCGCGGGGTGCGAATCTTCCGAGTGGACAACCCGCACACCAAGCCGCCGGACTTCTGGCAGTGGCTGATCTGGCAGGTCAAGGACCGCTACCCGGATGTGCTTTTCCTAGCTGAGGCCTTCACCCGGCCGGCTCGGCTCTACGGGCTGGCCCGGCTCGGGTTCACCCAGTCCTACACTTACTTCACCTGGCGCACCGATAAGCAGCAGCTCACCGAATACGCGACGGAGCTGGCCTCCCGAGCCGACGAAATGCGACCGAACTTCTTCGTCAACACCCCGGACATCCTGCACGAGTCACTACAGCAGGGCGGCCCGGGTATGTTCGCCATTCGGGCCACGTTGGCCGCCACGCTGTCTCCCTCCTGGGGCGTCTACTCCGGCTTCGAGCTGTTCGAGAACACCGCGGTGGCGCCGGACAGCGAAGAATATCTAGACAGCGAGAAATACCAGCTGCGCCCCCGAGACTTCGCCGGCGCGTTAGCTAGGGGACGATCGCTGGAACCGTGGATAACCCGGCTCAACGCGATCCGGCGGGCGCATCCAGCCCTGCAGCAGTTACGCGACCTGCGCTTTCACTTAGTGAGCAGCGAGTCTCTGCTGGCGTATTCCAAGACCGATCCCGGCACCGGTGACACGGTGATCTGCGTGGTCACCCTGGAGCCGTTCAGCACGGTGAGCGGGATGGTGTGGCTGGACCTGCCGGCGCTGGGTCTCGACCCGCTGGCCCGCTTCCGCGGATACGACGAGGTCAGTGGCGAGACCTACGACTGGGGGCAAACCAACTTCGTCCAGCTTCAGCCCTGGCGCGCCGTGGCCCATATCGTGTGGCTGCGCCACCCGTGACGATCGACGTAACGAGTGAGTTCGACGCTGCCGCGGCCAGCTACGACCGGCTGGTCGGCTCAAGCCCGGGCTATTACAGCAACCTGTCCCGCTCTGCTCACCGGATGCGGATTCCGGGCAACGGCGTCGGGTTGCACCTGCTGGACCTGGGTTGCGGCACCGGGGCGTCGACCTTGGCACTGCTCGCGGCCGCGCCGCAGGCCAGGATCACCGCGGTGGACGCCTCGGCCGGGATGCTCGCCAAGGCCCGGCAGGCCGACTGGCCGGCGCGGGTGTCGTTCATCCACGCCCGGGCCGAGGAGCTCGCCGACGTCGGGGTGCAGGGACCGTTCGACGGCATCTTCGCCGCGTACCTGGTGCGCAACCTGCCGGACCCGGACCCGGTGCTGGCCGGCCTGTGCGATCAGTTGGCGCCAGGGGCGCCGCTGGCGGTGCACGACTACGCGCTCGACGGTCGGGCACGTAGTGCGGCGATCTGGACCGCGGTGTGCTGGAGCGTGATCATCCCAGCCGGAAAGGTGGTCACCGGCCGGGCTGGGCTCTACCGGTACCTGTGGCGCAGTGTGCTGCGTTTCGACACCGTCGACGCGCTGGCCGCCCGGTTGCGCGGGCACGGCCTGATCGATACCCGGATCGACACGATGCCGGGTTGGGAACGCGGCATCGTGCACACCGTCGTGGCCCGGCGACCGGCGTGACGGCAGCCGACCGCGGCGGCAATGGGCGACGGCCGGGCCGGGACCGCCGGGCCGTACTGCACCCGCCACGGGCTGGTCGGCTACGGCCTGAGGGACAACCTCCCCTGGTCGCCGTCGTCGGCGGTGGGATCGCCGGCATCGCGGCCGCCGTAGCGCTGGCCGAGCGCGGCGTGAAAGTGCACCTGCTGGAGCGGGAGCCGCAGCTCGGCGGCCGGTTGCGCGGTTGGCCGATCATGCTGGCCGATGGAACCGCAGCCACGATGAGTCGCGGGTTTCACGCCTTCTTCCGGCAGTACTACAACCTGCGTGCGCTGCTGCGCCGGGCCGATCCGTTGGGTCGAGCGCTGGTGCCGATGACGGATTATCCGCTGATCGACGCCGACGGCCATCGCGACACTTTCCAGGGTTTGCCGCGCACGCCACCCTGGAACGCGCTGGCCTTCGCGCTGTTGAGCCCCACGTTCCAGTGGCGGGACCTGGTGACCCGGATCGATCCGGTGGCAGCGTTACCGCTGGTCGACGTGTCGGTGCCGGAGGTCTACCGGCGGTTGGACGACCAGGACGCGATGACGTTCCTGGAGCGGGTGCGCTTCCCGGATGCGGCCCGACATCTAGCGTTCTCGGTGTTCTCTCGCAGCTTCTTCGCCGATCCCCGGGAGCTTTCGGCCGCCGAACTGGCCACGATGTTCCACATCTACTTCCTCGGCTCGGCCGAGGGCCTGGTCTTCGACGTGACCCCCGAACCGTTCCCGCAGTCACTGTGGGACCCGATGGCCGGTTACCTGGCCGAGGCAGGGGTTTCGGTGCGCGCGGGCGCGGCCGTCGAGCAGGTGACAACGGGGCGCGAGCGTCGCTTCGCCGTCCACGCCGGAGGGGACCACGCGGAGGTCGACGCCGTGGTGCTCGCCGCCGATGTGACCGGGTTGCAGGCGCTACTCGCCGCCTCACCCGAGCTCGGCGAATCGCCCTGGCGGGCGCGCATCGCACGGTTGCGCACCGCCCCGCCGTTCCTGGTATCCCGGCTGTGGCTGGATCGCCCGGTGAACCCGGAGCGGCCCGGGTTCCTCGGCACCAGCGGATTCGGGCCGCTGGACAACGTCAGCGTGCTGGAACGGTTCGAGGGTGAGGCGGCCCGCTGGGCCCGGCGCACCGGGGGCTCAGTGGTGGAACTACATGCCTACGCGCTGACCGGAGACCCGCAGCAAGCCAAGCGCCAGCTCATCGACGAGCTGCGACGGGTCTATCCGGAGACCGCCACCGCCACGATCATCGACGAGCGCCACGAAGTAACGGCCGACTGCCCACTGTTCGCGCCGGGGACCTTCGGCGACCGGCCCACCGTCACGACCCCCGATCCGAATGTGGTGCTCGCCGGGGACCTGACCCGCGTCGACCTCCCCGTCGCGCTGATGGAACGCGCAGCGACCAGTGGCTTCCTCGCCGCCGACGTGCTGCTGGGCAGCTGGGGCCTGCGCGGCCACCCACTGTGGACGGTTCCGGTCCGTGGCCGGCTCGCCCCACTGCGCGCCGCCGCGGCCCGGTTCGGCTAGACCAAGCTCAGCCTGGCCAGCGGCCGGTGGTGCGCAACTCGTAGCGACGTCGCGCGTAGGCCAGGTCATCACGCCACAGCCGGGCGGCCGCCCAGCGCATCGCCGGCCGCATCAGCGGCGCGCCGTGGCGGGCGACGGCGAAGCCGGGGCGAGGCGAGCTGGCGATGGTCGCCTCGATCACCGCGGTGCGCGGTTGACCGGCGTCGTCGACGCCCAGCGGGACCGCGTGGGTCTCCACCACGCTGCCGGCTCCTTCGCCTTCCAGGATGTCCATCACCACCGTGCGCGGTTCGGGACAGCTGAAGGCGGCCCGCACCGGAACCCCGAACCGCCGGGTGAGCCGGAACGCGACCTCGATCACGAACTGATCAGCCTGCTCGCTGGGCTCCTCGATCACCCGCAGCCCAACGAAGGAGTACGGGTGAAACCAGCTGCCGTGCCACGGGTCGAGCCGGTTGGCGACCACGTCCTCCGGCTCGCAGCGCCCGACACCGGTGAATACCGCATCCAGACTGGTCTGCGGGTCAGGCCGGCGGGGCAGCACCGGAGCGGGCAGCGGATCCTCTCCACCCACCGCGTCCAATCGCACCCAGGCCAGCACCCCGTCGTCGTGGGCCGGCAACGGGTCCCACCCCGGCACGCCGTGCGCTCCGATCGCGAGGCCGTGCCAGCGGCACACCAGTTCCCCGCCCGTCACCGCAGCCCGGCACAATGGTGCACCGAGGTGGGGACACTCCCCAGGACCGGCGTGCAGCGCACCGTCAGGCGTGCGCCAGGCCACCACCTCGACACCCGCGATGGTTCGCCCAAAAGGGCGGTCGCCGCGGACCTGCCGGCTCGCGGCGAGCACATACCAGTTGCCCGAGGGCCGGGTCTGAGCCCGTTTCAGCGCCGCCTCGATCAGCCCTGGGCGGGCATCGCGCCAGGTGGGCTGCTGCTCGGCCCAGGTCCAGGCCGGCAACCGCCGTACCGGCACCCGGTCACTTACCATGTCCTATACCCTTCCGATCACGTCCGAGCCGCCAGAGGCGTTCTCCAGACGGTAGCGAAGTTTTCTTTGCATTGCCGGGCTCGGACCGGTACGACTGGTGCAGTCCCGCTGTGTACTTCCGGCCCACGCGACAACCCTCGTTCACCCTCTCACGAAGGTCACCGCTGATGTCGTCTGCCGATCTCCGCACCGAGCCCAACTCCGACCTGGAAGGAGTCCCGCACACCGGCGAGGCAGTGCTGCCCGACGGCTACCTGGTAGAACCGCAAGCCGACGACTTCGACCACGCGACGGCCGCTCCTACCGACCCGCACTGGTACAAGCGGGCGGTCTTCTACGAGGTGCTGGTCCGGGCGTATCAAGACCACGACGGCAACGGCACCGGCGACCTGATCGGTCTGACCCGTAAGCTCGACTACTTGGAGTGGCTGGGCATCGACTGCCTGTGGTTGCCGCCGTTCTACGCCTCCCCCTTACGCGACGGTGGTTACGACATCTCCGATTTCCGGGCGGTGTTGCCCGAGTTCGGCACCGTCGAGGACTTCGTGGATCTGCTCAACGAGGCGCACAAGCGAGGCATCCGGGTGATCACGGATCTGGTCATGAACCACACTTCTGACCAGCACCCCTGGTTCCAGGAGTCCCGCCGTGATCCGCACGGACCCTACGGCGGCTTTTACGTCTGGAGCGACAAGGATACCGGTTACCCGGATGCCAGGGTCATCTTCGTCGACACTGAGACATCGAACTGGACTTATGACCCAGTGCGCTGCCAATTCTATTGGCACCGGTTCTTCTCCCATCAGCCCGACCTCAACTACGACAACCCCGCGGTCGGCGAGGCGATGCTCGATGTGCTGCGCTTCTGGCTGGATCTGGGTATCGATGGCTTCCGGCTGGACGCGGTGCCCTACCTGTTCGAGGAGGAGGGGACCAACTGCGAAAATCTGCCCCGTACTCACGAGTTCCTCAAACGCTGCCGCAAGGTGGTCGACGACGAGTTCCCGGACCGGGTACTGCTGGCCGAAGCGAACCAATGGCCCGCTGACGTGGTGGAGTACTTCGGCGATCCCGCGG
>JBBPZY010000013.1:0-4857 GCA_038276315.1 Mycobacteriales bacterium
GCCGGCGGGACGCCTCGACGTCACGATCATCAAACGTGGTGGAGTCTGAAAGCACAGGATGGTCCTCTCCCGACCGAGTGATGATCACGTCGGTCGATCTTGGTCCATCCGTGGCTTACACGGTTGTAATGACACGCCCCGCCGCGCCGCCGACACCCAGTTCTGGCTCGCCCACGACCTGCTCACCCGGCTACCCGAGGTCCACGCCGCGATGGACGCAGGCCAGCTTGACGAGCCACGCGCCCGGGTGTTCTCCGACTGGACCACCGAACTGTCCCCCGACCAAGCCCGCGCGGTCTGTACGACGTTATTGCCCCGGGCCCGCAAACTCACCACCGGGCAACTGATCGAACAGCTCAAAAAACTCGCCATCGCCATCGACCCCGACTGGGCGCGACGCCGCTACGAACAAGCCCTCGCGCAACGCAAAGTCGTCGGCTACCGCAATCCCGACGGCTCGGCGAACCTCTCCGGGTACAATCTTCCCCTAGACAGGGTCGCCGCCGCCAGCGGGCACATCGACACCCTCGCCAAAACCGCCAAACGCGCCGGCGACCCCCGGCCCCTCGACCACATCCGCGCCGACTTGTTCCTCGGCATGACCGACGGCACCTACACCGGCCTCGATGACGCCGCAATAATCGACCTTCTCACCACTATCGCGACCCCGGACGCCGACCCGCGGAACAACAATGGCGAAGACGACAACAACGACGAAGATAACGAAGATCACAAGGACGTCGATAGACCCGACGATGGCGGACTAGCCGGCGGACCTCACGACAGTGGCCCGGACGAGAAGGGTTCCGGTGATGGTGGCGCCGGTAGCAGGTCCTCGGCGCCCAGTGACCAGCCCACCCCACCGGTTCGCAGCGGGGTGGGACTGGAGTTGCGGGTGCGGTTGTCTACCCTGCTCGGCCGTGACCACTACCCAGCCGAACTCGCCGCCTGGGGGCCCGTGCACGCTGAACTGGCCCGCGAGCTGACCGCCACCCTGGGCGGCGCGCAGTGGCGCTTTGCGCTCACCGACGAACACGGCCGGCTGACCCATAGTGGAACCACCTCCGCCCGCCCCACCGGCAGCCCACCACGCTCCGCGGCCTGCCGGGCCATCGTCGAACTTCAGATCCCCACCGAACAACTCCGCGTCCTCGCCGCGGATCCCACCACACCACCAGGCTGGGCCACCGTCGTCACCGACCTGACCCGCCAACTGGACAACCACCGCCACCAGGATCCTCATCGCGGCGACGCCGCCCGGCGCGTGCCTGGTGCTGCGCTACGCCGCGAGCTGGAGATCCGCGACCGGTACTGCACCATGATCGGCTGCCGCGCCCCCGCTCACAGCGCTGACAAAGACCACACCCTCGACCACGCCAACCGCGGCCCCACCACTGACGGCAATCTGGGTAGCGTCTGCCGACATGATCATCGACTCAAGCACGAAGGTGGCTGGACACTGCAGCAGCCCCAGCCTGGGCTATTCCGCTGGACCAGCCGCCTGGGTCACACCTACCACCGCCCGCCACCGGCCATCAACGAACCGCTACCCGATCCCATCAAACCGGACCGACCACCCTGGCCACTCATCATTCCCCCCGACGACGGCTGGGAAGACACCCACATCTGGGAAGACACACCACCCAAACCCGACCTCGAACCGGAACCGCCGCGCGAATCCCACCCTTGGGATACCGCACCCCCTTTCTGACCCGCAGCACCTGCCAGCCTCTCAGCGGCCGTGGCGGCGGCTCACCCGGTGTGCGATTCGGGTATCCGGCGGCCATGTCGCGCAAACCCTCGCCGCACCCCGGGACTTCGAGGCGGTCGCGAGCTGGTCACCGATGAGATGGTGGCGGGCACCGTTACCTGCGGCGCCGACCCGCACCGCCATCTGGACATGGTGGGCAAGCACATCGACGCGGGTTTCGACGAGATCTACGTGCAGCAGATCGGGCCGGACCAGGAGGCGTTCTTCGATGGCTGGGCGAATAAGGTCCTTCCCCAGCTCCGCTGATCCCGATCAGGTTGGACTCAGGTGGAGCTCTTCGCGAAGTAGCTCATGAAGCTCAGCACCCTGCACGGTACCGGTTTCCAATAGTCGGGCTGCGACGAGCTCAAGCCGTACCTGCTGGTCCCGGAGGTATGCTTCGACTTGGTCTCTGATCCCGGAGGTATCGTTAATGCCCAGTTGGCGACATAGCCGATGTGCCAACAGTAGCTCATCGAGTTCAGGCGGCGTAACGGTTGGCGCCCATTTCCTGAAGAGCACCTTTTCGGCGAACGGGCCGCCATACAAAACCCATACCCGGTCGAGCTCTGATGGTGTTTCGCGGAGCAGCATCCTGCCCTCGCCGTCGTTGCGGTGCAGTTCAATGATGGCGACGACAAGGCCACGAGAGGAAGCTAGGAGGGCATGCCCGGCTTCATGTACGGCCGCCCTGTTCCGTTCCGTATCCGCAAAGACCATCCTCGGAGCCTAGCCTCAGCTGGATCATCACCGTCAGCGGGCTGCTTTGTGAGTCTGGGAACAACTCATCGAGAGACGGTCACAGGCGAGTTGGGCTGCCGTCATCCCCGACGCGGGACAATTTCTCGAGCATCCGCTCGACTGATGCTGGCATGGCGAAGCCGGTGGGTCCGACGCTGACGCAGGACCAGCGACCGTCGCTGACGACGGGTACGCCGGCGTTCGCCATACTTTCTACCAGGTCACCGGGGAGATAGCTGTGGCGCCTCTTCCAAACCCGTTGGCGGTCGGTGGAGTCGAGTTGGGCCCACCACTGCTGGGTGAGCTGAGTCGAATTATTCATTGTGAATCCCCTGATCCATAGTTGTTCAAAAACTGGCCCGGTCGGTGAAAAATCCAGCGTGGAGGGTTGCGGACTGGAGCCGGCCGCATCCCCGGTCTGCTCCAATGCCGCTAAGTTAAGACTTTTCAAGATCGTCTCTTAACTCTGTGACCTGCGGTGATGTCGAGCATAGAGATCGACTTCTCTGCCTAACTTAACGGCATTGCGGTCTGCTCCCTCACCGCGGCCGCGCGGGAATCGCTGCCCTCCTCGCAACTTCCACAGTAGCAACCATAGATAAAGTCTAGGTTACGGGCGGCAATGAGCGTCGCTAGCTTTTTGAACGGTCGTCTGTTGCTTGGGTGGTCGCTAAACGTTTTGTGGCCCGATTCACAGCTCTTTTGTGATTGGGTTCACATGAGTGTGCATATGCAATTCATTACGTGTCGCCTGAGGTGATCAGTCGGTGGACGGCCTGGAGGGGCCGGCGAAGGTTGGCGGGTGGGCGGTGATTCTCACCGCCCACCCCCAGACCGCAGCTGCCCGCATCGCCCAGCGTGGTGCACACAGCCGCCTCGAATCAGGAATCGGCACCAGCCGAACGGAAGTCGATCTGTATCGCGACGCGGCTGGACGCCTCGCCCTACGTGGATACCCACTGGTCACCTTGGACACCACAGTCTCCCAGCCCGAGCACGTCGCCGTCACTCTCGGCGCACGAATCGCCATGCTGGCGGGGGTCCCGGGCCGCGGCGCGGCGACCGCGTAACCTGCTGGCCGAACAGGCACCAGGCACCGCGATCGCGAGGACACCAGCACCGATGGCCGACCGTCACCTCATGACGTGCACATACTCCTCGTCCGCGACGACCAGGTACTCCTCACGCAGCGACGCGACACCAACCCAGACTTCAATGACCGGTGGCACCTGCCGTCCGGCAAGCTCGATGCTGGCGAATCAGTCCTGACCGCTACCGTCCGTGAAGCCGAAGAAGAAGTCGGTGTACTCGTCGACCCTGCCGACCTACGGCACGTGCACACCATCCACGTCAACGGTTCCGGCCCAGAACCACGCCTCGGGCTGTTCTTCGAGGCCCGGCGCTGGATCGGCGAACCCACGATCCGCGAACCTGACAAGTGCTCAGCCATCGGTTGGTTCCCGCTGCGCGACCTACCCGACCAACTGATCGCCTACCCTGCCAGCGGCATCCATGCCTACCGGCGCAGCCTGACGTTCAGTGTCCGAGGATGGGAAAGCGAAGCCGTCGCAGTTGGGGCATCTAGCTGAAACGGTCCAGCTGCGCGGTGGTTTCAAGTGCGACCGCGACGGCTTCGGACTCAGCGAGCGCAGCGGTGAGATCCTCGACGATCTCGCGGGCGATCACTTCGGCGCCGGCAGGTTGTCGCGGTCTTCCAGTGACTCATCACGCAGCCAGGTGATGTCGAGGTTGGCCTTGTTGCGTCCGATCAGTTTGTCGTAGGTAAACGCGCTTGAAGCGCTCTGCCTCGACTCGTTCTGAGTGGGGCTTGCCAGGGAGGCAACGGTCTACAAGGTCCTGGAGATGCTCACGCTTCAACGCGTTCTGTTTGCGCGTGAAGTAAATGTTGGTGCGGAAGTCGTAGACCCACAGACGTTCGGTCCACGGCTGCGCTGATCTGAGGCTGGACGCTTGTTGAAAAACAACACGTTGGCCTTCACACCCTGGGCGTAGAAGATGCCGGTCGGCAGCCGCAGCAGGGTATGGAGATCGCTCGATCTCGCGCTCCTCCCGACCGTCGGCGCCGACCATCGTGAGCGAGGACTTCCGACCGAAGGGCGGGTTGGACAGCACCACGGAGTAACGGTTGCCCGGATCAGCCAGCAGCGCGTCCTTGACCTCGATGAGACTAGGACCATTGGGTTGCCGATTCCGTGCAGGATGAGATGTAGCTGTTCAGCTGGTTGATGGTCGTGGTGTGTCGCTACAGGTGCTGAGGCCGTAGCCTGGGATGATCTTGGTGTGTCGGATTCCGGGTCGTTGGAGGCGTTGGTCGAGCGGTTGCTCGCGCGTGTCCGCGAGTTGGA
>JBBPZY010000014.1:0-8610 GCA_038276315.1 Mycobacteriales bacterium
CCGGACTGTGTCGACAGTACCCCCGCTGTTGATGGGTTCCGGCCGTGCAAGGAGCGTCGTGGGGGACGACCGTTGATCGCTTCCAGGGTACCGCTCACCGTCTGATTGGCCACGGGGGGATGATCAGGTGTTGACAGCGAGCCTCCCCGTCACGACCCTCGCTCAAGACAAGGGAAGGACCGCAATGATGTCAGCGACACCAATCTTCGAACAGCTGTGCCGGGATTTCCACGATGCCGCAAATCCTCAGCCGGCGGATGCCTCGCAGCCGCTGATCGCCAGCCAGCGTAAGGCCCCGGCACACTCACTGGACGACACCGGAAGCGGTCTGGTGTATGAGCGAGGCAACAACCTGCCACGCGCGCTCGCGGAATGGGCATGCCCCACCGGTTAGGACGCCGACAAGTGGCTCACTGCTTGCCGTGATGAATGTCAGCGCGGGGTTGTCTGGGCAGCGGTGGGACGCGCTGCCTGTTGGGTAGCTGTTCCGGTCCAAGTCGGGGGCTGTGCGCTCGCTGCGACCGCATAGCCCCCGCCCCCCTTGGAATGGCGCCTCATCGATGGCTCCCGGAGGCGCCGCTACGTCATCATGTTGTGCATTGGGCGGGTTGCCCACTGGTTCGGCGAAGTCCTGGCGGGTTGGCCCTGAGCTGCCGTACTCCATTACTACAGTTGTCCGGGAATGCCGGCGCCGCAACCCCTCGTCAAGATGTCCTGATCGGTAGTGGCCGGACCGATTGAGTGGAGGTAGGGGCGTCATGGTGAGCGAGCAGACGATTGCGGAGTACTACTCACAGGGAGAGTTGGGACGCAAGATTCTCACCGCCCTCATGACGCTGGGTGCGGACCCCAGCCGTCTCGATCCTGACCAACTTGCGCCGGTCGATGAATTTCACATCGGTGGACGAGGGGCCACGGTCGAGTTGCTCGATCAACTTAACCTGCGTCCCGCTCTGCGCGTGCTCGATGTCGGCAGTGGATTGGGCGGCACTGCTCGCTACCTGGCGGGGCGGCACGGTGTCGAGGTGACCGGCATCGACCTCACTGCGGAGTATGTGGAAGTTGCCACATCGCTGACCCGCCGGGCTGGCCTTGCTGACCTTGTGCAGTTTCGCCAAGGCAGCGCCACCACACTGCCGTTTCCCGACGGCTCTTTTGATCGCGTGTGCATGCTGCAGGTCGGGATGAACATTGTAGACAAGGCGGCGCTGTTCACCGAGATCCGACGGGTACTAGTGGCTGGAGGAGGACTCGGCGTCTACGACCTGATGCGCGTTGGGCCCGGCGAGATCACCTATCCGGTGCCGTGGGCCGGTAGCTCGGCGACGAGTTTCCCGGTGGAACCGCAACGATACCGGGAGCTACTTGCGCAAGCCCGGCTACCGGTGCAGGCCGAGCGCGACCGACGATCCTTCGGAATCGAAGCGCTTCACGAGATACACGCCCGCGTCGCCCGGGATGGTCCGCCTGCGCTGGGTCTGCACCTTGTGATGGCCCCAGATCCGGCATTGAAGATCGCCAACATGCTCGACAGTTTGGAACGCGCCGTGCTCGCTCCGACTGAGATGATCTGTTTCGCTCAGTAGCCTGCCGCCCTGATGCATCACAGCGTGGCCGCTGCATCCATGGCGTATCACACGACGGGTCATGCAGGCTTGATGACCTTGCGTGGCGGGTATAGAACGCCAAACACCCGAATTCGGACTAGGAGTTGATGGCAATACGTCCGCCGAGGTACCCAGCGCTGCGTCCCTGTCTCGGAAGGAGCCCCATGCAGATCGACAGCATTACGCCGAACTCGGCGTCGCCCGATACTCCCGTGATTATCAAAGGTAACGGATTGGCTGCCGCCGACAAGCTGCTCTTCGGCGACGAATCAGTCCCCTTCAAAGTGACTAGGACTGGAAGCATAGAAATAAATGTTCCAAGCGGTTCGGGCACGCTCGCTGGGACCGCTGCGCGGGAAGATGGGAAAAAAAGCAACAGCGTCAGCTTCACCTTCCTCGCGATCAGCTGATAATCAGCATCGGGGCGCGTGGCCGGCGGACGTCCATGCTCATCTCGTTCTCCGCGCGGGGTCGGGGGAGGACGATGCTGCCCGCCGAAGTTTCGCGCCGACGTCGCGGGGCCACGCCTCGCCGTATCGACCGCCACGCGAGCTGGCCGTGTTCCCGTGCAGCCAGCGAACACGGCCCAAAAGACTCGCCCGCTACGCTGTAGTGGTTTGACGACCGGCGCTCCCGCTGAGCAGGCCACCACCGACTATCAGCGTCGCAATAGCGACCGCCAGGTCGAGGAGGTTGTCCCCGTTAACCCCTGCAGGGATGGACAGCAAAGACCAGTAGCCCATGAAGCCCATCACGGCAACCAGCAGTAGGGCGCCACCGACCGCGATATTCATCCCCTGATTGCCGGGAGGGGTCAGCGCGAACGCTCCCAGCAGCCAAAGCAGCCCTAGGATGAGGTACACGGTGTTGTGGAAGCCGTTCGTCTGGAAGACTCCGAAAATCGCATGGTTCGTCATCTCGGTGTAGTTGGTGACACCGGTCAGGATAAATCCGAGGATCCCAAGGACCAGTACCACGAGACCGAGGAGTACGGAATATTTCTGGTCGATAGTCCCGGCCCCTGGTTTGCTCTGGATCTTGATTCCAAACTTGTCTTCTGCGCTAGCAAAAGCCATTTCAATCCCCTTCCACTCGACACTGCTGCATCCGGCGCCCATCGGCGCCGGATTTACGCAACGAACTCCGGACGTCCAGCTGGTCCAGATCAGCCGCGGCACCGACCGGCGATAGCTGCGCACGTATTGACGTCGTTGGCGAGGATCGGTGGTCTCGGAAAGGCAGGAGATCACTTCAGCCCACCACGCCGTGCCCTCGTCGCCAGGAAGCAGGTTGCGTACCCAGCGCAGCGGACTAGATTTCAGCGTGGGAGCCGAACGAAAGTCTGCCATTGCTTGCCGATCTCTGAGGCCGATATCGCCAAAGTTTCCGCTGTTTCGGGCGACGAGTGCTCTTCAACCGCTCATCCTGGGCCTGCCTCTTTAGTGGGAGCGGGAGGGGAGTGCGGGCGCGCGAGCAGCCGACTCAAACCACTGCGGTCACGACCTTGTTGCAGGGCGTGGACGGCGCGAGCGCGGCCCTCCGCAGTCAGCCGGTAGTAGCGCCGCGAGGGCCGACCCTCGGTATGAGCAGGTTCGGGATCCTCCCACCGGTCACTGACCCAACCGGCGCCGCGTAACCGCTGCAGAATCGGGTAGATCGTGCCCGGCTCAAGTCCGCTGGCGCGCACGATCTCCAACCCGTACAGCTCGGTGTCCGGGCGATCGAGCAGCGCCCCCAACACCGCCAGGACACCCACCGTCATCCGTAAACCCGCCATAGCTGCTAATACAACATAGCTGGTGCTCGTCTGTCCAGGGAGGGGCATCAATCATTCGGATGTACGACCCTGGGTCTGGTCTTGGGTGGATACTGACGGGCCTAGCCCAGGCCAGTGGATCGTGTCTGACCTGGGCAGCAATGGGTGGAGCGGGCGACCGGGATCGAACCGGCATGGCCAGCGCGACAGCGACGTGACTGACCGCTGTGGACCCCTCTTGACCCCACCGCTACTCGATTTTGCTGACAGCGGTTGCACACAGCGGGGGGCAGGGTGGTGCGGGGACGTGTCCAGGATCCCCGAGACCTCAGACCCAGGAGCACTAGCATGCCCACTCAGGCCAGCGGCGGCCAACAGGTCGCCGCGGATCCGGCCACTGAGCAGATCCGCGCCGTCTCGAACATGACCACCCCGCGGGTGCCGGATTCGATGGTCCAGCTTGTGCGCCAATGACAGGACATCTCGCTCAGGTCGCTCCAGGTATGGGCGGATCTGGCCTGCGAGCTCGAGCCCACCGTGCTGCGTTCCCCGGCAGGCGCGAGAATGGCCTGCCTTGCCTACGACCTGTTCGAGAAGTTGCTCCTGGCTCAGCACGAGGTCGTCGATGAGCTTGTCAACACACAGCGTGGACGGGCGCAACAATTCCCTACACACCGCCGCTGCCGGCGATGACCCCGCGCGCCGGTTGAAAGGATCAAGCGGGGGAACTGACATAAAAGATTTTGATCTGCGTGAGGTGATTTCTGGCGATCAGGACCCCTTCTTTATGAAAAACATCTTCAAAGGAGCTGCGCTATGCATTCTCACTATATGCGTCGCTACAAGGGGCCGATCCTTGCCACCTGTGTGACCCTGATGCTTCTCGCCGGGTGCGGTAACAGTCAAACGAAAGAGAGCGGTACGTTCTTCGGGCCGCCCCAGAGCATTGGAAACGGTACGGCCAAGACCTACGTAACGCTTGACAATGCCGGTGAGCCGAGTGAGGTCGTCATTCGGATGTCGGCGGCATCGCTGGACGGGCTTCCGGCGGAAGACGCCGTTCCTCCCCGGATGCTGATCCTCGCCTTGCCGCCGCAGGCCTCAGCGACGGCCTTCGATCATGTTATGCTCAATTGGAACGCTCACGGACATGCGCCGGCAGAGCTATTCGGCAAGCCGCACTTCGACATGCACTTCTACACGGTCGACGCGGCGGCGGTGGCGAAAATCAATCCGAGCAGCCCGGACTTCGCAACGCGGGCCGCACACTTGCCCGATGCAAAATATGTTCCGGCGGGTTACGTCCCGCCTCCCGGTTCACCAGCCGAGAACACGGTGCCCGCCATGGGGCTGCACTGGACTAACAGTGCGGACGGGATCGTGCCTGGGAAGTACGACTTCACGCAGATATTGATCAACGGGTCGTGGGATGGCACGTACACGTTTATCGAACCGATGATGACGCGGCAATGGATGCTGACGAAGCGGGCCATTCACCAGGACCTCAAACAGCCCCAGGCCTACCAGCGGAACGGCTATTTCCCGACAACATACAACGTCCGTTACGACGATCAGGCGAAGGAGTGCTCGATCTCGCTAGGCGGAATGGTGATGCGCCACGCATCATGAATATGGCTCCGCCGTGCGTAGCCGGCCGCATTGACATCGGTGATCCTCGTTCCGGCTACGACAAGCTAAGCGCCAATCAGGTGCGATGAGGGCACTCATCGTTACCGCACCCGATATCGCTGAGCACGAAGCAGGCCCGGTCTCCGTGGAAGCCGGGCCTGCTTGCGGTGGTAGCGGGGGCCCACCGTGCCCGTGGAGCGGGCGATCGGGATCGAACCGGCATGGCCAGCTTGGAAGTTCAGTACTCTCTCCCTGCTCGACCTGCGGAGTCGAGGACCAGCGCGGCAGATGCCTCCGGCGCCGTACTTCCCCGCCGTTCCCCGCCGCAGCCTCTCCTGTCTGGCACGGATCTGGCACGCTGTGTGATTGGCTCGGTGCGCTAGCAGAATGCGACCCGGACGCTACCCAGGAGGGCTGTTGCGAGTAGTGGACCCAAGTTGGCCTGTCCCGGTTCACCGCGCCGCGCGACGCGGCCGAAGTGGCCCAAACGCGCACTGCGAGGGCGGTTGTGCCGACACCGATCGGGGTCAACGTCGGCACAACCACTTGCGCTAACGGGCTATGGTTCCTGCCGGTAACGATAGCAGTCGGTTTGTCCTGTTGATCCCTGCCGCCGCCTGCTGTGTGTCGCCCGCGTCACGCTGCGGTTGAGTCCATTACCGTGGCTGGCGCGGCTGCGACACGAGAGCAACTCGTGACGGCGATTGTTGTGCTGGTTGCGGTGTTGTCTAGGACTGCGGCGTGGTGCCTGCTGGCGTTCCTGCTCCCGTGATTCCAGCCGGCGATACGTGCTCCGCCGACGCGAGTGATCGCGACGGCGATGACGAACGATCCGCGCACGGTCTGGTCTCGATCTTTGACACGCCCAGGTGACCACGCTGGCTTACCAGAGTGCGATCACTTAGCAGAGTGCGATCACTTAGCGTAGTCACCGCAACGCAGCCAGTTCCCATCCTAGAAGCGGGCGGCCGGGGTTCTTCACGAGACGATAGAGGGGTTTGTTGATGCCTTGGATCTCCCCACGACCGGTCGGTTCGGTGCTCGCTGCGGCCATGGGCACACTGGTCGTCGCCGCACCCGCCAGCGCACAAGCGCCGACCCCCCCGCCCAAGGTTCCGGGGTTGGCGCGTCCACCACGGTGTCCTGCGGCCTGAGCTACCCCGCCAAGGACTACGCTGGCTGGTTGAATTTCCCGGCCGGTGCCGTAACGTTGCGCAGTGGCCCCAGCCAGTCCTGCCTCCAGACTGGTCAGAGGACCCACGACCAGCGCGCCCAGTACCTGTTGCTGCACCCCCGGCGACGGTGGCACGTGGACCTACCTACGCAACGTTTCCACCGGAGACCAGGGCTGGGTTCGAGACGACCTACGACCCGGCGACGGCAGCAACGTGGCCTGCGAGCAGAACCCGCCACCAGCGGACGTCATCGGGGTGTGACACACCCGCAGGATCTGCGGCCCTCGCGGCAACGAAGGCCCGTGCCCCGGAGGAGTGAATTGCCCGGCGGGTCGGCATGGTCTGCGGCAGGACAGCAGCGCACTGCGATAACACTGGCTAGCCCGGTGATTCGCTTGGAGCCCCGACCCGCCGGCCTCACCGGGCGTTAACCGCGCGGGTCGGCCCCAAGCCAGGAGAACAGGTGCCCACCTTGGACAACCTCGTCCGAGAAATCCGTCAAAGACTTCGCGAGCCCGTCGAGGTTCGAGCCGGCGAGTTCCGAAACTACTCGGCGAGTGCACGACAGATGAGCTACGCGCGGCGGCTGAACTGGTCGACCAGCGGGCTGACAACGTGGTGTCCGCACGCCAGCAGCGCGGCGACCGCCTCCAGATGACCACCGGACTGTGAGCCCGGTGGCGGCGAGCGAGCTGCTGAGCCACTTGGTAGGCCGCGCGTAGCTGCAGCCGAAAAAGCCGGGGCACCTGTACGAGTATCTGGTTGTGGCGCGGATGTTGCCAGAGCCGGCCACTGACCAGTGCTTGACCGAGACCCGCCGGTGAGTTGGGTTGAGCTCACGCGCCACGACCGATCAGTACGGCCGCGCACTATGGCGGTGTCTGCTGGTGGTTTTGTTCGGATACGAGGAGGTCGATCCGGGGCTGTGGCAGCCGCTGGGCTCCTGGAGGGACCCGAGAGACCAGGCCGCTCCACCAGGCGAGGACTGTGTGAGGTGTTTCGATGCCGTTGATGCCCGCCGACGTGCACAACGTCGCGTTCAGTAAGCCCCCGCTGGGCAAGCGGGGCTACCACGAGGATGAGGTCGACGCCTTCCTCGATCTGGTTGAGTCCGAGCTGGCTCGGTTGATCCAAGACAATGAGGATCTCCGTCACCGGGTGGAGCACGATGAGCAGCGGCGCGGCGCACCGGTCGACACCGGCCCTACCCGTCGCCCGCTGGTGCCACCCCGGCCGGTGACAGCTCGGGTACCACCGCCGATGACCGATCAGCCCTATCCCGGTGGTGACCCTCACGTCCAAGCCGCCAAGGTACTGGGTCTGGCTCAGCAGATGACCGACCGGTTGACCGGCGAGGCCAAGGCTGAAGCCGACGGCATGTTAGGGGAGGCCCGCCGCTCCTCCGAGCGGCTGCTTTCGGAGGCCAGGACCAAGGCTGACGGCATGGTCAAGGAGGCCCGGACCCGGGCCGAGACCCTGCTCACCGACGCCTGGACCAGAGCCGAGACCCTGGACCGGAAGTCCCGAGACACGGCCGCGTCGGTGGAAGGTGAGGCGGCGCGCGAGCACACCGAGATCCTCGCTGCGCTTAGCCAGGAGAAGACCACCCTGGAGTACCAGATCGACGAGCTGCGTGCGTTCGAGCGTGAGTACCGCACCCGGTTGAAGACATACCTGGACGCCCAGCTGCGAGGGCTGGCCGGGGGTGGGTTCGCTCGGATTAGCCGGTGAGGTCCAGGACGGACAGGGTCGCACCATCAAGGTTGGTGACATAGGCCGCTCGGCCGGTGGGTTCCACCGCGATGCTGCTCGGCCCGGGCCCGACCGGCAGGGTCGCGGTGACCCTGTCGGTGGTGGCGTCGATCACCGAGACGTTGTTGCTGCCGTTGTTGACGACATAGGCGACCATCCGGGGCCCAGACGATGTCTTGCGGGCGCTGCCCGACCGGGATGGTGGCCACCACCCGGAAGGTGTCGGTATCGATCATCGAGACGGAGCCGGCGTCGAAGTTGACATTCGCCACCAGCGGGCGGCGAGGATTGGCCGCGATGCTGTGCGGGCTGGCCCCGACCGGCAGAGTCGAGATCACCTCCAGGGTAGCGGTGTTGATCACCGAGACCTGGTTGGACATGTGGTCAGCGGTGAAGGCCAGGCGGCCATCGGGAGAAAACGTCACCCAATGCGGAGCCGGGGCAGTCTTGACCTGTCCGATGACGGCTTGGGCTCAAACGGTCGTAGCGACAGACCATTATCTTAGCAGATTTTGCTTCTGCTAAGGTACCGCCTTTCCGGGGATCTTCTGGGGGGGATGATGGATGAGTGGGGCCGAGCCTTTGTGCGCCCAAGAACGGGAGACGATCTCCCGAGAGTTGAGCAGGGGACGTTCGGCGCGTTGCATCGGGAAGCTGCTCGGACGGCACCACAGCACGATCGCACGTGAGA
>JBBPZY010000015.1:0-8051 GCA_038276315.1 Mycobacteriales bacterium
ACGTCATCGAACAGACAATCGCCAACTTCAAGACCTGGAGAATCATGCACACCGACTACCGTCGCCCCCTTGCAACATTCGCAACAACCATCTCAGCTGTAATCGGCCTGCACTTCTACACGGTCGGCTGAATAATCCTCGATGTGTGCTGTCTAAATTGCTCACCCTGCGGAGATGGTTCTGCGGAGGATCAGGGATGAAGCCCGATGTCGAGCACGGTGATCACCGCGACGGTTTGATCGCCGCGGATCTCATCCGGCCCGTACATCCACCAGATCCGCCACGCCCCGGGAGTGCGATTTTCCACGTAGGAGTCCCACACCTTCGCCTTCGGGGCGCCGGGGAAATTCTCGTACTGATGCGAGTGTAACCCCGGGTGACGAGGGTTGATTTGCAGCAATCCCAGGGCACGACGCACCTTACGCAGTTTGACCGCGTACTGAGGACTGCCATCAAGTAAGTTCAGCGTTTCCCGGGCTGGGGTGGCAAAACGTAGCGGATAGGAGCCCATCCGGCTATTCGTCATCGGTGTCGGTGGCGTAGCCAGTGAAATCACCTAGATCGACGGTGCGCCCGGCTTGGGCCTCGGCAATCCCGGTGCGGATGCGCTCGGCCAGGGCAGGCTTCTCCCAGACGATCAGCTCGCGCTCAGGGATGGAGACCACTGGAGTGAGCAGCAGCACGCCGTCGATGTTACGGGCCACCCGGTAACGTCCGCCTGGCTCCGCGCCGGCGCGGCCCAGACTGACCCGACCGCGGCTGTCCACTTCGGTTTCGGTGACGACTTCGAAGGGGAGAGGCAGTCCTTCTGGCAAGGCGGACATGGCAAACCTCCTGTCTCTGCCGAGGAGTCTGCACCCTTGTACGAAGGTAGGCAAGTAGGTAATGCCCACTCTGCAATATCGGGGTCGTGGGATTTCCCACCCCTTCGCCATGACGCGATCTTCCTGGACCACAAGCTTCGACGGCGTTGACAGTGGCGTCTAGCAGTGATTTTAGGTGACTTCGGTTCGCACCACGTCGCACTGTTGGCCCTGCAGCATGAGATTTCGCACCACGACCCGCACCACGGAACTTCTTGGCGACGATCTCGCGGGCGATTGATGCACGAGTTCCCCGGTAGCCGGCGAACTCGTGCATCTGGACCCCGTCCTCGCGGGCGGTCAGCAGATAGTGGAACGCCGCCGCACGGCGAACGCGTAGATCATCGATCGATAGGAGCGCGCGGTCGACGCGGGCCAATGCCTCCGCGGGATCGTGATCGGCAGCCATCGCCCCGATGCGCTCGACGGCAGCCGACTCCGATGACCAGCTCCAGCTCCTCGGCGTGCCCCAGCGCGTTCACGTACATCGCGAAGAGTTCGCCGTACAGATCCCGGATCGGCTGGTCGCGGAGCTCCTGGTCCGCCCATGCCTGCCAGTCCCGGAGCCACTCGCGGAACGACTCGCTGATCTCCGGCTGCTCGTCCAGGTGCTCAACGCGCCCGATCGGCAGGCCGTCGTCCCCGACCTCGTCCGTCGGTCGGATGATCGAGTCACGCAGGCGCGGTTCAGTGTCTGGGTCCTCGTAGGCCCCGTCGAGCCACTCTGCGAGCTGGCTGTCCGGGGCCGACGGGGCGAGCCGGGGCACGCGGTCCACAGTCAGGAACGGGGCCGCGGGTTCCGGCTCGACCGCGTCCAGCGCGCTGCGGACCGCGGGGTGGTGCGGCAGGCCGCCGAACCAGAGTACGGCTCCCTCACGGCGGTATGCGTCGACTGTGCGGGCCGACTCGTCCCGAACCTCCTGGGCACGCATGAGGAACTGGAATAGGCGAATCGCGCCATCCACGAGGGGTCACGCGGGGTCGGATCCGCAGACATGCAGCGCTCCAAGGCGGGTCAGGCGCTTCCGGATTACTTCATACCGATTCTTTCGGCTGGTGCCCTTGGACGTCGACCCTGTGGCGGACCTAACCCGCCGGGTTCGACGAGGCCCTCAGCCTGATCGCCGCGGCACTGGGTGGGCGGGTCGCGCGCTAGCTGCCTGCACGGCTCGTTCGCCTCCGGCGAGGCCACTTCATGGCCGTGCTGCACGCGCTGTTGCGGGGGACGTCGATGCGCGCTCAGCCGAACCGGCCGACGCGTTGGTCGGCACCGCCACCTCGGGGGAAAATCGCTTCCTCGTGCTCCACCACCTTATCGGCGCGGAGAGCCTCAAGGCGGGGATCCTCGCGGGAACCGTCGGAGTCCCAATCTGATAGGACGGATACCGGTCTAGTCCGCTACAGGGACCAGTCGTGTGCGGCAGCATCCGTCACACCAGATCCGGATCGGCATCGTCGATGTCAGGCAGCGCGGCGAGCAGTTGAGGCAAGTCGGTCGTTACGGTCTGCCACAGCAGGTCGAGGTTGATGTCGAAGTAGTGGTGGATGAGGCGGTCCCGCATCCGGGCGGCGGCGGTCCACGGAACCTCAGGATAGGAGGTGCGGACTTCCGGGCTGACCTGCTTAGCGGCCTCTCCGACAATCTCGACGAGCTTGGTCAACCCGAGCCGGAGCAACTCGTCACTGTCGAGGTCAGCCCGGGTCCGGTCGGTGCTGTAGCCGATGGCCTTGGTCGCGGCCTCGGTGAGGTGCCGAAGGCGAACCGTGTCCTCAGGCCGCATATAGCGGACGCGCTGTCGCGGCGACCTTGTCGCGGAAGTAGCGGCTGAGGTCCTCGTAGGTTCGCAGCTCGACCGGGCGACCTAGGGTGGCCTCGAGCTCCAGCTCCATCTGGGCGAGGTGGATGAGGCCAGGAATGCGGCCCGCGTGGAACTCGACGAGGATGTCGACATCGCTGGCCGGGCTGAAGTCATCGCGCAACACCGAGCCGTACAGTTCGAGTCGGCGGATGCCATGGCGGGTGGCGAAGTCCGCGATCATGGCATCATCTACGCGCAGTCCTGGCCGCAGCTCCATGTGGTCATGATGCCTCAGGTCGATGGCGACCAGTTAAAGCACGCCACAGGTGCTTGTTGATCGGGCGGGTTGTGTGGGGACGAGCGTGCTGAGCTGATCACGGCCGAAGTCCGGCGAGGTAGTTGTTGACCCATATCGGCGATTGCGTGCGTCGCCAGAAGGAGCCAACAGCTGAGACCTGCGGATGAAGATCCTTTGGGCAGCGTCAGGGTTGGTAGTAGCCGAGGATCTCGTCACTACGGCAAGCCGACGCGATCCATGGCCGGTGGCAAAACTTGCGCACGGCGGCGTGCCCACTCCACAGCGCTGGTGTGCTGGCCTCGGCCGGGAATGAGGACGCATCCCGTAACAAGTCGATCTTGTTAGGTTTACAGTCCGTGCGTCACCTTCGACTCTTGGGCGCTGCAGTTCGAGTCTCGCACCACCGGCCGCACCACGAATGCGCAGCTCAAGGCAGGTTTATAGCTCTGGCGTGGTGCCCCCGGCAGGATTCGAACCTGCGACACACGGTTTAGGAAGAGCTGTGGCAGTGCTAGCAGTGGCTTCTAGCAGCCATTATAGGTGACTCCTGTTCGCACCACGTCGCACTGTTGGCCCTGCAGCATGAGATTTCGCACCACGACCCGCACCACGGGTCTTCTTGGCGACGACCTCGCTGTGGTGTGTCTGATCTCGGCGTTGACGTTGCATGAGCTGACTGAGAGGTCCCGGCACCTTCGCCCTCGGTGTCTACGAGCGTGAAGTCGCGCCGGGGGAGCGAGTGCGGATCTATGGGCCGGTTCGCTCGGTCGTGGACGTGATGCGGCTGCGGCACCGGGTGGGGGACCCGGTGGCGCTGCGGGCGCTGCGGCATTGGGTCAAACGGCCCGAGGCGGATCTGGCTGAGGTGCTCGACTATGCGCGCGCTCTGGACGTGGAGGATCCGGTGCGCCAAGCCGTCGAGGCGGTGCTGAGCTGATATCGCCGACTCGGGTCGTGCCATGACCGCAGGGCGGGTGTTCAACGACCTGCGCAGAATGGCCCGCGCGAGGAGCGCTCGACCGATGAACTGCTCATTTTCTACGTCTTGGAGCGGTTTCTGCACCGGGTGGGCCACTCGCCCAACCGCGCCATGAACCTCTATGGTGCCTGTCGATGGGAGAGCTCGCTGTCCTCGCCAGGCGATCTGTCTTTCGCCATCGGCCCGTGGTGGTGGTGGTGGCCTGCCGGGCTCGACGCCGGCCCGATCATGAGCTGGCAGCACGCTTACTGCGTTAGCATGTAGTAGCGGTACCGTTGTGACATGTCCAGGCTGGATCGCATCGTGTCGGACCCGGCGGTCTGTCACGGCCAACCGACGGTTCGTGGTCTGCGGTATCCCGTCGAGAACCTTCTCGAGCTCTTGTCATCGGGCATGACGATCGAGGAAGTGCTTGCCGACTACCCGGACCTCGAGCGTGATGATCTCCTCGCCGCGCTGGAGTTCGGCGCCCTTGCCTCGGGTCGTCGCAGGGTGGTCCCACTCGGCGCGGCGTGAAGTTCCTCGTCGACGCTCAACTGCCCGCCCGGCTCGCGCGGTTCCTGAGCAGTTCGGGACACGATGCGCTGCATACGTTGGACCTGTCTGACGGCAACCGCACGACCGATGCCCGAATTGCTGAAGTTGCGGATGGCAGCGATCGAGTCGTGGTCACCAAGGATCGAGACTTCCGAGACAGCCACTTGTTGACGGGGTCCCCGCGGCGACTTCTGGTCGTCGCGACCGGCAACATCACCAACGATGCCTTGCTTGCGCTGTTCGTGAAAAACCTCGATGTGATCGTTGCAGCGATGGACGAGGGCGACTTCGTCGAGTTCGGCCAGGACGTGCTTGTCGTACGCCGGCGTCGTGGTGATGAACCGCCAGGGTGACCTTTGGCTTCAGCCGCTTCGCTCCTCAAGCCGCACAGAGCGCTTGCTTGCGCGATCGCGGCGACCTGGTCCCGGAAGGACGGCTGAGTCCTCGCAGTGCAGCTCGACGGAGCGGCCGAGCACGGGATCGAGCTCAAGCTCCATCTGAGCGCGCTGAGGAGATCGGGGGAAGGCCAGCGTGAACCTCAACCAGGAGGTCGACGTAGACGAGATTCCGAGGTACCGGCTCAATCAGCGTGCGTAGGCGCTTTCGGTGATCGTAGTCGGTAGCCGATGCCTCGGTTCGAGATCCAGGGCCGGGTTCGTAGTGGCCGCGGCGCAGGTCACGGCACATACGGTGATCATGCTGCTTGGGTGCGTCGTCCGAGGTTCCCAGAGGTCGAAACTACACTGGGTGATCTTGCAGCTTTGACTCATGTGATCCATAGTTCGCGACTTACGCCAGCGCTCGCACCACGTATCGGCAGCTCAGGGCCGCTTCGTGGCTCTGGCCTGGTGCCCCCGGCAGGATTCGAACCTGCGACACACGGTTTAGGAATGGTTCGTCAGTAACAAACTGTACACAGCGCCTGACGTGCTGTTTTGCCTCGGTCGCTGGCGGCCGAGCTAGCGGCCATTTCGCATTGGCTTCGCGCTTCGCGAGAACGATTGGCGTGGAGTCCGGGTGCACCGTGCGGCTGGCTCCCAGTACGGAACAGGACAGAAGCGGACGCGTCCCTAGCTCCTGCCCGTTCCCTCGTCCTGGCCGCCTTGCTCGTCGTGGCGGTGGTGTCAATGGTGGCGCTTGCGCCATCGCAGCGCGACGCCGTCAGGCGCCATTGACTCCGCCGACGCGACGTGGACGATCTCCGGCCGAGGGAACGGCGACCTCGAACCCAAGGATTTTTAGACCGTGGTATTGGTTGTTCGTGGATAGCACCGATTACCTGCAACTTCTGCGTCTGCAAACGCTCATCGTTGGTGGTTGTATTCGGTTGTCTGGGTGTGTTTAGTGACCGAAAAGTGTCCAAACGATCTTGGTGGCGCATGTCGACCTAGCGGCACTGTTCGGATGCACTGTGAGCTTGTGGAGGTAGACGGCCACGCCGTCGAGCTCGCCGTGTGACATGAGGGCCAGGGGCTAGATCGCAAGATGCCGGACTTTTCGTAGACTGATCCATTCCTTGGACACGCCGCAGATCCCTCCCAGATGACAGGATAATGCCAATTATCAGCTGCCCCAGCGGTAGTAAACCCGCGTTCACCGACACAACGCCCACTTCCACAATTGCTGGTTCAATTGGTCGCGGTGACCAATTAATATTGCGGCGTTTGCGAAAAGGGTGACCCAGTACCGGCGTCAAGCAATCTTACAGCGCTGTCTTCGGCGACCCTTCTGCCGCGTAGCGGGCTTTGCATGGCGCACCTTGGCGTCCGTCTCGCCAGGCAGCGTTGCCCCACAGCAGACAGTCACCGACCGGCTATGGCATGTTTGCGCAGTGACCGGTAGTTCTGCGCGAGATCGTGAGCAAGTTTTTGTCCGTATACGCGGACACTTCGAGAAGACGACCCACCCGCCGCTGCCCGTCGAACCGGGTAGCTCGCTCGCTGGTGACGATGCTGTGCTCGGGTCACTGCAACTATCACATGCCGCCTGGTTTGCCATCTCCATAGCGGCCGACGATCTTGAAGCCGTACGCGCACTGATGGAAGATGTCGGCCGAACTCAGCCATGGGCCCACCACACGCTGCTTCGTTCAGCCCTAGAGAGCGCCGCGACAGCAGTGTGGCTGCTAGCACCAACACAGCGGAATGAGCGAGTACGCAGGCGGTTGAAGCTCCAAGGTCAGGAAATCTACGAGTCAGAACGTGCCCAGCAACTCTCAGGGCTGACGCCCCCGCCGCCTGGACGCACGCAAGCAGAACGACGCGGTGAGGTCAGGCAACTGGCGACAGCTCGTGGGCTCGATCCGAACGCTGTATTGGCCAGGTTCAGCTACAAAAACGTACTACGAGAAGCAGCCATCGACATCCCGTACGAGCCTGACCTACTGGAGCTCATCTGGATGACCGGTAGCGCCATTGCACACGGCCGTACTTGGCCCACCATCGCCTTCCTTGATCGAGAAGAGATCACCGGCGACGCTGCCGACATACGACTATTGAGGGTCACCGCCTCAGTCGACCAATTGGTACTCGTGGCGGCGACTGTCCTGCTAATCGTCGATCGAGCCCGCGACCTTTACGAGAGTCGCCGCATCTGCCATTATTGATCGAGTCACCCGCGGCCTGAAGATGTGCGGACCGCACTTGATGTTGATAATGTAAGGTGCGTCAAAAAATTTGTCGGCGAGCCATCTGATCCGTAGTCGCATGCAGCGCCCCCCGCTACGTGCAGATTCGTCCGTGGTCGGGCCTTATCTTCGGCTTCGGGTCCGAGGACGTCCATGGTGGTCCGTAGCCGTTGATGTACCAATTGATGTAGGGCAGGGCGCTCCTCGGTCGCGGGCTCTGATCAGCTGAATGTACGCCGCCAAGCACCTGATTCTGGGTCAGGAGTTTTCCCGGCCAGACTCCTCGACGTGGCGGTGGGTTACCGACAGATCTTGCACGCTGGGGCTGGAGTGGCATCCCGTCGATCTGGCGTAGCCCGACCACGCGGCGACCCGGGGGCAGCCCTCGACGCGAACGCTGATGCAGCGTCTCGCCCGGCCCCCGGGTCGCCGCGTGGTAGCCCTGGGGGAGATCGACGGGATGCCACACCCGGTTACCCCACCCAATGCCGCCCGCGATTGTGGCCGGCCATCCCGGAGATCTGCCCGCCCGGCGAGGGCATGTTTTGATTGGTTCGCGCTGCGGTAGCTGATGTAGCGCCGCTGAGAGAACGCCGGCCAGGTCTTCGACCGTCGGGACAGCCGCTGGCCTGCGGGAACGTTGGGTGATGTTGGTCGACGTTGGCCAGTGTCGGGTGACGGGATCTGTACCCGATTTGTACCGCGGCGTGGGCGAGGGTGATCCTTTGCCGGGATTGTTGCCATGTTACTTCCCCTGTGCCCATCGGAGGTTGTCCCGCACGGTGCGAGTCCTTGGGTGGTCGGGGCCCAGCACCCGCTCGGTGTCGGTCAGGGTCACCTCGAACAGGGGGATGGCCTGCTCCAGCCGCCCCGCCGACTGATAGGCGCCGGCGAGGTTGTTGCGGGAGGTCAGGGTGTCCGGGTGGTCGGGGCCCGGCACCCGCTCACG
>JBBPZY010000016.1:0-9144 GCA_038276315.1 Mycobacteriales bacterium
CTACCCATGCCTTAATGCTGCCACAAGCGGCGCCGAACACCGAGTCGACACGCCTGCCATTCTGCCTACAATTTCAGTCCCTCGAACTCCATCTGGGCACGTCAGCCCAGGAACGAACCCTCCAAGATCGGGAAACTTGGGTCTAACCGGCCACCAACGGGGACTCAGATCCGGCCATCAGCGGGGACTTTTCCATGGCCACAGACAGACCCGATGGTTCACCGGCCGGGACATCAACAGAACCCAACACAGCGGCCTCACCGCTGCGAGCACGGCAAGCAGCGGCCAGAGTCCACGCCCCGGAACGCTGACGGCCAATTCCAGGACTCCCGATTCGGAGTACGCGGCGAAGCATGGCGACCGCATGACCCATGATCCGCGCTGACCAGCGGTCTCGTCAGAGAAGAGACCGCTGGTCAGGGGTGGAGCCGCCTAAGGGAATCGAACCCTTGACCTGCTCATTACGAGTGAGCTGCTCTGGCCGACTGAGCTAAGGCGGCGATGCTGCCTGGCAGCGCTGACGAGTGTACCGGTGGCACCTTTGGGCTGAGTGGGATGGCCGATGTTCGGTGCTCTGTTCGCCGAGTTCGACAAGGGGGCTGTCCCACGCGCGGCGGACAACCATGGTGTCGAACTCGGCGACGACAGGGTTGGCCACGGACTCGAAGATCTGCGGAGAACGCGCTAGCTGCGCTGCAGTGCGCTGGTCAGCGCCTCGACGGCGATCCGCGGTTTGACGTTGAGCTCCAGCGCCTCCCGGCAGCCGAGCACCGCTTCCAGCTTCCGGAGCAACGTCTCCGGCGCCGACCGCCCGGCGACGGTCGTGACGTCAGCCGCCCGGTCGGGATGGGTCAGCGCCACCGCGGCACCCCAGCTGGTGACCAGGGTGTCCCGGTAGAAGCCGGCCAGGTCGACCAGCGCGCGGTCCAGCGCGTCGCGCTGGGTGCGGGTGGCCCGGGATTTCTGCCGGCGTTCCAGTTCGCGGATCGCGCCCTTGGTGCCACGGGTCGCCGCCGCTGCGCCCTTCCCGGTTCCGCCGGCCCCCAACGCCGTCTCCAGGTCCTCGGTCTCGGCCGCATTACGCGCCACGGTCAGACCGCTGGCCTCCGACTCGGCGGCTCCGACCAGTTCATCGGCCAGGGTGAACACGTCGGCGAAGGAGCCCAGCGCCGTCGGCACCCGCAGCACCGCCTCCCGGCGAGCGCGGGCCTGCGGATCGGTGGCCAACCGGCGGGCCCGGCCGACGTGACCCCCGCACACCGAGGCGGCCCACCGCGCGGTGTCGACGTCCAGCCCGTCGCGCGCCACCAGCACGTCGGCGATGGCCGTGGCGGGCGGGGTCCGCAACCCTACCGACCGGCAGCGTGAGCGCAGCGTCACCGCGATGTCCTCGGGGTGATCCGACGGCGCGCACAGCAGGAACACCGTGCGCGGTGGGGGCTCTTCCACGGCCTTGAGCAACGCGTTGGCCGCGCCCTCGGTGAGCCGATCGGCGTCTTCGATGAGCAACACCTGCCACCGGCCCGCCGACGGCCGCCGCGACGCCCCGACGACCAGCGCGCGCATGTCCGCCACCGAGATGGACAGACCTTCGGGAGTCACCTGCCGGACGTCAGGGTGGTTGCCCGCCAGCGTCGCGCGGCAGCCCTGGCAGCTGCCACACCCCGGTCCCGCCACCGGATCGGTGCACTGCAGCGCGGCGGCGAAGGCTCGGGCCGCGACCGAGCGACCGCTGCCGGGCGGACCGGTGAACAGCCAGGCGTGGGTCATCGCCCCAGCCGGACCCGCGGCTTCGACGAGAGTGGCCACCGCCGCGTCCTGCCCGACCAGGTCGGCCCACACGCTCATTCCGGAACCGCCGGAGTCGCCGGAGTCGCCGGGCGGCTGGCCAGCGAACGGCTCCGGAGCCCGGACCGCAGGTCGGCTAGCAGTGATCCGTCGTGCCGGTCGTCCATCTGGCGGTGCGCGACCATGCCGACCAGCGCCGCCAGCAGACCGGCGCACAGCAGCACCGGCCGGGTGCCGTCGATGGTCACCCGCTCGCTGAACAGCGTGATGGTGCGCTGCTGGACCAGCCCGACCGCGAAGGGTACCAGGGCCATCGAGGCGAGCAGGTCCAGCCGCACCAGCGACTGCACGAACGCGATGGTGCGGCCCCGCATCTCATCGGCGACCTGCGCGCCGATGATGGTCAGGCCGGTGAGGAAGGCGACGCCGCCGGCGCAGCCGACCAGGATAACGGCGGCCAGGGCGGCGATCAGGTGCGGCGCCAGCGCGACGGCGACCAGAGCCAGCCCGGCCGCCACGATCGCGAGCCCGAACAATCCGCGGTGCCGGACCCGGCGGGCCGCCAGTGGCGCGACCGCCATGCCCAGACCGAGACCGACGAACAGCGACGCGAACAGCAACCCGTAGGCGGCGTCGCCACCGCCCAGGCTGGTGGAGTACAGCTTCGCGCAGGCGATGACCGCCCCGCCCGCGGCGAAGGCGCCCAGGATCCCGGTGACCAAGCCGCGGACCAGGGGCGTGCCGCGGACGAAGATGACCCCGTCGCGCAACATCGTGAGCAGGCCCGGTTGGGCGTCACGCCTGGTCAGAGCTCGGCCGGAGATCTCCGGGATCCGGGTGCCAACCACCAGCGCGCAGAATGCGTAGGCGAAGCCGTTGATGCTCAGCGCGAGATAGGCCGACCCTTCGACACTGTGGATCAACCCCTCCTGGCGCAGCACCGGGCCGAGCTTGGATAGCGCGCTGAACACCCCGGAGGCGACCAGCACGGCCAGTCCGTAGGTCATGATCAACGAGAGTTGGTTGGCGGTTTCCACCTGCTCGGGGCGGCGCAGCAAGTTGGGGATCGAGGCGTCCTTGGCCGGGATCCAGAACAGCGCGCAGATCTCGATGAGGAAGGTCGCCGCGAACAGCCACGCCAGCTGGCCGACCAGTGGGATGGACAGGAACAGGCCGGCTCGTAGCACGTCGCAGACCACCATCACGTGCCGCCGGTCCAGCTTGTCGGCCAGCGCCCCGGCCAGCGGGCCGAGCAGCATCGCGGGCAGCAGCTTGGTGGCGACCACCCCGCCAAGCGCGAAGCTCTGCGCCTGGTAGCCACTGGTCAGCAGGGTGGCCAGGGCGGAGAGCGCCAGCAGGGACTGCCACTCCGCGACCGCGGTGATCGCCGTGACGCCCCACAGCCGGCGGAACGCCGGAATGGCCAGCACCCCGCGCACCCGCTGCGCGGTGGATCCCGCCAGGTCAGGCTCGGCTGGGGGGTCCATGCTGCTCCACGTGGTCGGCTGTGATGACGCAGTACCGTCAGATACGGATGGAGTCAAGCAGGTGGGCCAGCCGTTGCGCGAGTTGAGGGCGTGCCGCCGGGGCCAAGGTGTACCAGCGGCTGCCGTCGACTCCCCGTTTCTGCTCGACGGTGTAGCCGCCGCGCCCGGTCTCGTAGTAGGTGACCACGAACTCCGCGACGCGTCTGCTGCCGTGGTGATCGCGCCAGGCCGCACCGAACTTCCCCCCACCGAGCTTGGGCCCTTGCAGCATGGCGCGGAAGCGTCGCACGTCATCCGGCCGCGTTCCGCCGCGCAGCAGGGTCCGCTCCAATTCGGCGCTGGTCAGCCCGTGGTCGCCAAGGTGTTCGGCGGGAACGGACACCGCCGTCCCGCTGGGCATCGGCCGGTCCGCGATGACCTCGGCCACCGCGATCGGCAGCGCCGTGGCGCGGGTGGTCCGGATCCGCATCCCGAACGCGCTGAGCTCGGCGACGGCAGCGTGCTCGCCCCGGGCACCTCCCACGACGGTGCGCTTACCCTCGGGCCAGTCGAGCTGGGCGTTGAGCTCCGCGGCCGGTCGGGCGATGAGATGCAGCGCATCCTCGAGTTCCGGGGCGAGTTGCCGGGCGCCGGCCAGCCCACGAGCCCGAAGCGCGTCCCAAGTCTGGCACTGGGCAGCTCCGCTTTCCTCGGCTGTGCGCTGCTGCTCGAGGCGGTTCGGAGGTTGGAGGTTCCAGTGCACCAGCCCGAGCTGGAGATGGTTCCACGCCAGCAAGTACTGCTCAGCGGTGAGCTCCAGCGCGCCGCCGCGCAACACCGACGTCATCGGTAGTCCTCTTCGGCCCCGATGACCGGTGGGGCGGTGCGGGGTAGCTCGCCGACGATGGCGTTGGTGTCCTGCTCGATGAGGTAACTCGCCCGCCGGTGCTCGCGATTGTCACCGTCGCGCGAGCTGTTGGGGGCGCCGAGCGGGGCATCTCCCCCGCCGCCGCCCCCTCGGGCCACTCGCCCGGCGCTGGCCGGCTCCCCGCTGCCGTAGGCAGCGGAGCTGCTCAGCCGCGGCTCACTCAGATGCGAGCCACCAGCACTGAACGCGGTAGGGCGCGGCCCGAAGCTGCCCGCCCGGGGCACACCACCGCCACCGGAATAGCGCGATCCGCCCCGCACTCGGTCTGCACCGTTGGACGCAGCGAGCACCGGCGACGGCCCGAACGGCTGCGCGGCCGCTGGCGTGACCGGCCCTGATCCGGCCAGCGGCTGGCCCGCTGGGCTGGGGTAACCGCCCGCGAGCTGCGGGGTGGTGGCCACCGCCCCGGGTGCCAGCTGTGACGCGGTGACCGCCGGTGCGGCATGCGCGGGGACACCTGCGACCGGACCCTGGTGAGCAGCAGCAGAATGCGCCAGCGCCGGACGCGCCCCGCCGGGTGTCGACTGCGCCCCGCTCGGTGCCGGCTGCGCGCTGCCACCGCCGGATCCGCCGCCGACCGCAGCGCCGCCCGGCGTCGGATCCGCTACCTCGGCCACCATCGTCGGGGCCGCGGCGAAGTGCTCGCGGACTCCGAGATTGCCATTCGAGGTGCCCTGATAGCCGTCCATCAGCTCCCGGGCGCGCTCCTGATCCTGCTGAGCCGCCACGTGGGCGGCCTCGTTCGAAGTCTGGATCCCAGGCAACCATTCAATGGCGTGATCAGCCGTCCAAGTCCCCGGGTCCTGGCTGAAGGACACCTCGGGAACCGCCCGCGGCGGCGGCATACTGTCCCGGGTGTGGGCGAACGACGCGGCCTGCTCGGATACCCGGGCAGCGACCCCGTTGGCCGCCGTGACGCTGTCGTCGAGCCACGGCATCAGCGCCGACGTCGAGTGGGTAGCCGCATCAGCTGCCGCCCCCTGCTGCGCCGCGCCAATCCCCCGCACCGCCCGCTCCACAGCACCGCGGATGTCCTGCATCTCGGTCGCGACGCTTTGCCAACCCCGGCTCATCTCCATCATCCCGGAGTAACCCGGCCCCCCGGTGATGTGCTGGTAGATCGTTTCGTGCGAGACGGTGCTGTAATCGATGCTCGTACCCACTGCTGTCCCCTCCCTCAACCCTTCAGCGGCGGCAGATTGGCCAGGACGTCCTCCGCGAGCGCCCTAGCCGGCCCACACGGCTCCTCCAACCCCTGCCGCAACGACGTGAAATCGACGACGAACGTCTGCCTCTCAGCAGTGGCGACAGTGAAAGTGCAGCTCGTGTCGGCCGCGTTGTTTTTGGTCCGGATTGCTGAATGCCCGGCTACCTGGGTGACCTCGAAGACCGCAAAGGTCGCCCGCTGGGCATAGACGTTGTGCAGGACGTCGTTGGTGGTGTCCACATAGATCGTGATCGCGCGGGTGTGCGCCTTGTTGCCCCAATCACATGCGGGGGCGTCCAGCACATTCTCGGGCTGGGCGGGCAGGTCTATCTGGCTGGCCGCGAGCTGCGTCGGGGTGAGCAACTGGCACACCGGCGTGCCCGCCAGATTCTTGGGATCCCGCACCGGCGGGATCGGATCGGCCGGTGCACTGGCCGATCCAGCCGGCGCCGTACCCGGGGCAGTGGGCTGTGGGCCAGCCGCCGAGCAGCCGGCCAGCACGCCGGCCAGCGCCAGCACCACCGGGACGCGGCGCATCACAGCTCTGTCCGCCTCAGGTGGGCGGCATTGACCTCATCGGTGTTCCGGTGAGTGGCCAGCGACTGTTCTAAGGCGTCGGCTGCCTTCTCCAGCTGGATCACTCCCGACGACAGCGCCCACCGCAGTGAACCCGGCTCCTCACTAACCGCCCACTGACCGATCTCCTTCGCCGCGTTGATGCTGACCGCGTCCAGACCCGGCGCCGGGACGTTGGACAGCCGGAAGGCCTCGATCTTCAGCTTTCGCATTCGCTGGGCGGCTTGCCGGAAGGCGGCGATCGTCTGCGGGGCCTGCTCCAGGTCGAGCTTGAAGTGCTGCGCGGGATCGCCCAGGATCGAGGACAGGTCCGGCACCGGCGCTGGCCCAGCGACCGGCGGATGGAGCAGCCCCTCGAGGTTCTCGGGCATCCCACCGGAGGGCGTGGGCGTACCGAACCCACCGTTCTCACTCACCGTGATGTTCCTCCTCACCTACCGGCGACAGCGCCGCGCAGAGTCTGCCACAACGCTTACCTGCGGCGGCGCTCCTCGGCTGGCGCCCGCCGCCCAAGATCGCGATTTGGGTGCCGGGCGCGACATCGCGTGTCGTCTACGGCACCCAAACGGTGATCACCGCAGCGTCCGCACGCATTTCAGCCCGTCAGCGGGGGCAGGTTGCCGATGACGGTCTCGGCGAACGCCCGCGCGGGGACACACGGATCCTCATGACCCTGCCCCAGCGAGGTGTACCGGACGATCAGCGTCTGGTTCTCGGCCGCGGCGACCCGGAAGTAGCAGCTGGTGCTTTTCGCGTCGTCCTTGGTGCGGATCGCGGGCTGCCCCGCGACCTGGGTGACTTCCAGAACCGGTATCGAGTCGCGCTGGCTGTACACATTGCGCAGCACGTCGTTGCCGATGTCGACGAACACCGCGAACTCGCGAGTGTGCGCCTTGTCGGTCCACTCGCAACCTTCGCTGCCGAGTGCGTCCTTGGGCTGGCCGGGCTGGTCGATCCGATTGGCATCGAGTTGCGACGGGGTGATCAACAGGCACGGCGGGATTGCGGTCAGATTCTTGGGATTGCGCACCGGCGGGATGGGCTCGTCCGCGGGTGCGCCCCCCGATGGCGTAGAAAGCCCTGATACCGCCGAAGACCCCGGCGCTGCGCCGGCATCATCTGACTGTCCAGTACCCGTCGAGCAACTGGCCAGCACAACAGCTAGCGGCAGTACGACCAAGACGGCACGCATCACATCACTGCTTCCCCGAGCGCAGGTGGGTACCGCGCGGAGTCTGCCATGCGGCCTACGTGAGCGACGGTCAGGGCAGCAGCCGGGCTATCGCTTCGACGATTCCAGTCACAACACCGTAAGCCAGCACCACGAAGAGGATTGACGCGATGGCGAAGAAGAGCCCCGCGCCCCCGTTGGAGTGGGTCTGTATCGGCAAGCTCGGGCGTGGGCGGGCGACTCGACGACGGAGGTCACCAAGCTGCACGGGCGTGCGGTTCCCGGCGGCCAGCGGCGGACGGTAACGCGACCGCAGCCCGCCGGGCCGGCGCGGCGGTGGCGCATCCGACTGGACCGGCACGGGGACCACCGATCGCGGGCTGCGGCCCGGCTCGCGAGCGGATCGCGGTCCGCCCATCTGCGGAGCAGGTCGAGGTAGCGGTGTCGCCAGGTTCGCTGGGGCGACGCTGGGCGGCGCGACAGTGGGCTGGGCGGCAGTCGGCTGGGCGGCAGTCGACTGGGCAACGTTGGCCTGGGCAACGTTGGGCTGAGCGGCAGTGGGCCGGCTGGCAGGCTGCGGTGCTGCCGCCGCACCACGGCCCCGATCTACCAGCCCGGTGCGGTCCTCGCCGAGTGCAGCAGCGACCGCTTCCCGCAACAAGGCGCTATTCGGAAGCGGGGGCAGTGTGAACGGTGGCAAATCGGGTGCGTCGCGCCAGCCATCGCGCCCCGAGGGATCCGGCAGCAGCGCGGGCGACTCGGTGCCGTCGAACCCCCCGAATAGGCCGTCCGGCGGGTGCTCGCTCACCCCACCATGGTGCCACGCGTTGGGACGCTTCGTGGACGGAAAACAGTGTTATATTGCCGTTCCGGTCAGGTACGGACCCGTCGAGCGCCACTGCGCGGCGTAGCGGGACCCTTGGCACGCTTCTCGGCGAGCAGCTCAGCGGCTCGCTCATCGGTGAGCGTCTCCACGTTGTCGCCCTTGCGCAGTGATGCGTTCACGCCCTCGCCGTCGGTGACATACGGCCCGAAGCGGCCCTCCTTGACCACCATCGGCTTTCCGGTGACCGGATCCGCGCCCAACTCGCGCAGCGGTGGCTTGGCGGCGGCTTGGCGGCCCCCGCGCTTGGGCTCGGCGTAGATCTTCAGCGCCTCGTCCAGGGTGATCGTGAAGAGCTGTTCTTCGTCGACCAAGGACCGCGAGTCCGTGCCCCTTTTGAGGTAGGGCCCGTAGCGCCCGTTCTGCGCGGTGATCTCCTGGTCGGTGCCCGGGTCGGTGCCGACCACCCGCGGTAGCGAGAGCAACCGCAGCGCATCGCTGAGGTTCACCGTCTCCAGGCTCATCGACTTCAACAGCGAGCCGGTCCGCGGTTTCGGCTTCTTAGCGGCTGCGGCCTTGGCAGAGTCTTTTTTCGCACCCTTCTTGGGAGCGTCTGTTGGCGCCTCATCCTCGGGCAGCACCTCGGTGACGTAGGGCCCGTAGCGGCCCTCCTTGGCCAGGATCTCGTGCCCGGTCACCGGATCAGCACCCAGCGAGCGGCCCTCCACCGGAGTCGCGAAGAGCTTCTCCGCGATCTCTGCGGTCAACTCGTCGGGCGGCAGGTCGTCAGACAGGTTGGCCCGCTGCTGCTCCTCGCCGACGACCCGTTCCAGGTACGGGCCGTAGCGCCCCACCCGGACCACGACGTCGCGCCCGGCGTCGTCGGTGAACAGTGGAATGGAGTTGACCTCGCGCGCGTCGATCTCCTCCAGGTTCACCCCGACCAGCTTCTTCAGGCCACCCAAGTGGGCGACCGACATGACGCCGCCCTGCTCGGAGCCGAAGTAGAAATCGGTCAGCCAGTCGGTGCGGTGCTGCGCGCCGGATGCGATGGAGTCCAGCTCGTCTTCCATCGCGGCGGTGAAGTCGTAGTCGACCAGGCAGCCGAAGTGCTGCTCCAGGAGCCCGAGCACGGCGAAGGCCACCCAGGACGGCACCAGCGCCGAACCGCGCTTCCACACATAC
>JBBPZY010000017.1:0-4334 GCA_038276315.1 Mycobacteriales bacterium
CTGACGATGCCCTCGACCTCAACCTCAGGGCCACACCAACGCATCCGCACGTCGTGGGCCAGCGCGAGTAGCTCCGCCAACCGGTCGTCGGTTGACTCCAGCACCGCGAGGACTTGCTGCTCCGAAAGCCCGCTGCCCTGTTGAAGTACTTGTTCGCGAGCGACGGCCAGCACGTCAATCTGCGGATGGGTCATGCGTTGCTGCTCCTCTCGACGGCGGCGCTTCGGCGGCCAGTCTGCCGCACCGGTCCGTCACGGCGCAGTCGGCGCACACGGTTGGAGACCCGTTGATAGCTCAAGCTGGATATCGGCAGGCGAGTTGACCGTCGTTCCCGGCAGGAGGCCGGCGAGCCTGCCGCCGATCCCGATGCAGCGCATTCCCGCCGCGAGCGCAGCGCGGACCCCGGCCGGCGCGTCCTCGACCACCACACAGCCCGCAGGCAGGACGCCGAGCCGGGCGGCCGCCAGCAGGTAGCAGTCAGGAGCGGGCTTGCCACGCTCGACGTCGTCGGCGGTCACCAGCACCTCGGGCCACGGAAGGCCGGTCGAGGCAAGGCGCGCCCGCGCAACGGCGCGGGCGCCCGAGGTCACCACCGCCCAACGGCCGACGTGCAATCCGGCCAGCAGTTCCTTGGCGCCTGGCAGGCAGACCATCTCGGCGGACCGCCTGATCTCCTCGGCAGTCAGGTAGCCGAGGTGAGCGGCCACCTCCGCGGCCGGGAGGAGGTCGGCGAGCGCCTGCATGGTGGGACGCCCGTGCACGGTCGCCACGACGTGCGCCAGATCGAGCCCGCAAGACCGAGCCCAGCCCTCGAAGATCTCGCGGATGATCGGCATCGAGTCGACCAGGACACCGTCGAGGTCGAACAACGCGACCTCGGCCCGGATCCGCAGCATCCCGTCGGCCTCGGAATCGACTTCAGGCCACATCGATGATCACGGTCGCGGTCAGTGAATGGCCGACACCAAGGCCGCGCTGCTCCCGCATCTCACACCGCAGTAGCGCCGACGCCAGGGCGCGAAGTCGCTTTTCGGAACCGGTGACAGCCTGATCGAGCAACCCGTTCCAGCTCCCGGCGAGTGTCCGGAAGAAGTGCAGGATTTCCGGTGGCGCACCCACCGTCGGCGGCTCGAAGTGCAGTTCGGGTAGCGACACGCCCGACGAACCACGCGCCAAGTCGTTGATCAGCGTCCGGTAGGGCGGAATCGAGGGGTTGAACGCCCCGGTTGCGGTGTGCCGGCCCACGAGGATGGACCGGTCTGTGAAACCGAGCTCGGCTGGCCGCGTCCCGGCACTGCATGCCGCGGCCGCGATGGCTGCACCGAGTGACGAGCGGTCGAAGAAGGTCATCTGCTGTTCTAGCCGCTCGGTCGTGTCCTCGAAGAAAGTCATCGCGTAGTTCCACCGCGGGCAGTGCCAGTTGCGCATCCACTCGATGGAGAACCGCCCCAGCACGTCGATGATGATCGCGGCACGCCGCCCGGCGCCAAGGATACGGCGCATGATGTCCGCGACGACTTCGACCAGCTCGTCGAAGGTGAGGTGCGAATACGGAACACCACAGGACAGGTAGAGGTCGAAATCACCCTCCGGCAGCCGATCACGCATGTCGCCGACGCGAAAGGTCGCGCCGAGCACTGGATGCAGCGCCGTGGCGGTCTCGACCATGCCCGGATCGCCGTCCAGGCCGACGTAGTCGAGCGGGCGCCCAGCGGCCACCGGGGCGAGGTCCCCATGGAGCTCGGTGAGCAGGGCGAGCCCGTCGCCCGCACCACTACCGATGTCGAGCACCCGAAGCGGCCGCCCGGCCGGGAGGCGCAACCGCTGCACGGCGCTGGCGAAAATCTTGTGCGAGACCACTTCTTCCATGAGGGTCTTCACCGGGTCACGCCGTCGTGGTGACAGGTAATGTGCGAGTGCACCCTGGTAGCTGGCCTTATCTCTGGTCAAGTCGAGGTCCTTTCGCGCTCAGCGCTTCACCAGATAACGCAGCAGCAAGGTGTCGTCCTCGGCGAGCACCGACGCCAGTTCCAGCGACCTCGGCACGACGCCCGCGCCGCACGCAATCCGGTCGGCCATTCCCGAGACCAACAGCGGCGAGATTGTCAGACGCAGCTCATCGACCAGCCCCGCCTCGATCAGAGAGTCGAACAGCCGCGGACCTCCTTCACAATCTATCCGCGTCAGGCCCCGCGTCGCCAGCGCGCTCACCGCTGCGGTGACATCCACGGTGTCCTCGCCGGCGACCAGCACCGTCGCACCCGCGGCGGTCCACGCCTCGCACAGCTTCGACGGCGCCGCGGTGCAGGTGATCACGATGGTCGGTGTGAGTGCATCGGTGATGACGGGAGCATCCGGGGGCAGTGTCCTGCCGGAGGTGACCACGGCGATCGGTGGAATCTCACTGAGCCCGTACCGTCGCCGCCGTTGCGCGGCCTGCTCGTCGGGGTGCACGCCGCGGAATTCTTCGATCGTCGCGGTGCCGGCGCCGAGCAGCACGACGTCGGCGAGATCACTGCCCAACCGGTACACCCGACGGTCCGCCGGATTGGACAGTCCGGCTGACCGTCCGTCGATCTCGACCGCACCGTCAGCGCTGGCCACGAAGTTCACGGCCAGCCATCGGCGGTCGGCGGGATACTGGTAAAGCCGTTCGAGTTCCTGCTCGTCGACCTCGTGGGAGTGCCGGGGCCAGATATACCGCATCAGGTGAGCCAGCGCTGGGCCCGCGCCGGCGGTCGGGTACCGACGATGCTGGCGACCATTTCGATCGTGTGCCGGGTTTCGCGGACCTGGTGCGCGCGGAACATCGCCGCTCCCGCCGCGGCCGCGAGCGCGGTGGCGGCCAGCGTCCCGGTGAGACGATCGTCGAGGGCCACGTCGAGGGTTTCCCCGACGACTCCCTTGTTGGACATGGCCATGAGCACGGGCCATCCGGTCTCGACGAGGGCGCGTACGTGGCGCAGCACGGTCAAGCTGTGGAAGGTGTTCTTGGAGAAGTCGATCGCGGGGTCGATGAGGACACCCTCGCGAGGAACACCCTTGGCCACCGCTTGCTCCGCCAGTTGGGTAGTGCCCTCGACGACTGCGGCCACTACATCGTCGTACCGCGGGCGGATGGGGTCGGTGCGCGGCGCCAAGCCGTCCGTGTGCGCGCACACGTAACCCGTGCCGTACTCGGCCGCGACCTCGAGCATGGCGGGGTCGGCGGCCGCCCAGTTGTCGTTGAGGAGGTCCGCCCCGGCCTGGCACACCCGGTCGGCGACTTCGTGGCGATAGGTGTCGACGCTGATCACCAAGTCGGGATAGGTCTGCCGCGCCCATTCGACGGTCGGCGTGACCCGGCGGATCTCCTCATCGACGCTCACCTCGGGGCCTGGGCTTGCCGGTACCCCGCCGATGTCGATGACGTCGGCGCCGTCGAGCACCGCCTGGCGGATGGCCGCGCGCGCGACCTCCTCATCGAAGGTAGTGCCGTGGTCGTAAAACGAATCGGGTGTCCGGTTGATGATGGCCATGATCAACGCCCGGTCCCGCGCCAGCCTGCGACCGCGAAACACCAGGTCCACCACCGCTTCAGAGCGGACCACCGTCACAACGCCCCACCCTTCAGCGGAACCGGGGTTTTGTCATCAAGGTCTCACTCTCGCGCTTGTGCACCCGCTCGTCGTGGCCGATCTGCCGGAACACGTCCGCGAGTGAGGCGAATTCACCGAAGTCAGCGGCGAATGAGGATTCGAAGGGTGTGCTGTCCCAGTCGGGATGTTCGGCAACCATGGTCATGTATTCATGCTCCGCGTGGTCTTCGAAGTCCGCATTAAGGCGATATGACCAGCTCGGCCGTACCACGTAGAGCAGCCAGGACAACTGATAATAGATAAATGCGATTGCCTGCGGTAACCAGAAGAATTTGATCTGGGCCTGACGTCGGCCGGATCTGGCGAGCAGCTCCTCGATGATGAGCAGGTGGAACATCTCGTTGTCTTGCTGCGCGCGGGACTCAGCAACGCGCTCGTGTATGCGCCGAGCCATACCTGTGTCCGCATGTACGTGGGTGATGGCGATGAAGGCGACCTGTTCCCAGGCCATGTACGGAACGCGGGCGATCAATTCGAGGACCTTGAACTTGCTCAGCGTGAGCGGCTTGCCGTACACGATGTCAAGCGACTTGAACGTAAGCATTCGGAGTTCCCGTCTGCCGGGCTGTCCTGCTGTGGCTGGTGGGGTCGGGTGCGGGCACCATGATGAGCCCGTCGGCGGCCAACGTCAGATGGGCCGGCGGGGTGGGCATCCTCGGCGGGTTGAGGTCGGTCGGGTTGTTCACGGCGCGGGTC
>JBBPZY010000018.1:0-7838 GCA_038276315.1 Mycobacteriales bacterium
GGCATCTTCCTGCGCAACCACGACGAGCTGACCCTGGAAATGGTCACCGACGAGGAGCGCGACTACATGTATAGCGAGTACGTCAAGGATCCTCGGATGCGGGCGAATATCGGCATCCGTCGGCGGCTGGCGCCACTGCTCGACAACGACCGTAACCAGCTGGAGCTGTTCACCGCGTTACTGCTGTCGCTACCCGGCTCGCCTGTTCTGTACTACGGTGATGAGATAGGAATGGGGGACAACATCTGGCTCGGCGATCGGGATGCGGTGCGCACCCCGATGCAGTGGACCCCGGACCGCAACGCGGGCTTCTCCAGTTGCGATCCAGGGCGTATGTACCTACCGGTGATCATGGATCCGGTGTACGGGTACCAGGCGATCAACGTCGAGGCGCAGTCGGACTCGACGCAGTCGCTGCTGAACTGGACGAGGCGGATGATCCAGGTGCGCCGCGAACGCCCCGCCTTCGGGTTGGGTGACTTCACCGAGCTCGGCTCGTCCAACCCGAGCGTGCTGGCTTACCGCCGCCACCATATCGGCGACCACGACACCGGTGACGATCTCGTCATCTGCATCAACAACCTGTCTCGCTTCCCCCAGCCGGTGGAGCTCGACCTGTCCGAGCACATCGGTGGCGTCCCGGTGGAGCTGACCGGCGGCGTGCGTTTCCCGCCGATCGGTGAGCTGCCCTACCTGCTTACGCTGCCCGGCCACGGCTTCTACTGGTTCCAGATAGTCCTGCCAGACATCGGGCGTGACGCGTGATCAGTGCTATAGATCTGGTCGCCGACATCGCCGACTCGCTGGCGGCGGTGTTGCCCGAGCAGCGCTGGTTCGCCGGTAAGGGCCGTCCGATACACGCGATCATCCCGGTGCGCGCTACCGATCTCGCCGGCGCGGATCCGCGGCTGGTTCATGCCGTTGTCGAGGTCGACCAGGGTGAGCTTCCCCGGGACCGCTACCAATTCCTGTTCGGGGTACGCAGCGACCTGCCCGAGAACCTCGGCCACGCATGGGTGGCCGCCAGCGGTGATCAAGCGGTGTACCAGGCGGAGCACGATGTTGAGCTCACCGCCGTGCTGCTGGAGCTGATGGCCCGCGGCACCGAGGTGCAAGGGCTGCGCTTCGCCGTCGAGCCGAACGTCACGCTGGATACCGAGCAGCGCGCCCGCCCGGTGGGGGCGGATCAGTCCAACACTTCACTGGTCTACGGGCAGACCTACATCCTCAAGCTGTTCCGCAAGGTGGCCGCAGGTCGCAACCGGGACCTCGATTTGCACCGTGCGTTGGCCGCCGTGGGCTGCCAGCACATCGCCGCGCCACTGGGCAGCATCGAAGGTCCCCTGGATCTCACCGAGACAGCCGCGTTCGGGATGCTCACCGAGTACCTGCGCAATGCCGCCGACGGATGGGCGATGGCCACCGCGAGCGTTCGGGATCTGCTGGCGCAGAGCATGCTCACCGAGGGCGCACCCGGCCCCGTGGAACATGCCGACCCGGCGGACGTCGGCGGCGATTTCGCCTCCGAGGCGCACCGATTGGGCCACGTGGTGGCCACCGTGCATACCGATCTGGCCACCGCGCTGGGCAGCTCCCCGGCCCCCGCCGGGTATTTTGACGTGCTGGCCGACGGTATGCACCGCAGGCTGGCGGAAGTCCTGCGGCAGGTGCCTGAGCTGACCACGTACTCCGACGAGCTACGCGCAGCGTTCGATGCGGTGCGCGGTCTCGAAGGCCCGGTGCCGGTGCAGCAGATACATGGTGACCTGCATCTTGGTCAGGTCCTGCGCAGCGTCACCGGCTGGGTCCTGATCGACTTCGAGGGCGAGCCGATGGTGCCACTCGCCGCTCGCGTCGGCTCCGCGTCCGCGCTACGCGACGTCGCCGCGATGCTGCGCTCCTTGGACTACGCCGCCAACCATCTGCCGCTGGGCGAGACCGACTCCGAGCAGCGCGCCGCGGTCGCACTGGCCTGGAGCACCCGCAACCAGGACGCGTTCTGCGACGGCTACGCCCAGGCCGGCGCCGACCCTCGCAAGCAGGCCGTGCTGCTGCGCGCCTTCGAGCTGGACAAGGCCCTCTACGAGGTCGCCTACGAGCACGGCAACCGCCCACTGTGGCTGCCCATCCCCCTATCCGCCATTGCCCGCCTCACCGCCGCTCACCCCTAACTGGGAGGGCGGACCGAAAATTGCCTATACTTATGGCTATGAACGAGATCCCGTTGGCCGACGCCCGCAACCGGCTGTCCGAGTTGGTTGCCGATGTCGAGAACACCCACGCGAGGGTGACTGTTACCAAACATGGACACCCGGCCGCGGTGCTCATCTCGCCGGACGATCTGGCCTCACTGGAGGAAACGCTCGACATCCTGTCCACCCCGGGTGCGCTGGAAGAGATCCGCGAAGCAGAACGCGAGATCGCCCGCGGTGAGACCTTCGACGAAGGCACCATCCGGGCGGATTTGGCCCATCGGGCACGTCACGCCGATAGCGCGTGACGGCCAGCCACTACCGGGTGGAATTCGCGGCCACCGCCCGCCGCGCGGTGAGCCGGATGCCGGACAAAGCCGCCGCGGCCGCTGTCGAGTTCTGCTTCGGCTCGCTGGCAGTCGAACCGCACCGGCTCGGCAAGCCCCTCAAACGCGACCTTGCTGGTTATCACACCGCACGCCGCGGTGACTACCGCGTGATCTACCGCATCGACGACGTCGCCCGCATCGTGCATGTGCTGCGCATCGAGCACCGCGGCGACGTCTACCGCCCCCGCTGACCATCTCGTGTACGCGTTCACCCTGCGTGTTCGATCGGCGGGATTACCGGTTCTACGAGATCAGCGGTGGCGACGTCCGGCGGTGATGCGGTGGCGGCGCCGAAGGCATCGAGGGCGGCGGTGAACGCTCCCACACAGTGACGCAGACCGGCCTCGTTCGTCTGGAGTTCCAGCCCATCAGAGCCACCCAGAGTGAACTCGGCGATGCCTTGCGCCGGGTAGACCCGATAAGTGATCTCGCTGCGACCGTTGACCGCCACCCAGGCGCTGACCTGTACCGAGTTACCGAAGTACGCCATGTCGTTGCTCTCCCGATGCCGCTGAGTACTATCACGACGCTATACGCGTTCCGTACAGAGCGACCGCCGTTTCCTCGACCTGGAGCGCCAATCCACCGCAGCCATCTTCTACTCGGGCGAGATCATCCACGGCATGCTCCAAACCGAGGGTTACGCCCAGGCGCTGCTGCGCTGGAACAACCTGCAACCACCGGAAGTGCTGGAGCGCGTCCTGAAACTGCGGCTGGCGCGCAGCGCCGCGTTGAACCGGACCGACCGACCGTCGCTGCGGTTGTGGTGCATCCTCGGCGAGGCCGCGCTGCGCTCCGGCGTCGGCGGCCCGGCCGTGATGCGCGAGCAGCTGGAGCACCTTGTCACGATGACGGCCCTGCAGGATAACCTGGTTGTCCAGGTGTTGCCCCTCGATTCGGGGGCGCACGCCTTCATGGGCCTCACCGTGACCCTCTACGACTTCCCTCCACCTGCGCCGCGGATGCTGCACTTCGACGGTTATCAGCGTGGCGCAGTGGAAGACCGCGAAGCCGAGGTCTGTGACGCCGCGCATATAATGAATCTGCTCCGGGCGAAGGCCCTGGGCCACGAAGCGAGCGGCGAATCGATCCGGGCCATCCTCAGGGAGCTGGAGGAGAGGTAGCGCCATGCCCCGCGTCATCGGCGAATGGTTCCTGCCGCGACGCTCGGACAACAACGCCACCTGCGTGCAGACCAAATTCACCAAAGACGCAGTTTACGTGCGTAACAATCAACGCCCGGACGCGGGTACCGCGGTGTTCGACCACACCGAGTGGGCCGTGTTCGTCGCCAGCGTCAAGGACGGCGACTACGACCTGTAGTGCAACTGGTCTTGTTCGGCCGCCGGCGCGCCCGAGGTCAGCACCCGCCGCGAGTCCGGTACCGGCAGCACCCCGGCCAACGTCAGCTCATCGCGGTGATGAGCTGCCCGGCGCACACCTGGTCCAACAACTCGGCCTGCGCTGGCGCAAGATCTGTGAGGCGGCGCAGCACCGAGAGCAGTTCGCGCAGCTCGACGGTGTCCTCGTGCGACCACCGGTCCGCCACGATCAGATCCAGCGGGCTGGTGACCCGGCCGCCCGGTTCGCGCTTGCGGTAGGCGAACCACTGCCGCAGTATCGGCTTGCCGCCCACGTCGTAGTGCCACACCGCGGCGGGCACCGGCTGGAATCGGCTGCCGCCCACGAGCAGCAGGTCATCGGCGTCGGTGTCGGAGTCGTCGCTGGAGTGCTCGATGGTGGCCGGCATGGCTTCCGGGGTGTGCGGGATGCCGTCCAAGCTCATCGGGCGCTGGCCGGGGGGCAGGGAGATGTCGTCGCGCGACCGACCGACGGCGGGATCGGCGCAACGCTGCCCGTACGTCGAGGCCCACACCACCTCGCGGCCCAGCTCCACAGCGCTAGTGAACACCTCGGGGTCCGCCGTGAGCGGCACCCTGACCCCCGGTGTCTCCAACTGCTCCGCGAACCGCGCCGTGTATCCCGGATGGGACACCACGGCAGCGACATAGCAGAGCAGGTCGAGACCGGTGACCTCGATACCGAGGCGCTTCGACAGAACACCGAGCAACTTCGCACCGCTGGTCGACTGTCCGTCGGGGCGGAACACGGGCAACACCCGGCCACCCTCACTCCCTTTGAAGCAGTGTTGATCCGGAAGTAGAGCTCCAACAACGGCTCCGGGGCCAGTCCTCACTACCTGCGAGTGCAACTCAACAACAAACAACTGCTCCGCATAGGTCGCGGCCCGCCACAGGTCCCGGCGTGGACGATCAATCACCCGGGAGTCAGCCACCAGCCACTTCCGGTCGAAACTGCGGTGCAGAACGCGGCGGATCGTGGGATCGAGATCAGTTTCATCAGCCAGGGCAGGGCGCCGATCGCCATCCGACAGCGCGGCTTGGGGATTCGTCATGGTGCAGTGGTCTGTCGCCTTGAGTAACTCCGCCTGCATGGCCGGATCCGGCTCGGTCAGTAGCCGGCGCCAGCGTTGCCGGAGCACGTCGGGCCGGGCCGAGAACACCCATGCTCGGTTCGCCTTAACACCAGCAACGCGTACGGGAAAGAGGTCGTCCAGTGCGGGGTGCTCGTCCCAGCTTGCTTCCCCTACCGGAGTGAATGGGGCGTCCCAGCCGACGCGGGCGTCCTGCCACACCGAGACGTCCAGTCCGAGGGCACCGAGCGCGGCGAACTTGTCAGCCCGTTTCCCGTGCACGGTGGCGTAGTGAATGCGGGCCGGCTCGTCGGTGGTGTCTTCCTCGGCGCGAACGAAGATGCCGACCGCCAGCGGGTGCTGCACCTTCGGGAAGATCCGGGTCGCCACGTCGGGCCGCATGCCCTCGGGACTCAGGTCGATGATCCAGCCCTCATCACAGGTCCGGCGCAGATACTTGCGCATCCCCTTGAACGCCGTGCCGCGCAGGTAGGCAGCCGTGGTCACGAACGCCACCACTCCATGACCTTGCCCGCTCGGGCTGTCGAACACCTTCCAGGTGGCCCAGCGCCAGAAGTACCAGGCGCGGCACGCCGGTCTTCGGGTCGATCTGAAGATCCTCGTTGGTGGGGTAGCCCTCATCAGCACGAGCCGCGGTCGTGGTGAGCTTGTCGAACAACTGATCACGGAACGCCTTGGCGTCATAGCGCCGGGCCGCGTCCAGGTCCTCGACCAGCCCGACCTCGACCAGGTAACCGGGTAGCTTGTCGGCGCAGTCGACCCAGGACAGCAGCTGGGCGTTCCAGTCGGCGTACTCACCCGCACCCGCCACCGCGATGTCACCGGTACGCAGCTCAGCGGCGAGATGAACGAACACGCAGGCCTCGAAGTGCCGGCGGGCCAACCGCCCGGGATGGGCCTCGTCGCGAATCGCTTTGCGCCACTTCTCCGAGGCGAACCCGACATCGATCGGCGCCCCGGCAGGGTCACGGTCGGTGATGTAGTCGCGGGTCTTGTCCCGATGCCGCTGGGCATGGGCCAGGGCATCGAGCACCCGCCGGTCATCGCTGGTCGCCGCCAACTCCAGCAGACCGGTCAGATCGAACAGGGCCGCCCGGTCGGTCTTGAGCAAAAACCGCGCCACCAAAACCTCGTAATTGTCACCGTAATGCGCCGAGACCTCCTCGATGTCGGAATAGACCTCGGCGAACCCACCGAATCCGGCCACGGTCGCCTGGATCCGGTCCATCCCGGACATCTGCAGGGTCAACGCCTGCAGCAACGCCGCCACCTGCGGCCCGGAAGCCTTCGACAGCTTCTCGAAGACGAACGGGACCTCGCCGTCGTGATCCTCGTGCGCGCCGAGGCGGGCGATGGACTCGGCCGCGAGGTCGGCGGCGGTGGTGTTCATCGCGGCCACCGCGCTGTCGTCATCGATCTTGGCCGGTCCGTAATCACCCAGCACCGCGGCGTCGGCTGCCTGCGCCTCTCCCGCGAAGTCGGTGACCTTGCTCGCGGCGATGCCCTCCATCCAGGCATCAGTGTCACCGAGGGAGTCGACCCACTGAAGGTGCGCGACCTGCTCGCGTAAATGCGACCAGGTCGGACTCCTCGCCGGCCGGGTGAGCTCGTTGAACAGACTCATCCGGCCCGGCCCGACCACCGTGGGCAGCCGCTCCAGACCAGCACGCTGGTCACCCGTCAGCCGCCCGTCGATGGTCTGGAACAGCTGCTGGTTGACCTCGGTGCGGATCCGCGCGGTCATCTTGTTCAACGTGGAAAACGCCGGCAACTCCAGCGACGCCTCGACCAACTTCTCCACCGCAACATTGATCAAATCCGGGGGGTTGTTCTTCCGTCCGGCCTCGCTACGGATCGCGGTCTCCGCGATCCGCCGGGCCAGACGGATACGCCGTCCGCTCAATCGACGTCAACGACCGCCCTGCCCATCCGAACCGACCCGATCAGACAGCAGATCCTCTCAAACCCGAATCGGCGACCAACGCCCTACCGCGCACGAGTGCGCAGCTCGCCGTCGTCGGTCTCGATGGGCAGCTACCCCGACGGCGGACGGGGCGGGTGATGCAGATAGAGACTGGAGCGGTGCCGCCGGTCTCGGAGACGATCGTGGCGATGGTGTCCCCCGGCCGCGCGCAGGTGTGCGGCCGGGGGCGAGGTTGCGCGGGTCGACCACACTACCGACCGATCTGGCGGCCGTTCATTAAAGCTCAACATCGGGTTCTGGTCGTATCCCGCTCATACCCGATCTGGGCCCTTCCAGGGTTGCACCCATGGGTTGGCCGGCCAACCCTCCGCGGCGGCCATCAGCGGCAAGGCTGTGGCACCGTCGAGTGATTCCCGGACGATGTCAGCGTGGCCGGCGTGACGGGCGGTCTCCTCGATCAAATGGAGCAGAACCCACCGCACCGACCACGCCGTGACGCCCGCCAACCAAGACAGCTCCTGCGGAACCGGTACCGGCTGCCCGAGGTCGGTGATCTGCGCGATGATCGTGTCGGTCTCCTTGGCCGCGAGGTCGTAGAGGTCGAGGACACCGGCCAAGGTCTCGCTGGGCCCGAGCCGAAGATTGGCCTCGTGGTCCTCTGCTGACCACTCCCGGCCGCGTTGTTGAACGGTCATCATCCAACCCCGCTCCACAGTCGCGAGGTGTTTGATCAGCCCTCCGATACTGAGCGAACCCGCAGTGGGCGTTGCCCGGGCCTGCTCGTCGGTGAGCCCGTGCGCGGTGAGGCGGAGTACCAGGCGCTGCTGAGCGAGGTAAGCCAGCAGCCCCTCGCACTCGTCAGCTACTGGCGCAACGAA
>JBBPZY010000019.1:0-6783 GCA_038276315.1 Mycobacteriales bacterium
GACCATGACGCGAACACAAGATCACCACCAGCGGCCCACGTCCAACACCCAGCCCCCGAGCGGCGTGTCGCCGTGGAAACAGACACCCCTCCCAGCTACGGGATCACCGAATGCTTACGCTGCAACAGATGTTCGACGAGGGGACCTCGTGGGGACTGAACTGCTATGAGAAGGCCCTCTATCTCAACGAGCTGTCCGACGATGCCATTGGGGTGATCACCAAGCACCAAGCGGGCAAGACGTCGCCGCTGTCGTTGCTGGAGCTCTACCGGCTCGGCGGTGTATATGCGGAGGTCGGCGAGGACGAGACCGCGTTCGGTGGCAAACGCTCGAACCGTATCGGCGTCTTCATCGTCGCGCTCACCGGAGATTCGCAGCTGTTGGCCGCCGAACGTGCCTGGGTCCGGACGTTCTGGGAGGCGTTGTACCCACACGCGGCGGGTGCTGGCAGCTACGTCAACGCGATGACCGAGATCGAGCAGGATCGGGTGCGGGCGTCCTACGGCCCGGCCAAGTACGAGCGGCTGGCCCGGATCAAGGCCGAGTACGACCCGGACAACGTCTTCCACCTCAACGCCAACATCAAACCTGCGGTACAGCCGATCTGACGGATGTCGCGTGCGAGGCGCGGGATCGGAGGGTGGTAGCATGGTACTTGGTTGTGGTCGTGTAGTTCCCCGATCGTTGTGAAGCGTCCGTGGAATGTCTGACTACGGGCTTCGCGCTCCCGTCGGGGATGCCTCCCATCGAGAGCGCGTTGTCTGCGCAACCGCGGATCGGCACGGTGCCGGTCCAGGCATCAGATTCCACAGGGAGAGCACATGGCACAGGGCGTCGTGAAGTGGTTCAACGCGGAGAAGGGCTTCGGCTTCATCTCCGTCGACGGGGGAGGCCCCGACGTGTTCGTCCACTTCTCCGCCATCCAGGGTGACGGTTACCGCAGCCTGGACGAGAACCAGCGCGTGGAGTTCGAGTCGAGCCAGGGGCCCAAGGGCCCGCAGGCTGACTCGGTTCGCGCCATCTAGCAGCGACTCACCTCGCGGCCCCGCACCATTCCCGGTGCGGGGCCGCGAGGTGTATGCGGACTGTCGGGACCCAGAGCTAGTCTCCCGGCGTGACCACCCCTGTTGCCGAACCGCCCGCCGAGGTCCGTGCCGAGCACGGCGACCTGGTTGAGACCGTGCGAGGGCACCAGTTCCGCTATTACGTGCTCGACGCTCCCTCCATCTCCGACGCCGAGTTCGACCGGCAGTTCCGCCGGTTGCAGGAGCTGGAACAGCGCTGGCCTTCGCTGGTGGCACCGGACTCGCCGACGCAGCTGGTCGGTGGCGGTTTCAGCACCGAGTTCGCCGCGCACGATCACCTGGAGCGGCTGCTCAGTCTGGACAACGCCTTCGACACCGAAGCGCTGAGCGCCTGGGCTGATCGGGTCGCCCGCGAGGTGGGCACCGGGGTGCACTACCTGACCGAGTTGAAGATCGACGGACTGGCGGTGAACCTGCTCTATGAGGACGGTCGTCTGATCCGCGGTCTGACTCGCGGCGATGGACGCACCGGCGAGGATGTCACGCTCAACCTGCGCACCCTGCGTGACATCCCAGACCGGCTGCGCGGCGGCACCGAGTATCCGGTGCCCGAGCTGCTCGAGGTGCGCGGTGAGGTGTTCTTCCGGCTCGCCGACTTCGCCGAGCTCAACGCGGCGCTCGGCGAGGCGGGCAAATCACCCTTCGCCAACCCCCGCAACTCCGCAGCCGGCTCGCTGCGGCAGAAGGACCCGCGGGTCACCGCGACTCGACCGCTGCGAATGCTCTGCCACGGCTTGGGGCGGCGGCGCGGGTTCGAGCCGATGCTCCAGTCGCAGTCCTACCAGGCGCTGGCGGCGTGGGGGCTGCCGGTTTCCGGGCACACCAGACTGCTGTCCACGGTCGGCGAGCTGACCGAACACATCGTCTACTGGGGTGAGCATCGCCACGACGTCGAGCATGAGATCGACGGCATCGTGGTGAAGATCGACGAAGTGTCGGCGCAGCGTCGGCTGGGGTCGACCTCCCGGGCGCCACGCTGGGCGATCGCCTTTAAGTACCCGCCCGAGGAGGCCACCACCAAACTGCTGGACATCCGGGTCAATGTCGGGCGCACCGGCCGGGTCACCCCGTTCGCGTTCATGCAACCGGTGACCGTCGCGGGGTCAACAGTGTCGCTGGCGACGCTGCACAACGCCGATGAGGTGCGTCGCAAGGGAGTGCTGATCGGGGACACCGTGACGATCCGCAAGGCCGGTGACGTCATCCCCGAGGTCCTCGGCCCCGTGGTGGATCTGCGCAGTGGCGGCGAGCGTGAGTTCGTCATGCCCACGCAGTGCCCGGAATGCGGCACGCCACTGCGGCGTGAGCGGGAGAACGACGTCGACATCCGCTGCCCCAACGCCCGCTGCTGCCCTGCCCAGCTCCGAGAGCGAATCTTCCACATGGCGGGGCGCGGCTCCTTCGACATCGAGATGCTCGGCTACGAGGCCGCGGTCGCGCTGCTGGGCGCTGGCGTGGTGCACGACGAGGGCGACCTGTTCTCCCTCGACGAGCGCAAGCTGCTTGCGGTGGATCTGTTTCGCACCAAAGCCGCAGAACTGTCGGCAAACGGGCGCAAACTGCTGTCCAACCTCGACGCCGCTAAGGACCGCCCCCTGTGGCGGATCCTGGTGGCCCTGTCGATCCGGCACGTGGGCCCTACCGCTGCCCAAGCGCTGGCCCGCGAGTTCCGTACGTTGCAGGCCATTGAGGCCGCCGATGAGCAGGCCCTGGCCGCCGTCGATGGGGTTGGTCCGACGATCGCCGCGGCAGTGCGCGAGTGGTTCGCGGTCGACTGGCACCGCGAGGTGGTGGCCAAATGGCGCGCCGCCGGAGTACGGATGGCGGAGCCGGTCGACGACTCGGTGGTACGCCACCTCGAGGGACTGTCCATCGTGGTCACCGGCTCGCTGGAGGGCTTCTCCCGCGACGAGGCGGTGGAGGCGATCGCCGTGCGGGGGGGCCGGGCGGCCGGGTCGGTGTCGAAGAAAACCGCGTTCGTGGTCGTCGGCGAGGCGCCTGGCTCGAAGTACGACAAGGCCGTGACGCTCAAGGTGCCGGTGCTCGACGAGAACGGGTTCCGAGTACTGCTCAGCGATGGTCCTGATGCCGCCCGAGCGGTGGCGGCACCACCGCCTGAGGCTGTCGGATAGCTGTGCTCGTCGCGGTGGAGCACTCAGTCCTCAGCGTCCGCACACCGTACACGCCGCCTTGCGAAGAAGACTTATCCGATGACGCAGCGGCGCACGCGGTGGGCGTACTGTCACCAGCCCATGGGGTCCATGAGGCGATCAAAGATGCGGCGCGTGATCGCGCTCGTCGCGGGCGCCACGGTGCTGGCGGCCTGCGGTGGCGGCGGTGCAACGGCGCATCGAGGTCAGCGCCAGACCGGGTCCGCCTTCGCGGCGTGCGAGGTGAACCCGAACACCTGCAACTCGGCAGCGCCCGGTCAGCTGCGGCAAGGTGGCCAGCTCACCTACGTCATCGAAAAGAACATTGCGAACTGGAACCTGCTGTCCATTGCGGGCAACGTGTTCGACAACAACGAGGTCCTCAAAGCCGTGTTGCCCTACACCTTTGTCACCCAGCCGGACCTTACAGCGACGATGAACAACGATCTGCTCGATTCGGCGAAGGTGACCAACTCCTTCCCTGAGACGATCGTCTACAAGATCAAATCGAGTGCGGTGTGGTCGGACGGGACGCCGATCACCGCGGACGATTTCGTCTACAACTGGAAGCTCCAGAATGGGCGCGACTGCCCGGGCTGCCCGGTGTACACGACCGCCGGCTATGACCAGGTCCGATCGGTCGTCGGCTCTGACAACGGCAAGACGGTCACGGTAACCCTGACCAAGCCGTTCACCGACTGGAAGCAGCTGTGGAGTAACGGCTCGCCGATTTATCCGGCGCACATCGCCGCACAGCATGGGGATACCAAGAGCCCGCAGGGACTGGCCGCGTCGTTCAGCTGGTTCGGAGCGAATGTGCCGACCTACGCCGGTGGCCCCTTCCAGATCGACAATTTCAAGAACAACGAGTCGGTCACCCTGGTGCCGAACCCGAAGTGGTACGGGACGCGTCCACAACTCGACCGGCTGATCTACCGGATCATGACCGATGCCAACCAGGAGCTCACGGCATTGCAGAACCGTGCAGTTCAAGTGATCTATCCGCAGCCGCAGGTCGATCTCGTGCAGCAGGTACGCCGGATCCCGGGTGTCTCGTCGTTCGTCGGGCTCGGCCTGACGTGGGAGCACTTCGACTTCAACCTGCAGAGCGGCTACCTCACCGACCCGGCGCTGCGCACCGCCCTGTTCACCGCGGTCGATCGGCAGGCCATCATCGACAAGACCGTGGGCCAGTTCGCCACCAAAGTAAAACCGCTGAACAGCCACAACTTCGTACCGCAGGAGAAGGGCTACGAGGATGTGATCAGCGACACCGGTCAGGGCTCCGGCAACCTGGCGAAGGCCAGACAGATCCTCGCCTCCGCCGGATACAAGATCGACGGCGATCAGCTGAAGACACCCATCGGGCTGACGGTGCCGCCGCTGCGTATGCGCTACGCGATCGGCAACCAGGTCCGCCAGGTCGAGTGCGAGCTTTTCGCCCAGATGGTCAAGCCGCTGGGGATCACCGTGCAGGTGACGCCGACCGACGATCTCGGCGCCACGACGTCCAGAGGCGACTACGACATCATCGTATTCGCCTGGGTCGCCTCTCCGTTCCCTTACGCCAACGCCGTGCAAATCTGGGGCACCGGGCAGGGCAACAACTTCGGTCACTACAGCAACCCGGACGTCGACCGCCTGATCGCCGCGGCCGCTAGCCAGACCGACGAATTGGTTGCCAAGGAAACGCTCAATGCGGCGGATCAGCGGCTGACCAAAGACGCCTACGTGCTGCCGCTATACCAGAAACCGACGTTCATCGCGCTATCCGACAACGTCGCCAACGTGCGGAACAACTCCTCGCTGGACGCCCCGCCGTACAACGTCGCGCAGTGGGGCTTCCGCGCAGCGGGTTGAGCACGTGGCGACGTAGGCTACGACCGCCGGCTGGGCCACGTTGCGCAGCCGGCCGGAGAGGATCCCCGCAGCAGGAAGACGTCGATGCTCGCCTACGCCATTTGTCGGGTGCTCGTCGCCGCCGTGAGCGCGCTCAGCGTGGCTATCGGCGACGACTTACCCCGTTGCGCCCGCGCAATACAGGGGCGCGAGGGGGGATGAGCGCGGCGCGGCGGTTGGTGGTGGTGCATGCGCATCCGGACGATGAGACGTTGTCGACTGGCGGCACGATCGCGCGGTATGTCGCCGCTGGGGTCGCGGTGACGGTGGTGACGTGCACACTCGGTGAGCAGGGCGAGGTGGTCACCGACGACTTGCGCGGCCTGGCCGCCGGTGTTGCCGACCAACTCGGGGGCTACCGGGTGGCCGAGCTGCACGCGGCCTGCGCTTTGCTCGGCGTCACCGACCAGCGGTTCCTCGGTGGGATCGGCCGGTGGCGCGACTCCGGCATGGTCGCACAACCCGGCGCCAGGGCAAGCGCGCCAGCGGATCTGCACCCGCGGGCATTCGCCGCCGGGCTGCTCGATGAGCAAGTCGACGCGCTGGTCGATGTGCTCGAACAGGTGCGTCCTCAGGTCGTGGTGAGCTACGGCCCGGATGGTGGTTACGGGCACCCCGATCACGTCCGGGCCCACCTCGTGACGATGGCTGCGGCGCCGCGGATACCCGAGATAGCCCGGGTGTTCTGGTCGGTGCAACCGGCCGCGTCGGTGGCCGACGGGATCGCCGCACTGCGAGCGACGCCTGGGCTGCCTTTCCCGCTGCCCCGGGTGGACGACGCCGCGTTCGGGGTACCCGATGCTGAGGTGACCACGTCGTTGGACGTCAGTGCGCACCGCGGCGCGGTGCTCATGGCGATGCGCGCCCACGCCACCCAGATCACGGTCTGGACGCACGGCCCTTACGCTGCGTTCGCACTGTCCGACGGGGTGGCGCGGCCAGTAGCTGACACTGAGTACTTCACCCTCGCGCACGGCGCGGCCACCGGCTCGCACGACGACCTCTTCGGTGGCCTGCCCATGCCGAAGGGGATGCATCAGTGACCGTGATCGCGCGCATCACCTTGGTGGTACTGGCCTTCGATGCGCTCGCGCTGGCCGCGGTGGAGTTGCTGTATCTCCCATTGCGAGTGGGCGCGGTGCCGCTGCCGATCACCATCGTGCTCGCCGCAGTGAGCACCCCATGGTTGGTGCGCATCGCGGCGGATCTGGGCGGTTCCCGCGTGGTGGCCTCGGTCCCGCTGGTGGTTTGGGTCCTCACGCTCGGTGTCCTGGGCTTCGGCGGACCGGGCGGTGACGTGCTAATTCTCGTGGACATACGCTCGGCCCTCCTGCTGGCTGCTGGGCTGATTCCGGCCGCTGTCGTGTTGGGTCGCGCATTCGCCCGCTCGTGAGCGGCGGGGTCGTTGGGCAGGGTGTAGACAGGCGTAGATACTGTGCGGGTAGACGGGCCGGTGCGAGTACCGCAGTGAGGAGCAGGAGAAACCCCGTGACATATGTGATCGCAGAGCCGTGCGTGGACGTCATGGACAGATCGTGCATCGAAGAATGTCCCGTGGACTGCATCTACGAGGGCGCCCGGATGCTCTACATTCAGCCCGACGAGTGCGTCGACTGCGGTGCCTGCGAGCCCGTCTGCCCGGTGGAGGC
>JBBPZY010000020.1:0-4738 GCA_038276315.1 Mycobacteriales bacterium
CACGCTGTGCCCTGTCGTGGTCGGTTTGAAGGCGTGCTCGTTCGGTTTTGCGGGTGGGGCCGAGGTTGCCGAGGAAGGTGTTGGTCTGCTGGGCGTGGTCGGCCCAGACGGGCCGGTGGCAGGGGTGGTGGGTGGCTTGCGGGCAGCGGGCCGAGTCACACATCCCCGCCAGCGGCCTTTCGGCGTGTGGGGTGCCGGCCAGCTTGAGACACAGCGCCCGGGAGGGGTCGGTGAACCAGCAGTAGTTCGCCGCACCGAGGTGCAGCGTGTCGGCGCGCTTGGACAGCAGGTTGAGCACGTCCCGGTCACTGCGCTGCACCTTCGCTGCTTCGGCGTCGCCTGGGGCGGGCTTGGCGTCGACGTGGGCGAAGAACTCGGTCAGCTCGCGGGCGCCGGGGCCGGTGGGCATGATGCCCTGCTGGTAGTTGCGGAACTCGGCCCAGACCAGGTCCAGGTTGCGTTCGGCCTCGTGTTTGTTGACCTCGGCGAGCAGTTCGGCTTGGGCGCCGCCCGGTCGAGATGCGTAGCCCTCGGTGGTCGCGACGGCGATGTGCTTGAGGTGCAGTTTCGCGGCCAGCACCCCACCGGGCCGGTAGGCGAGTTCGATCGCCAACGTCCTGCGCAGGGCTCGCAGGTTGACCGGGGCGTCGGGGATCGCGGCGAGCCCGAGACGCTGTCCGGCTGGGCCGTTGATCCAGTTGCGGAACCACTGGTAGCGGACGTCGAAGGCGAACCTGCCGATCAGCGGTTCCCCTTCGGTGGGTTTGGGGTGGAGGTGTTCGAGGAGTTCGGCGGCTCGGTAGGCCGCTTCGATGACGACCCACTCGTCTTCGGTGCCGCCGAGGGCCTGTCCTTTGACAACTTTGCTGGCCAGCCGGTAGCGGGCCAGCCCTGGGCTGAGGTGCTCGACTGGGCGGCGGCAGCCGATCCGAAGCTCCATCAGCTCACTGGAGCGCATGCCCGAGACGGCGGCGAGGGTGATGATCGCGGCGGTGCGGACGATGCCGACCAGGGCGAGAGCCTGCGGGCGGTGCAGGGGAAGTGTCCAGGGCAGGGCGCCTTCACCGGCTGCGCCCTTAACGCTGACTGCGTTGCGGGCGAAGCACTTCTGGGCCCCGACAACGCCGAGGGTCGCCTCGATTCGGCCACGCAGATGCGGGATCCACCGGTGGTGGAACTGAAGGAATCCGGCTTGCATGGCTAGACGGCTCAACGCGATCGGGGTGAGCGGATCCTCCGGTGACCATCCGGCCTTCAGCCGATCCTCGACGTGGTGGTCGGGTAGCAGCGGCAGCGGTTCGCCGGTGCTGTCGTACTCGTCGAGCACTTCGACGATCTCCGAGGCGGGGACACGCGCAATGGCACGAAGACCAGCCGCATTGCGCGACCATTACCGGTCGGCTTGGCGTATCTGGTGATCCAGTTCGACGGTGTGCGCACCGAGGGCGCTGACCAGGTAGAGGGCTGCGGCCAGCATCGGCTGGAGCACCCCGTCGGCCAGTGGCGGGGTCTTGTTCTGTGTCCGGCCCGACGGCATCTCGGCGATCGCCGAGGCAGAGGCCCCCGACCACGGGCGCAGCTCGGCGTTGAGGCGGTCGGTGGTGAACAGCTCCCGGTGGTTGACCAGGTCCACCACGACTTGGGCGGCGGCTCGCCGGACGGCGGGGCTGCGTTCCCCGATCATCACGTCGTTGGCGTCGCGGAGGTATCGCCGGTGAGCGAGATAAGCCTGGCAGCATTCGTCGTCGACCTCGGCGAGGCCGACGATGCCGTGCTCGGCGAGCCAGTTCAGCCAGCGCGTCAGCTCGAAGAGGCGACCACTGGCGGTGTTGACGTGCAGTGGGGTGCGGTAGGCGCGGGGCAAGGACGCCACCGCCTGGTGGCGTGGCGCGAGCATGGCCAGGATCAGTTCCTTGGCGACCAGCCGCCAGCTGGTGCGGGTGATCGCGGTGAAGTCGAACCTGCGGGCAGCCAGCCGCATCTGGACCGGCAGGCCGATCACCTCGGTGAAGTCCCACAGGTCGTCGTCGAACGACGGGCGCCGCGCTGGCTCGGGCAGCCGCAGTCCGGCCTCGCGGCAGACGTCGGCGCCGGCGAAGGGCGACCGGCGCGGGTGCGCGGCGGCGAACGCGGTGGTCATCGGGTGGACTCCTCGGGGCGCAGGGGCACCTCGTCGTCGCGGTCAGCGACCTGCCGACTGGCCCCGGCCAGCACCGCGGGGTCGAAACGGTCCAGCACCTGAACGATCCGCTGGGAGTAGGGACCGAAGACCGCCATGAACTGGGCGGCGGGCATCTGCTGCCACTGCCGGGAGAAAAACGCCTTCAGCCGCAGCAGGTTGGTGGCGTGTCGGGGCGCGAACACCGCCAGCGGGCAGAGCAGACACACCCACGGCCGCGCCGGACACGGTTTGCCCTTCGGGCCGTGCAGTCCGGATAGCTGATCGGCGCAGGCGGCGACGAACACGTCCCGGTCCCCGCCGACGAGTTCGGCGATCACGGTGGCGTCGAGCTCAAGCGTGGAGAGCAGCTGTGGATAGTCGCGCGCGAGGGCTACCGCGTCGTCGTCGGTCACCACCGCGGGCGGGTGGGCCCGGCGCAGCAGATCGTGCTGGGCGTCCTCAACGATGGCCTCGACAGCCTGTCTCTGCGACGGGGTGGTGGCACTGAGGTAGTGATCGCCTTCGACGTGTGGGCTGTGGTTCGGGTCGATGGTCGCTCGGCCGCGTCCGGCCCACATGCTCTTGTCGCGCAGGGCGTGGTGGGTGGTGCGGATCCGGGATCGGTGGATCTTCAACGGGCCACCGTCATCGTTGTTCACGCCGTAGCGGGTCACCCAGTGCGCGATGGCGGCCCGCCCGCTCGAGCCGGTGACGATCGCGTGGTGTCCGGCGCGGGACAGCCCCAACCACAGACGGCGCCGATCCCCTTCGTCGGCGAAGCTGCGTAACAGGGCAGAGTGCGCCAGCCACTGCTCCAGCAGCCGCACCGCCCGCCGGGGCAGAGTCAGGCTTTCGGCCGCGGTGCGGCCCTTGATGTAGGACAACAGGACCGTCGCGTCCCCAGCCCAGTCGATGTCGCCCACCACCAGATCGTCGATCCCGTCGGGCACGATGCCGGAGTAGATGCCGAACAACAGCCGGTAGGCGATCAGCGCGTCCTGGGACGGAAACATGTCCCTGCTGGCCTGGCCGAAGCCGCCGCGCTGCCAGACCGCGGCCCGGGTGGCGCCCACCTCGGCGCCGAAGTCCTCACTGCGGACCGGTCCTAGCCGTGCCAGCAGCCAGCGCAGGTTCGCCGGCGTCCACCCGCCGATGCTGGGGTGCGCTCCGCGGGCGGCCGCGCTCAACGCCTGCTGGTGCGCTGCGAACCCCTCGTCGACGACGGTGCGGCAGGTCCGGGTCAACCTGTCCCACTCGGCTTCCCCGTAGGGCGGCAGCGGACGGTGGTTGCGCTGCGGGTTGTAGGCGCGGCCGGCCGCGAGCTCAGCGACGGTGGCGTCGAGTTCTCCGGTGAGCGCATGGAAGGCTTGCAACATCCGGCGGGTGCAGGCCTCCCGCGCAGGGCTGGCCGCCATCCAATACTCAGCGATCTGCGCTCGTCGCAGATCAGCCGACCCGCCGGTGAATCCTCGCCCGGCGAGCTTGCGGGTCATGTCGCGGATGGACTGCGCGTAGTGGCCGACCGAGCCGGCGGCGTCCACGGCGCCGTGCGGGTGGATCAGCTCGACCAGGCCGACCAGCAGATCACGGGCCAGCTCCGGGCAGGGCACAGTGTCCAGCGAAAACTGCGCGGTAGTCCCGTCGCTGAACACACAGGCAATGCCCAATGGTTCATCAATGATGGTGGCAGGCATCAGGCTCCGCCCGCATCGCCGTCGAACTCCGCGTCGGCCTCCCGGTCAGCCTCCGCCTCGGTCAGCAGCCCGTCAGCGATCCCGGCCGCCTCGTAGGCTTCGCGGTAAATCCGGGTCGTGTCCAGGCGCCGAAGATACTTTTCCGTGACCAGAACGCTCGAGTGACCGAGTAAGTCGCGCAGCACCAGCATCGGGTCTGCTTTGGACAGATACAACACCAGCGCGGCGTCCGCGTCGGTGTCTCTCACGAGCGTGGCCGCCTGCCGATAGTGGCCCGTGACCAGATATTCCAGGGTGTGCATGGCCATGGAATGACGCAAGCGGTGTGGGTGCACGTGCGGGAACCGCGGCTCGAACCGGGCCCGGATCCGGTCGGAGGTGCGCTCGAACACACTTGCCCAGGCGGTGAACGGCCCGCCGCCGTTCTTCACCGCGAGCAGGCACGAGCCGCCGTCCGGGGCGACCAGTCTACGGCGCTCCGAGGGAGTGAGAGTGTCCCACCGGCGGCGCACCCTGTTGACCCGCCCGCCCCGGGCGTCCGGCTCGCTCACCACCAGCGGCTCGCCCCACCGCCGCGGCGGACGCCACGCCGTCCCCTCCGTGGTCGCGGCGCGGTCGAGCTCCAGATAGTCGTGCACCGCGGCCAACGCCCCGTACGAGATCCACGTGGTGCGGAACTTCCGGCCCTTGGTCACCCCGGCCGGCACCGGGAACGGGATCGGGGCCGACATCAGCTTCGGCGCCAACGCGGGAATCTCGTAGACGAGCAGGTAGGAGAACTCCTGCAGCCGCAAACCGGTCGACAAAGCGAGCTCGCCGACCGCGGCGTTACGCGCCAGCTCGCGGCCGCGATACCCGGTGTCAAGGCCACCGTCGGGTGCCA
>JBBPZY010000021.1:0-15618 GCA_038276315.1 Mycobacteriales bacterium
CGGGGCGGCGGCACTGGCCCTGGGCGGCCCGATCAACGCCGACACCGCCCGCCGGATCGCGTGTGATGCCCGGGTCATCCCGGTGGTACTCGGGGCCCGCGGTGAACCGCTGGACATCGGCCGGGCCAGCTACACCGTGCCCACCGCGATCCGCCGCGCGGTCCTCATCCGAGACGGCGGATGCGCCTTCCCAGGATGTTCAGCACCGGCCCGCTGGTGCGATATCCACCACGTGACTCACTGGGCCGATAACGGCCTTACCTGCATCAGCAACTGCGTCGCGCTGTGCGGGCGGCATCACCGATTAGTCCACCATTCCCACTGGCGGCTCGACATGACCACAGGTACCCCGCAATTCCACCCACCACCCTGGCTCGGCGGGCCACCACGCCGCAACCCACTCCACACCCCACACAACCTCATCCGAATCCGGGAATAACGCGGCCGCGATTCCCACACGAACCGCCTCAGCTGCGCAATCCGATTGCCGACGCAGTGCGGCGCTGCACCGGCGCTGGGCTGGTGCTCGTCGCGGCTGATGGAGTTCCTACTGCGGCGGCTGACCCTGCTCGCCATAGTGCTTCTTCAGCTGATCGGCGCCCTTGTCGATCTGCTCGGAGTGCCTCCCACCGGTCTTCTCATCGGCGTAGCGCTCGATCTTGTCGATGCCCTGCTCGGTCTGTTCAGGATGCTGCCTGAGCGCCTGCTCGGCTTTCTGCTTCAGCTCGCTGATCTTGTCACCGATACCCACGATGTCTCCTTCCGACATCCAGCACACGGTGTGCCGGTCGGAACTGACTACCCTGAACCACGCGCCAACCCCGCGGGGCGACTGAAGTTAAGCCGGCTGGGCGACGGGATGGCTGGCGCTGGCCCGCCCACTGTCACCGGGTTCGCGGAACGCGGCGTTCGACGGGATCGAGGCCGAAGGGCAGGTGGGGCTCGGCCTGGTACCAGTAGGCCACTGAGGAGTAGTCGTCGCTGCGTTTGTTCGCGTGGCCGTGTTCGATGCTGACCCGGATGGACCGTTCGAACGGAACGGGATCTTCGATGTGGAAGCGGTACAGGCTGATCTGCCCGCTCCAGTTGTCCCCGCCGGGCAGGGTGATGCCGTGATAGGGCGCGTGGTAGCTCTGGGTCGGGCACCATGCGGTGTTGAAGTAGTCTTCCGTGCCGGTGCCGTGGAGGGTCGGTGGCCACGCCTCGCCGTCGATGAAGATCATGTCGTCGCCTTCGCCGTACCAGTTCCACTCGTTGGTCTCGCGAAGGTTGTGGATGTTAAGCACGCAACCGACGTAGTGGCCGTGGCCGGTCGCGTCCAGGATGGTGTAGTTGGCTTTGCCGTCGAGATTTTCTCCGGTGAGCAGGAACTCGGCGTTGCTCTCCGCGCTAATCTGGGCTCCCGGGCAGGGATTGCTACGGCGCCACTGCGCGTGGAAGCGTCCGATGCCCTCCTCAAGCTCGTCGAGTTCTTCGTAGTCGATGTAGTAGTAGAAAAACACCTTTTCATCGGTCAGCTCGCTGGTGATCTCCAGCCGAGCGCCCGCGCCGAACGGCATGTGGAAAAAGCAGTTGAATCCCTTGCCGTCCTCGGGGCTCATCTGCAGCGGGGCGGAGACGAAGTTGGTGCTGCGACCATGCCCGACCCCGAAGAAATCACCCAGCGGGACGGCGATGCTGGGATGCGTCTCACCGTCCCAGTAGGCGCGGAGCACGAGCCGGCGGAGGTAGTCGGGTTCGCGCATCCACGGGTCGCGGATTCCCCGTTCGTTGGCGACGGTCACCCAGATGTGGTTGATGCTGCCGGCTCCCTCGACGTCCGCGAGGATGGCGGTCTGGCCCGGCGCGAGGGTGAGGCGGTCGTCGTTGCCGCCGGTGCGGTCCCAGCTGGACGCCCGGCGCCGTCGGGTGCGGCGCAGCCGCGGCAGGTCTCGCAGGCTGGAACCGTAGGGACCGTAGTTGACGATCACGGGGTGCCCCCGGTACCCGCAGCGGTGGACTTGTTGATCGCAGAAAGCCTGGTGCCGCTGCGAAACGCCGCTTCCAACGATTCCAGGCTGCGTTCCTTGGTCTCCGGCACTGTCCACCACACGACCGGGAAGAGCACGACGCCGATCACGGCGAAGACGATAAAGGCGGAGCCTATGCCTGCGAATGCGACGAAACTGGGGAACGTCAGTGAAATGACGAAGGCAGCCAGCCAGTTGAACAGGGTGGCGATAGCCATCGCTGCACCCCGGATGGCGAGCGGGAAGATCTCGGCCAGCATCACCCACAGCACCGGGCCCCAGGTCGCCGAGAAAGTGTTGGTGAACGCCACGAACGCCGCTGCCGCGATGGCGAACAGCGCGGTCGAGTTGACCGGGAGGATCAGCACTGCCGCACCGACGGCGAGCAAGCTGGCCGACATGCCCACCAGACCGGCCAGCAGGACCGGTTTGCGGCCTCGCCGGTCAACGACTTTGGATCGGACGACCAACGCGATGGTCCCGATGTTCACCAATCCGTTGAGGAAGCCGAACAGCAACGCCGTGGTGTCGGACACCCCGAAGCCGGTGAGGATCGTCGGTGCGTAGTACACGATCGCGTTGATCCCGGTGACCTGCTGGAAGATGGCCAGCGCGGCACCCAGCAGCAATAGCCGGCGCACCCAGGGAGCGGACAGGAGGGCGAGGGGATGCGAGTCATGTTGCTGGCGTTCCAGCGATGTGATCTCGGCGAACTCACGCTCAGTCTCCGCGGTGTCGCCCCGCAAGCCGATCAGCACCGCATGTGCCTGGTCAGGCTGGCCACGCCGGATCAGCGATCGTGGGGTGTCGGGCATGCCGAACATCCCGGCCATCAGCACGACAGCGGGAAACACACCGATGAGCAACATCCACCGCCACGAGCCGGCGAAGGCGAGTGCGTAGCCCAGCGCCGCCGACAGCGCCGTCCCTACGATGATCATGTATTGGTTCAGCGAGGTGATCACGCCACGGTCCCGGGCTGGCGCCATCTCGGCCAGGTACAGCGGCACCATCACCGACGCGATACCGATGCCCAACCCGAGAATGAACCGGAAGGCCACGAGCATGGCGACGGTCGGAGCAGCGCCGGCGCCCAGGGCTCCGACGGTGAACACCGCTCCGGCAGCCAGCAGGATCCGTTGCCGGCCGTGACGGTCGGCCGCGGGACCGCTGCCCAGCGCGCCCAGCATCGCCCCGAACACCGTGGCGCTGACCACCGCACCTTTCTGCCAGTCGGTCAGGGGTAGATCGCGAGGGATGAACAACAGCGCGGCACCGATGATGCCGTTGTCGTAACCGAACAGCACCGCTGCCAACGCACCCAGGGCATACACCCGTCGCGTGGTCACCCGGGTCCCGAACAAGGACGCGACCATCAGCTACCTCCGTTGCGTTGTTCTCGGGCGAGCGCGTGCGCGATCTTTTTGGTATTCGGATATAACTCTCCGTAGAGGGCGTAGAAACGCTCGTAGGTCGCGGAGCGCTCCGGGTGCGGCTCGATCGTGGTCGCGATGGGGTTCCACTGGGCCATGTCTATTTGGGTGATCTCCGGCGACTCACCGATCCCGATGGCGGCCAGCAGCGCATCGCCCAGGCAGGCGCCCATCGTCTGGCACGGCAGCTGCTGCGGGGCGCCCACGACGTCGGAGACGATCTGCGTCCACAGCCCGCCTTTGGTGCCGCCACCCACCGCGACCAGGCGACGGTCCTGCCCGCCGGCGCCGCGCATCGCCTCCAGGTTGTGCCGTACTCCGTAGGCCGTCGCCTCCAACGCCGCCCGGTAGATGTCGCCCCGGGTGTGCCGCAGGGTCAGCCCGGCCAGCACGCCGCGGGCGTCGGGATCGAACAGCGGCGTCCGCTCGCCGGCGAAGTACGGCAACATCAACAAGCCGTGGGCTCCGGGCGGCGCCTGCTGGGCTTCCGCGACGAGCCGCTCGTACGAGGATTCCCCGGTCAACTTGCGGATCCAGTCAGTGACCGCGCCCGAGGTCGCCATCCCGGCCGCGAAGTTGTGGGTGCCCGGAAACGTGCCCACGGTGCCCCACAGATCGGGGCTGCGGCGGGGACGGTCCAGCACCTCGACCAGGAACATGGTCGTTCCGTACATCAGCATGACGTCGCCGGGGGCGGTGACGCCGACGCTGGTCGCCTCCGCCCAGGCATCGATCGTGCCCGCCACCACCGGTGTGCCCGCCGGGATGCCGGTCTCCTCGGCGACAGCGGACTGCGCTTCGCCGACCACATCGCTGGGCCAGCACAGCCGCGGCAGCTCCAGTCCAGGGGCGATCAGCTCGGTCCATTCCTCGATCCAGCGATGCTCCACCGGGTCGTACAACGGGGTGCACTGGCTCGCCGAGTGATGGTCGAGGACGTAGCTGCCGGTCAACCGCCGCACGATGAAGGTGTGCGCCATCAGGAAGCGGCGGGTAGCTGCCCAGGTTTCCGGTTCGTTCGCGCGTAGCCACGCCAGCTTGGGCCCGACCGCCTGCGAGGTGAGTACCGAACCGCAGCGCTCCAGGATGGCCTGCGCACCCAGCGCGTGGGTCAGCTCGTCGATCTCGACGGTGGCGCGGGTGTCCACGCCGTACAGGATCGCCGGCCGAAGGGGCTGATCCTCGCTGTCCACCGGGAGCAGGCACGGTCCGATGCCACTGACACCCACCGCGGCGAGCCCAATGCGTCCAACTCGGTCGCGCGCGATCGCCGTCAGTTCCTGGCTGATCGCCGCGAAGTCCGCCCACCACACCGCCTGCGCATCGTGCTCCACCCAGCCGGGCCGTGGCATGGACACCTGATGGGCTCGGGTCGCGGTGGCGACGACAGTGCCGTCGGCGTGCGCCAACACGCCCTTGGAGCTGGCGGTGCCGATATCGACACCGAGCAGCAGCGAACTCACCGGGCTCCGTCCAGCCGAACCGTGCCGAGCCCGGCCCACTCGATGTCGAGCATGCGGCACACCGCGCGGAGTTCGGCGACGTGCTCACCGGGCACCGCGTGAATGTGGTTGGCCCCGAAGCTGGACAAGAACTCCTCGGCCTCGACCTCCAGCCGGGTGAACGCGTGCGGCCACTCAAACGTCGACTGCCGAGCCAGCGCCTCGTTGGTCGCGTCGTCGTAGGACTCGAACTCGCCGCGGGCAACATGCATCCGGTAGCGGCCCCCGATCCGGGTGAGTCGGGCGAAGGTGGCGGCGCCGGGTGCGGCGAAGAACGATACCGATGCCCCGCCAGCGGGGACGTAGAAGATCTCGGGATAGAAGTGCACCGTGCGCAGGTTCTCCGCCGGGTCGTCACTGCGGGCGGCGAACCAGGTGGCATGTTGCCCGGAGTTGCACAGGTCCCAGATGTCGCGGTCGGCGTGGTAGTGCCGCACGTCGGCGAAGAGCACCGGCGTGCCGGTGAGCCCCTTGAGCAGCTGCATCGTCAGCGCACCGTCCATGTCGGACTCGGTGGCGCACACGTGGGTCTGCTTCGGGCCTTCCCAGTCATACGGGTCGTTGAGGAACGCCTCGGTGACGTCCATCGTGGTGAAGTGTGTGGTCAGCTCGGGCTGGCCCTTGATTCCGGAGAAGTCGAGATTCCACTCGTCGATCAACTCCCGCACTGCGTGGTAAGAACGGATCTGACGTTCGAGTAGCTCAGGCGTCAGCTGCTTGCCGTCGTAGTGCACCTCGGCGGCGTGGCGCTCCAACCATTCCCGACCAGCGGTCACCCGCGACTGCTCGACGGCGGCCGAGCGGCGGACGATCTCCCACTGGTCGATCTCCTCGACGTCCACCCCGAACGTGCTCATCCACTGATCGGTATCCGCTACCGCGGTGTACATCCCCATCGGACGGCCACCGAAGCGCCCGAAGGTACTGCCCGACAGGGCCGACACGGCGGCGGCGGCCCGGACCGTCTCCAGGACGCGATCGCGCACGGCCGAGTCGGCCACGTCGCCCCACACCCGGGTGTGCTGCCGCCCGATCTGGTCCAGCCCCCCGCCGGCCGCCAGCATGCCGACCATTCCGGGGAACCGTGGATCGATGTTGGAGAACAACAGCAGCGGACCCGGGGAAGCTGCCGCGGCGAGCATCGAGAAGTGCGGGAATGCCCACACGGCGTAGTTGAAGATGGTGAGGTCGCACCGCGCGTCAGCGACCCGGCGCGCCTCGGTGGTGGCCATCGTGTTCGTCCAGATCGGCTCCGCCGCGCGGATCACCTCGTGGCCGGCCTGTTCGAGGGCCTGGGCGATGCGGTTCTCGACATCCAGCGAGAACGTCTTGATGTCGGTGTGGACGAAGTCGCGTCCGTCGGAGAACGTCAACAGCCCGACGCGTGCCATATGTGCTCCTGCCTGCGAGGACGATCAGTGTCATCGACACCCGCGACGATCACACCCCGGTCGTGGTGGCTCACGGGCGGGCTTTCGTAGCTTGGCTGGAACCGCTGTGTGACGAAGGTATCACCCAGCGGAAGTACCCCAGGCCGTCGCCGAGATCGGCGTCGCAGCGCCGTGGCAGAAGGTCAGGTCTGCAGCGGTGCCCTTAGCCACTGACAACGTCACTAGTCCGCCAATTCCGAAACCGACAAAGATAGCGTCGTCCACGCTCGTCGAACTGGACCGACACGCGAGTGGCAACCGGCGGTTCGTGGGGAAATGTGTGGACTGGGATCACGCTGTGGTGCTCGCACTCACATCAACAACAGGCACACCACCCGACCCGTTGGGTCGTTGCTCAGTCGGGACGACACGGCGGGAGTGTGGGTGTGGCAAGGGTAGGCGGGTTGAATGGTCGGCGGCAGTGTCCGCCAAAACGATTGGTGCGGTGGGCGCTGGCGCTGCTTGTAGTGCTCACTCCGTGCATCACGGTTTTATTCACACCGACAGCGCACGGCCAGGTGCCGGTGCGGCCAGGGGAATTGGGACCACCGGTCGTGCCGGTCGTATCGGCCCAGATCGCTACCCAACCGAGCGACGGAGACACGGGTGTCAGCCCGACCGCGCCGGTGCGAGTGTCGGTCAGCCATGGCGTGCTCAACGCGGTGACGCTGACCAATCCCGAAGGCAAGGCGGTGGCCGGTCAGTTCTCCTCGGACAAGTTGAGTTGGACGGCCACTGAGCCGTTGGGCTACGCCAAGACCTACACCTGGTCGGGCACCGCCACGGGAATCGACCATCTCCGCCGCGCGATCACCGGCTCGTTCCAGACGGTCATTCCCGAGCGCCTGGTCAGCGGGCGGCTCAATGTCGCGGACAACGCTACCTATGGCGTCGCCATGCCGATCGCGCTGACCTTCAGCTCCAGGATCATTGATAAGGCTGCCGTGCAAAAAGCCCTGTCGGTGCACACCTCGGTACCCACCGAAGGGTCCTGGGCCTGGCTGGATGACACCACCGTGCACTGGCGTCCTAAGGGCTACTTCGCCCCCAACACCCGGGTCAGCGTGACCGCCAAGCTCTACGGGCTAGCCATGGGCGACGGCGCCTTCGGTCGCGAGGACATCACCTCCACCTTCACCATCGGCCGGTCCTACGTGCTGCGAGGCGACACTCGCACCCACCGGTTGGCCGTCTACGCCAACGGGGCCCAGGTCGCCGACTATCCGGCCAGTTACGGATTGGACACCGACCCCGGCCGGAGCACCCATAGTGGGACTCACGTGGTGATGAATGAGTATCCGGTGTTCTACATGAGCAACCCGAAGTATCACTACAAAAATATCGAAGCGCGGTGGGCGGTGCGGATGTCCGACAATGGTGAGTTCATCCACTCGGCGCCGTGGTCGGTGGCTCAGCAGGGTAAAACCAACGTGTCTCACGGGTGCATCAATCTGTCGCCGACCAACGCGCAGGCAGTGTTTCGTGAGGTCTTGCCCGGAGACCCTGTCGAAGTTACCGGCTCCTCCCGACAATTAGGACCCAGCGACGGCGATTATTACGATTGGACCATTCCCTGGACGTCCTGGACAGCTATGTCCGCTCTCCCGAACTGAATTGAGAAGCAAGATACGCCGATCTCCCGCTGGCGAGGTGGCGGACTCGCGTGCTTCGTGCAGAGCGCTATCTACCGATCGGGTGGTCCACCGCCACCGGTGGATAACCGGGGGCCGTTCGGGGCAATCAACACTGGCCCCGACGCACCGGCCGGGCCTGGGCTGAGGAGGATTCGCGTGAGCAGCGGCACACCTGAGAAGACCGAGCACTCTACCGATGAGTCGAACGAGGCGATCGGTCCCGACGTCGACTAACTAACCCGCCAAGGCCGCTGGCGCTGGTGATCGCGGCGCGGAGTGAATCACCCGTATGAACGACCCCTGTTCGGGGACCACGCATCGTTAGGCACACTTGTCCCTTCGATTCCAGAAGATCAACCTGTGCTGACCTCGATGTGGCGCCGGCGGTGGGTCGCGCCCTGTCCTGAGTCCGGGTACCTGACCCCTTATACCAGCGGTGCAACAGGAAAAGTATGCGCTCGTGGTAGCAACCGCACGGGTCCGCTCCAGGCGGTCAGCAGGTAGCTTCGAGTATGTGAGGGGTTGCGGTGGCTGTCACTGATAGCAATGGCCTTACTCTTGTGGGTTGCCCTATCGAGGGAGTAGCGTGCGTTGCCGTGGACATGGCTAATGATCATCTACGCGTCCGTTTTGAGCGCGGTGTCCAGTGGCTCCTGGAGCAGTACCGCAGCGAGAGTGCTCGGGCACTGGTGAACAAGGCCCGATTGGCGGCGGCACAGCTATTGGCGCCGGACATCGCTCCAGGATCGGTATCTCCGCGAGAGTCCGGTCCCCCGGTCGACCGGCAAGACGGAACACACGACGTATTGGCCGGATTGTGCGGCGGCGTCGCCTTGCGCGATCTCAACCTGGTCGATTCCCTGCTCGCCCAGCTGGAGACCATGGAGGCGAACGAGGGCGATCCGGACGCGCTGGCGCGGCTGTACCAGCTGGACCACGTCGCCGCCCGGTTGCGCCGCAACGCCGAGAATCTCCGGGTTCTCGCCGGACATGACGCCGGTAGTGTGGCCGAGGCGGCCTCGCCCCTGGTCGACGTGCTTCGGGCGGCGATGTCGTCCATCGAGCAGTATCCGCGGATCGAGATCGGGAGTGTGGCGCCCCAGGCTGTGGTCGGCTTCGCGGTCGATGACGTCAGTCGGCTGCTCGCGGAGCTGCTGGACAACGCCACCTCGCACTCGCCACCGACGTCCACGGTAACGGCAAACGCGCACCTCACCGAGCAGGGCGGCGTGCTACTGCACATCGAGGACCCTGGGATCGGCCTGCCCGCAGCCCGGCTGGAGGCACTCAACGCCCGGCTCTCAGCGAATCCGAGGCTGGACAGCGGGTCGATCCAGCACATGGGCCTTGCCGTCGTCCGCCGGTTGGCCGGCAAGCACGGTATCCGCGTCAGGTTGGAGAAGCGGGCGGCGCACGGCACCACGGCCGCGGTGCTGTTGCCCGCGAGCTTGGTGTGCGAAGCCCCGGCCAGCGCCTGGTTCGCAGGCGCGCCGACGACGAGCATTCCCCGCCCCCGGTCTGCGCCGGCCCCGGTCCGAGACCAGCCGAGCCCGCCGACCGCACCTCGATACTCCTCATGGATGGAGCGGAAAGAGACGCCGCCGACCTCAGCGACGACACGAAACGGCTTGCCCCGGCGCGTCCCCCAGAGCATGCGCGAATTCGCTGGGTTTGCCTCGACCGGACCTGGCCGTCCGGAGAATCCCGATTCCGACCCCAGCGAAGGACGTGAGCAGTTGATGACTGATCTCGGTGACTTCTCCGAGGGTGAGCAAGCTGCCCGCCGAAGTGCGCAGCGCCGAACTGCGGATGGAGGCGGGGCGAAAGGGTCGGGCGAATGACTGCCGACAATGTTATCAAGAACCCAGTGGACTTTGGCTGGTTGATTAACGGTTTCGTGGAGCGCGTGCACGGGGTAACCCATGCCCTCGTGCTTTCCTCCGACGGACTGCCGCTGACCGCCTCCGAGTCGGTGAGCAGTGATGACGCCGAACAACTCGCGGCGATCGCCAGTGGTCTACTGGGGCTGGCTCGCAGCGGCGCGGCACTGTTCGGCAAGGGCAGCTGCGAGCTGATCATGATCCGGCTTTCGAGCGGATACTTCTTTTTCATGGGGATCGGTGATAATGCGGGGCTGGCCGTGCTGACGGCTGCAGGCTGCGATATGAAAGTTGTCGCGTACGAAATGACCCAGTTCGTGGACAAGGCTGGACATGCCTTGACGCCGAAGGTCAGAGCCGGTCTGCGGCGCGTGATCACCGCGCGGCGAGCCGACTGACCCCACCGAGGAGGGGAACGGTGGATACTATTCCGATGCGCAGTAAAAGGATTCGACTTTATGCGCTCACCGGGGGCCGTACAAGACCGCGGCACCACCTCCTCGTGGAGACGCTGATCTCGGTTCCGGACTACGATCCGCAGTTCAGCGCGAGGCTGCTGCCGGAGTCGCGAGCGCTCTACGAGCTCGCCCGGAAGACGATCTCCATGGCGGAGCTGTCCGCTCATCTGACCATCCCGCTGGCGGTGGTCCGCGTGCTGATCAGCGACTTGGCCGCGCAGGGCAAGGTGTTCATCCACCCCACCGGCTTCGTATATCAGTACGACCAGATCATCCTGGAGAGGATCCTCGATGGACTCAAGAAACTACCCGTTTGACGCCTCTTCGTTGACCATCTCAGCGAAGATCGTTGTCGCTGGTGGTTTCGGAGTGGGAAAGACCACCTTCGTAGGTTCGGTGTCCGAGGTGGAACCGATCAACACCGACGCGTGGATGACGGTGGCTGCCGAGGGTGTCGATGCGCGCCTTGACAGCGCAAAGACCACCACCACCGTGGCGATGGATTTCGGACGTATCACGCTGCACCCGGATCTCGTGTTGTACCTGTTCGGCACCCCTGGCCAGCCCCGGTTCTGGTTTCTCTGGGACGACCTGTGTCGGGGGGCGCTCGGTGCTGTCGTCCTGGTGGACACCAGGCGGATCCAGGAGTCTTTCGCTGCCATCAACTACTTCGAGAACGACTCTGATATTCCGTTCATCGTGGCCGTTAACATGTTCGACGGCGAGCTCGCCTTCGAACTCGACGAGGTGCGCGAAGCGCTTACGCTGGCCCCGGACGTGCTGCTGACGACCTGTGATGCCCGGGACCCGGGGTCGACGTCGAAGGCACTGCAGGATTTAGTGTCCTACACCATGAAGCACCTCACCGTCTCCTACGGTCCGGCTTTACCGACGTGACGTGGCAGGCCGCAGGTGAACCACTGCAAGGCAGCAGGAAGGAAGGGTCCACAGAATGCGTAAAGTGTTGATTGTTGGAGCCGGCCAGGCTGGCTTGCAGCTTGGTTTGAGCCTCCGTAGCCACGACTACGACGTCACCGTCATGTCGGCCCGTACTCCTGACGAGATCCGCGGTGGGCGGGTCATGTCCACCCAATGCATGTTCGGCCCGGCTCTGCAGTACGAACGCGACTATGGCCTCAACCTCTGGGAGCGGCAAACGCCGAAAATCGAAGGCCTCGGCGTATCCATCGCTGATCCCGATCACGGACGTGCGCTGGACTGGGTCGGCAGGCTCGACGACTACGCGCAGTCGGTGGATCAGCGGATGAAGATGGCTGGATGGCTGGAGCTGTTCGAGGATCGGGGCGGCAAGGTCGTCTACCACGGTGTCACGACCTCTGATGTCGATTCGTTGACCAGCTTCTATGACCTGGTCGTCATCGCCGCAGGTAAGGGTGAACTCGTTGAGTTGTTCGACCGGGATCCGAGCCGTTCGCCCTACACCAGCACGCAACGCATACTTTCGGTGGTGTATGTGCATGGTATGACGCCACGTCCGGAGCATCCCACCATGCACGCGGTGCGCTTCAATGTCGTTCCCGGTGTGGGCGAGCTGTTCATCATGCCGTGTTTCACCCTCACCGGTCCGTGCGAGATCTTGTTCTTCGAGGGAGTCCCCGGTGGTCCACTGGACTGCTGGGACGACCGTCCGGGGCCAGCCGAGCACCTCCGGCGCACGCTCGAGCTCATGCGCGAGTATGTGCCGTGGGAGTACGACAGGTGCACCAGTGTCGAGTTGACCGACGGCAAGGCCACGCTGACCGGCGGTTACCCCCCGGTGGTGCGCCAACCGGTAGGTGAACTGCCGTCGGGCGGGCAGGTACTGGGTATGGCCGACGTCGTGGTCGCCAACGACCCGATCACCGGGCAGGGCTCGAACAGCGCGAGCAAGTGTGCCGCCTCGTACCTGGCCAGCATCCTGGAGCGCGGCAACGACCTCTTCGACGGGGCATGGATGCAGCGAGCCTTCGACCGGTATTGGTCCGACGCGCAGCACACGACCATGTGGACGAACGCTCTCCTCACACCGCCTCCCGCGCACGTGATGAACATTCTCGGAGCCGCAGGTGCGTACCCGGAAATCGCTCACCGATTCGTCAACGGCTTCGCCGATCCGTCCGATTACCAGCATTGGTTCCTGGACCCGGATAAGGCGGAGAAGTATCTCGCTACGGTCGCCTCCCGTCAGATCGGTGCGTAAGTCAACGGACGTCAGCGCGGCGGCCCGCCTCGTGCGAGCGGGCCGATCAAGATAGTCGGGGGTAATGGGGGGTCGCAGTGTGGACGGCACGCCGATCTTCGACGAACTTCGGAACCTCTTCGATAAGTCACCCGGCCGTTTCGATACACCTGCGAGACCTGGTACCGACCCTCGTACCCAGGCGGAGAATGCTGACACGCCACCCGCGAAGATCGTTGTTGCTGGTGGGCGCGGGGTAGGTAAGACCACGTTCGTAGGCTCGGTTTCGGACACCGATCCGGTCACCGTCGAGGTCGCCACCGATGTCGGTCGGGTCACCCTTCATCGTGATCTTGTGCTGTACCTGTTGGGCACGTCGGAGCCGTCGCAGGCGGTGTTTGCCGGGGCGCTCGGTGCCGTGGTGCTGGTGGACCCTCGGCGGGTCGGGGACGCCTTTGCGACGATCACCTACTTCGAAAGCGGCTCTGAGGTCCCGTTCATCGTGGCCGTGAACACGTTCGACGGTGAGCTCCGCCACGAACTCGACGAGCTGCGCGAAGCGCTCGCGTTGGGCCCGGACGTGCCGCTGACGACCTGTGATGCCCGTGATCCGGAGTCGGCCGCGCACACGCTGCAGGAATTGGTGTCCTACACCATGAACGTCGGTGGCTCGGACCTCAGCTCGCCACCCGAGGTGCCGGCCTGACTACGTCTCCCAGGTCAGGTCGAAGCCCGACAACGACCGGTATCGATCGAGGAGCTCCTCGTCGCTCAGCTCGGAATGAGGTGTGTGAAGTCCTTTGGGCTCGGGGCCGTAGACCTCTGCTGCTATTTCCATCTCCTGCTCGAGAGCCCAGCCCGTCGACGTTTGCCGGAACTCATCGAGTGAGTCGTCGCTCATGACACCTCCTGGCTAAGCGAGGACAGCCGCTACCTATGGTTGCATGCTCCGGCCGGCATTGCTGCCCGCCGAACGCAGGGCCGCCACCACGCGCCCGACCCGCGGGTCACGCTGTAGCTGCTCCAGGGTCACCGACAGTGGCAGCCGCCAGTTCGGGTACTCGTCGACGGTGCCCGGCAGGTTGGGCTGGCGTAGCTCGCCCACCACGTCGTAGGGGGAGACCAGCACCAACTGGCAGGACGTGCGGCCGAGCAACGCATGCATCGCCACCACGATCTCGTCTTCGTTGTCCGTATCTGCGCGAAGCAGACTTTCGGAGTGCAGCAGGTCGATCAGCTCCGCGCGATCGACCCGCGCCTGGGTCCACTCCGCGGCTTCGTCTTTGAGTAGCCCCAGTGCGGCGCGGGCGCGCACGTGCTCACCGCGCAGGAAGCCGACCGCCGCGGGGAGGTCGTGGGTGGAGATGCTGGCCGCGGCGCACCGCGGCCAGCTCTTCGGGGCGAGTAGCGGCGTCCCGGCGGCCTGCTCATCGCGGGCGAACCACAGCACCGCGCAGCCCAGCATCTGCCGGTCCGCCAGCGTCTCGGTGACCTCCGGCTCCACCGTTCCCAAGTCCTCGCCGATCACCACCGCGCCGGCCCGGTGCGCTTCCAACGCCAGCGCGGCGAGCATCGCCTCAGCGTCGTAGTTCACGTAGGTGCCCTGGTCCGGGGAGGCCCCCGGCGGCACCCACCACAGCCGCCACAGGCCGGCGACATGGTCGACGCGCAGCCCATCAGCGTGCGTGAGGACGGCGCGCAGCATGTCCCGGTACGCGGCGTACCCGGTGGCAGCCAGCCGGTCCGGGCGCCATGGCGGCAAACCCCAGTCCTGGCCCTGCTGGTTGAACGTATCCGGTGGGGCGCCGACCGTTGTGCCGATGGCGAGCACGTCCTGCAGCGCCCACGCGTCGGCGCCCTCGGGATCCACGCCGACGGCGAGGTCGTGCACCACCCCGATGGCCATCCCGTGGGCGCTGTCCTTGGCGGCGGCCAGCTGTTCGTCACATTGCTGCTGCACCCAGGCGTGAAACGCCACCCGCTGCGGGTCCGCGCTCGCTGTCGCCGGGCGCCGTAGTGCGCTGGGCCAGCATGACCAGCGTGGGCCGTGGCGCTCAGCGAGCGCGCAGAACGTCGCGAAGTCGCGTAGTCCGTCCGACATCGCAGGGCGCGGGGCGCCGTCGGCTTGCCAGAGCAGCTCCAACGCGGCCCGCTTGGCCTCCCAGACGGCGTCGTGGTCGATGCGGTCGCCACGCGAGTCGACGCGCAGTGCGTCCACCTCGGCCCGCAACGCGGGATCCCCGCGGCGGTAGCCGCCGATATCCGCGATGCGCAGGTAAAGCGGATTGACGAAGCGGCGGCTCGACGGGCTGTACGGCGAGGGCTGCACCGGAACGGTGGGGGTCACCGCATGCAGCGGGTTGACCAGTACCGCTCCGCTGCCGTGCGCGGCGGCCGTCCAGGCGATGAACTCGCGCAGGTCGGCGAGGTCCCCGATGCCCCACGACTGGGCCGAGCGCAGCGCGTAGAGCTGCAACATCCAGCCCCAGGTATGCGGCGGCTCGGGCAACGTCGGTGGCGCCACCAGCACGGTGGTGTGCTGTTCGCCGCTGGCCAGTGCGTACCAGCCGGGCGCAAGATCGTTCGGCAGCGCGCCCCGGACCGGCATCTCGGCGGCGTGCTCATCCGTGAGCACGCCGGGAGCGCGAATATCCCGGCTCTGTCCCTGGCGCAGCACCATGGTGCCCGGCAGCACAGGCTGTCGGACCGCAGCCAGCGCATCCTGGACCTGGGCCGGGGTGTCTGCGTCGACGCCGAGCAGCCCGAGTACCCGACGCACCACGTCGGAGTCGACGTCGACCCGCCGCCGCCGTGCATCCCGGTACCACGTCGCGACGCCATGGGCCGAGGCGAGCTCCTCCAGCGTTTTGTCCATGCAGGCCATGCTGCCAGCCACAGCGACGGCCGCATCCTCACGGCGAATATCCACGATCGGACCGCCACCGCTCGTGGCTGCCGTGTCGCGGTGGCTCGCGCACTCCTACAGCGTGAAGCGGGTACACGTACCATGCACGTCAGGTGTAAGATAGGTGTATGTCCAGGGTGCGCACCAACATCGAGCTCGAAGACACCTACGTCCAAGCCATCATGGAG
>JBBPZY010000022.1:0-19628 GCA_038276315.1 Mycobacteriales bacterium
ACCCTCACCGGGGCCAAACAGTTCTGCGCGATACGCAGCTACCTATCCACCGCCGCTAAACACGGCCACAACCTCTTCGACACCCTCGTCATGCTCGCCGAGGGCCAACCATGGCTACCGGCAACGACCTGACCAGTTACTGCAGCGCGTCGTGTCCTGAACTGCTCAGGAACTGCGCGAGCCCGGCGGGCAGTTGAGCGTCGAAGAGGAACTTCACGCCGCGCCGAGTGGGACCACCCTGCGACGACCCGCAGCTAGGGCGCCGGACTCCAGCGCGGCGAGGAGATCATCACGCTCGAGGTCCGGGTAGTCGGCGAGCACTCCGACACGATGCGATCCAGCCTGGACATGCCACAACGGTACCGCTACGGCATGCTCACGGGGTGAGCCCGCTGCCAACTCATGATCGGGCCGGCGCCGAACCGGTCAGGTCACCACCACGGGGTCGATGACGAAAGGCAAATCGCCTGTCGACGGCAGCGACGCCCTCCCATCGACAGTCAACCAAGACCTACGAGAGCGGAAAAGATCGCGCTGACCAAGCTCCAGGTCACGTCGACTCGTGCACGATCCGTTTTGCGATCTCTTCCACCTGCTCGACGGTTAAGACGGGCTCCGCGCCCTTTCCCATCGCGCGGGCCAGATCCGCCGGACCAATGCCGACGTCGGGACGTGTTCGTCGGCTGCTCGCAGCCAACGGGCAGCCCTTGCCACCCACCTGAGTGAAGCGCTTACCGCGCCAGCGCAGTCCTGGCTTCTGACGACGAGAGGACGGTCATGACTGACCTGAGTCAGCTTCCCGAGGACCTGCCCGTACCCGAAGACGACGGAGCCGCCGATCACCTCCTCGGTCAGCCGATCCCGCGCCTGCGCCTGCCGAGCTCAACCGGCCGAACCGTCGCGCTCGACGACTTGGGGCCGGGACGGACGATCCTCTACGTCTATCCGTTGACCGGCAGGCCGGACATCGACCTGCCGGACGGCTGGGACAACATCCCCGGTGCGCGCGGATGCACCACCGAGGCGTGTGACTTCCGGGACCACTACAGCGACCTGCTCGATGCCGGCGCGGCCGCCGTCTTCGGGTTGTCCAGCCAGGACAGTGGCTATCAGCGGGAGATCGTTGAGCGCCTTCGGTTGCCCTTCGAAATGCCCTCGGACTTTGAGCTGTGTCTGCTGAAAAGCTGAATCTACCGACCTTCCAAGCTGGTGGTCTGACGCTCTACAAGCGGCTCGCGCTCGTGATCGGCGAGGGCGCGATTGAACACGCGTTCTATCCGATCTTTCCACCCAACCGGCACGCGCAGCAGCTGCTGGCCTGGCTACGGTCGCATCCGAGACCTACCGGTGGCTGAGCAAGCGGGAAGGTCCGTCCCGCAGCCCGATCGCCTACGAGATAGCCACGGTGGGCTCCGGGCTCGTTCGTGAGGTCCCCCGCCAGGTGCCGCGGGTCGATCGAGGCATCGGCAGCTTAGCGCTTGGCGAACCGGATGACCTGGTGGTCGCGGACTGGAAGGTAGCCGATCTGCTGGTAGATGGCATTGGATGTCGGATTGGCGAGGTCGGCGAACAACACGACCTGCTCGGCCCCGTGCTCGAGCGCATCGCTGGTGCAGGCGGCAGTCACCGCGGCGCCGAACCCGTGACGGCGGTGTTCGGGCGGGGTGTAGACCGGGCCCACCCGTGCGACGCCCGCCGCGGCTCTGTTTCGCCCGGCCATAGACACGACGTGACCATCGGCGTTCTCCCACAACCACAGCAACTCGTTGTCGATGCAGTCCCGCACCGCTGTCTCAGCGTCGACGGCGTGAGCGCCGGCCTCGATCTGGAAGCGGGTGAACCAGTCCACGGCCGGGCGCAGGTCACCGTCATGAGCGGCGCGTGCGTGGCCGGGCGGTGGCGTCGGCTGGCGCAGCGTTGTGAGCCGGTAGAGACGTTGCCTCATCGTGGTGGTCGCCCGAACCGGAACACGGAAGGTCCACGCCGCGGCGAAGGCTTCGGCGATCACAGTGTCGCCGTTGACGCCAGGCACTGGAACGTCATCCGAAAGTAGGGCCCTCACCAATTCGTCCATGGCCTGTGCCGGGACCTCGGCCAGGAGCAACTCGAAGGGCGGAGTCATGCTCACCGCCCCGAGCACCCGCGATCCTGACTCGTACCAGCCGAAGAGCATTGGATCGGAGGACCAACGGTAACCTGCTCGGACCTTCGCGATCACGGTGAGCGCGACGGTGTTCTCAGCGGCACGAGCGGCCAGCAGCCCCCAAGTACGCGCCGCGTACGCCTGCACCTGCGCGGTGAACTCCCACTCCATCCCGTAACCCTGACGCGGCGAGCGGGCGCTGTCGACCGGTTATCTGCCGGGCAGGCTTGCGGAGCTGACCAGGACAACGACGCGGCATCACCGTCGATCGTGACATCGGTGGCAACGGGGGGCGGTGGGTGGTGATCAGGGTGCGGAGAGTTTGGTGAGCAGGGGGCTGGCAATGGTGAGGACGAGGGCGACGGCGGCGACCCCGATCAGGGCAGTGGGCAGCGTTGAGGCGCCGGCCACCAACCCGACGGCCGCCGGGCCGAGGATGAATCCGAGGTAGGCGATGGTGATCACCGTACTGGTCGCGGCGCCCTGCCGGCCGTAGCGTGCCCGCCCGGCGAGTGTGATCAAGGTCGGCGCGCACACGCTGGTACCCAGCCCGGCCACCGCGATGCCCGCAAGCACCCACGCAGTGGTGTGCCCGAGCGCGGCGAGCGCGCTGCCAGCCGCGGCTAGCGCAGCCGAGACGCCGAACAGTGCCGCTGCGCTGATGCTGGACGCGAGATGGTGCGCGCCGAAGCGGCCGCTGGCGGCGGCGAGCGCGAAGACCGCCGGCGCGAGCGCAGCGACCTGCAGCGACGCGCCGATGGTGGCGTGCAGCTGAATAGCGCCCCACGACTGCCACGCGTTCTCGACCAGATACGCAAAAGCCGCCAGCGCACCCAGTATCAGCAGCGGCCATGACCAGCCAAAGCCCGGCCCGTCCGACAACACCGTCGGGCGGGCCACCGGAACGCTCAACGTCGCCGTGACAACGGCCGCAGCCATCAAGGCCACGCCGACGACGACCAATGCCCAGGCTCGACCTTCGCCAGCGCGCGTCAACGCCGCCACGCCAAGACTGCCGGCGACCACCGCTAGTGAAAACATCCCGTGCGCCAGGCTGACCACCAGCCGGCCCTGCGATTCTGCCCGCACCGCAGCCGCATTGATTGCCGCGTCCACCCCACCGGCACACACGCCCAGCAGCAGCAACGCCGCCGACAGGACCACGATCCCGTGGACGAATGCGGGCACCACCCCGGCCGCGGCCAGCGCCGCGATCGATACCGGAAGCACCCAACGTTCCACGCGATCGGTGAGGCCACCGACCCAGCGAATCGACAGCAGCGCGCCCACGCCAACCCACAACAAGGCCACCCCAAGCTGGGCGTCGCTCACCCCTGTCTCGAGCTGAACCCGAGGCAGCGATGCCCCCCACGTCCCCCAGAAGCTGCCGAAGGCCGCGAAGCCGACCAGGGCGCGCACCCGAGCGAACTTCGTCGCAGCCTTGACGCGCATACCCCCAGTCTTGACGACGCTCTCGATCCGAGACCACGTTGATCACAGGCGGTATCCGCGGCGCTGGGTCGGCAGGTCGGGTGTCTCAGTCGTGGTCGGTGACGGCCGGCGCGACGTGGTGGTCCAGTAGCGCGCGTAGATCTCCCCGAACAGGAACCGGTGGAAGGTTTGCAGGTGCGAGAGATCATAAGAACCCTCGATACGAAGCCCGTCCCGCCGGTGGAGCTGCGCGAGTTGGGATGCGGTCCAGAAGGCTTCGGCTCGGTCGAGTTCGTCGGAGTCGGTGATGCCCAACCCGTTGCACAGAACGCCGGTGGCGGGGTCGGTGAGGGGTCGAGCGGGGAGCTCATCGCCGATAGCGCGCCAGGAATTCGGCTTGGACGTCATCGATCGAGCGGGTGCCGGAGGCGATGTCGGCGCGCCGTTGGAGATCCCGCGGGCTCGGCTCGAGTCCCTCCGCGCGTACCGAGGCCAGCGCCTCCGCCATCGCACGCTGGCGTTCGGCGGCGTCCTGCAAGGCCTGGTACTGGGACACGGACATCAAGACGGCCTCGGTGGATGTCACCGCGGTGGCGCAACACCGCGGCCACGAACGGCTTCTTCGATGGCGAGACGACGCTGGCCAGGTGCGCGGCGACGGTGCGGATGTCCCACCCGCTGCACAAACTGGATTGGGCAAGCTGGTCGCCGTCCAGGTCCGCGAGCAGGTCCGCGACAGCGCATCGCTCCTGTGCGCAGGCCTCGAAGACTGCCTGGGTGTGCACGCTGAGCACGCTAGCAATTACGTGGGAAGACACCCACCCCCAAGCCGAACAGCCCAACCCAGTAGAGCATCCCACTACGGGGGCGACGAAGATCGTGTCGTGCCGCGCCATGCCGCCGTGCGTAGCCGTAGGGCTTCGGCTATTGAGACTCGTCGCGACCAGAGAGGGGACGGTCGACGTCGAGGTGGTTGAGGGCCTGGGCCGGTGTGTGTCCGGTTCGATCAGGCGGCCGGCTAGCGGTGCCCCACGCCCGACCATGGCTGACCCACACGGTGGACATCCCGCTCGCCTGACCACCGGCGATGTCGAGGTCAGGATCGTCACCCACCACCCAGCACAGATCTTCATCTGGCACCCCGCATCGGGCCCGGGCCAGCTGAAAGACCCGGGGATCAGGCTTGCGAATCCCAGCCTCCGCTGAGATGCACCAGCCGTCCAGGAGATCGAGGACACCGCTGCGGCGGAGCTTGCCCATCTGGTTGTCGACCTGCCCGTTGGTGACCACCCCCAGTCGCCAGCCCTGCAGCCGTAGCCTGATCAGCGCGTCGAGCACCCCGGGAAAGACCGGCGCCAGTTGCGGCATGCGTGCGCGATAATCATCCCACAGCGCGACCGTGTCACCGACAACGGGAAACCTCTCGCCCACCAGAGCGAAAAACCGGTCCCGCTCCTTGACCGCCAGGTCGGTCGCCGTCAGCCAGGCCAGCGCCCCGCGACCGAGAGAGTGGTCCTTGACCAGAGTTTGCGCCCACACCTGAAACCCGGCTTCGCGATCGACTAGCGTCCCGTCGAGATCGAGCAGTGCCAGCACGCCCCCCTCATCGCGGACACTTTGGGGTCCGGAGCCCACAGATCGGATCCCCCAGTCGATCGGTTGTTCATCGCTTTCTGCGGTCTTCGCGTTGGGACCGCATGGGTTCGGGCAGTTCCATCGTGGCGAATTCGGCCGGCCAGTCAGCTGGCCCGTAGCCAACACCCAGGTCGGTATGGTGCAGCTCCAGCTCAACCAGCCGGCGCAGCAGCACCCCTTCGGCGGGAAATCCCGGGTAGTTCAGCACGCGCACGTTCACCTGCCAGGCCTTCTCCGGTAGCCGGCCGACCTCCGCGTTGAACGCGGCGGCCGAGTCGCGCACGTCCATGAGCAGCTCGGACACGCTCCGCTGAGCACCGGCATGGATCTCTTCCTCCCGCGCGGACTGGCTCAGGTATGCCGGCGTCTCCACTCCGGTGCGCGCCCAGATGAGCAGATTCCGCATCGCGTCAGCGCTTCGGGCGACATGGGTAAGGAGGTCGCCACGGCTCCAGCCCGGGCAGCCAGGCGCCGGTTGAGACACATCCGCCTCGCCGAGCCGCGTGATGGTCGCCAAGAGTCGATCGGTGGCAGCATCGATCTGCCTCGTCAGCTGGGCACGGTCCTCGATCACATGGCCTCCTCTGTACTGTGATCACTATCGTCCCGCAGGCGGCCGGCGTGCCGGAAGGAAGGATTCCTTGCGGGGTTGCCCAATGGCTGCCCCGTCCGGATGGAGCATGCCCGCGGTTACGTTGTATAGATGTCGTCGGACCCGGAGATCGACTTTCCTCGCGGGACCTCGGACGAGCGTGAGTTGTTCCTGCGCTGGCTCAATTTTCTCCGAGGTGCGGTGATCCGTAAGGTCGAGGACCTCAGCGACGAGCAGGCGCGGTGGAAGCCCGACGCGGCGCTGACATCGGTCCCACGCCTTGGCGTTGTTGCCGCTGGCCGGCAGCGCTACTTCGACAGTGATGATCTCAAGCAAGGCCGTCTATGCCGATGCGGCTGGTCGGCACTCCAACTCTGATGATCCGCCACGCTTCGACCGCCCGATCCACGAGACGCAGACCACCGTCGCACCGGGCGACATGGAGTTCAACAGCCGGAAGGGTACGGCCGCAACAAGGTCGCCGCGGAGCAGGTTTTGTTGGACAGCGGGCTGCCAGTGACCGTCCTTCGTCCGTCAACGATCCATGGTGAGGGCGCTCGCCCACCCCGCGAGTGGGGTATTCGTCAAGCGAGTGCTCGATCGTCGCGAGGTGGTGCTGCTGGCGCATCGCGGACGCGGTATCGATCATCCGAGCGCGGCTGTCAACATCGCCGCCCTCGTGAGGACGGTAGCCGCGAAGCCGGGCCGACGAATCCTGAACAGTGCCGATCCTGACGCTCCCAGTGGGGTGGAGATCGCGAGCGCAGTCGCGCTCTACCTCGCCCACGAGTGGGACGAAGTCCCACTCGATGAGGACGCGGACCCCGCGCTCGGATGGCACCCTTGGGACCGCAGGTTCCCGGTCGTTCTTGACACGAACGCAGCAGTCGAACTCGGCTACATCCCCGTCGGTGACTACGCGACGACAGTCCGGGACGAGATCGACTGGTTGGTCTCCACGGCCCGCTACGCGGACGGGGCACAACTGCCGCCCGACTTCGACGGCCGCTACTTCGCTGCCGCATTCGACTACGTTCGCGAGGACCGCTTCCTCGGCAACCAGTAACGCAGCCCCACCTCGTCCGAAACGTTGGTGGCGAGGCGCGGGCTTGCGGCCTCTGCTCCTGATCACTGCCCGCTCGGCGGCATGAACGGATGTTGACGGAATCGTCTGCTGCGTCACATTCGGCCAATCGCCCATCGATCATCCGAAACCGACGCGACGCCTGGCAACTGATTCGGACCAATCCCGCCCCCGGCCCACCGACACCTCGCCGCCACCAGCTCAAGGGCACCCGAAGAAAACCGACTGAGACGAACCCGTGGGGATTACGCGACGGTAGCCGGCGTGGTTCAACAAGCCGGCGCCGAGGTCAGTAAGAACGTTTACAGTGATCCTTGTTCGACCACCCATTCCATGGGTTGGCCCGTGACGCCCGCGATGCGGTCGTAGTCGGTGTCGTAGTGCAGGACGGTCGCCCCACTCAATTCGGCTGTGGCAGCGATGACGAGGTCGGGAAGCCGAAAGTTCCGGTGCTGGCTTGCGGAGGCCAGCTCGCGGTGTACGTCTAGTGCGCGGTCCATGGCCTCGGTGGTGACGTTGATCCATCGCTGTCCGTGAAGGGCACCCCACACCGATTCGTAGCTGCTCGGGTTGGCGGCGTTGTTGAGATAATCCAGTGCGGTCATCTGGCAGGCCGCCAGCCGTCCCTCGGTGAGCAAGGCGGCAAAGCGACGACGTACCTGCGGTATCGATCCTGTAGTACGTAGACGGTGGTGTCCGCCAGGTAGATTTCTCCGGCCATCAGGCACTACGCGGCTGCTGCGCGTCCTCGATGACGCGGGCCAGGTCGCGGCCGCCGCCGAACCTCCAGGCCTCCACCGAGCCGGAGTAGTCCATGTCGGCGCTGTCTAGGGCGGCGACGATCTCTTTCGCTTGTTTACGCACCGCGAAGGACCTCAGTGCCTCGTTCACCGTCGCGACCTTGGTCTCCGTGCCGAGGATGTCGCGCGCAGCCTCGAGCCACTCGTCGTTGACGTCAATCGTGATGCGAGTCATGGGCTCTGGTGTCGCAACTCATTGGTTACTACTGCATCGCCACGAGCTGGGAAGGTCAGTCACACCACAGCCAACGGGGCGCGGTGCGCCGCCGTCAACAGATCACGACGGGCGCTTTCCGGCGCCTCCGCCGTGCGATAGCCCCATGCGAGGTCTCACCGACCACCCCCATCACCCGACGTACAAGTCGAGACGCCATACCCTGCCGGTGAACCCAAGATCGTGGTGGCGACCCAGTTCGGGGTGTCGCGCCGAACCTGCACACGTAGTCGACTCGAGACGGCGGCGAGGCGCTCAGGTTCCGCTACCGAATCGAACCGGCGTAGCACGCCGGCCAAGGTCGAGCAGGAGATGCTGTGCCGCCACGCGAGAAACCGTAGCCCGTAGGCTCGCGGCACTTAGCGCCGCGGCTGGTCTCAGCTGGCCACTCGCCAAGCGAGCGGAAATATCGCTTGGAACTTACAGTAGTCAGACGACGCGTCAGACCCAGGGCTGCAACCCTGACGCCCGCCACGTCGTTCAACAGCTTATCAACGCGCAACAAGCCGGGATCATCGAGATGCAGGCTCTGCTCCAGGTGATCTGACCGGTACGACCAATCGGGTAAGCCGCGACAGCCTGAGACGATGCGGGCATGACGACGAGCTCTGAACCTCTCCAATGGATGCCGCTGGCGTGTGAGACGTGCGGATGCGAACGGGAGGTGCAGCTACCTCGCGAGAACGGCACCTTCATGACGGCCGAGAAGTACATGGTCTTGCACCAGGTGGCCGGCATGGTGCTGCTCTGCGAGGACTGTGCACCCGTCGGATCACTCAGACTTGGGGAGTGACCCGTGGCAGTTCGCGAACACGCTCCGGTCTCGACCGACCGGCAGTTGCTGCACCAACAGCACGACGCCCCGATCGCGCGCAAGTTCGGGGATAGACCGGCCCTGGCACGGCGGGCGTCGCTGGGTTTGGTGGGTACCCAGCTGCGCGGCCGCCGGGTTGTGCTGAGCTAAGGGGGTGCTTCGAGGGCTCCGGATAGGTGGCGCGGTAGCGGCCTGCTCTGTCGCGATGGCCTGTGCCGTCACACCGCCGAATCCCGCCGCACTGCCACCCGCACCCGCACTGCCATCCGCACCCGCACTGCCACCCGCGCCGCGACCGGGTCCCGCGCTGCCGCGCACCTCGCCGCCGGTGTCCTGTGCGCAGGCCACGCTGGATGCGATGACCCCGCGAGCTCGGGTGGGCCAGCTGTTCCTGCTCGGGGTACCGGCCAGTGGAGCCGGTCCGTTCTCGCCGGTGATACAACGATTCGCTGCCGGTGGAGTGTTTTTGACCGGTCGCAGTGCCGCGGGAGTTGCGAGCACGGCTGCCACCATCGCGACCGTTCAGCGAGCCGGGGCCGGGGCGAGCGGCGGGATCGGGATGTTCATCGCAACCGACCAGGAGGGCGGCCAGGTCCAGGTCCTGTCCGGACCCGGCTTCTCACCGATCCCCTCGGCGACGGTTCAGGGCAGTTGGGAACCGGCGGTGCTGCAGGCCGCCGCGACCGGATGGGGGCGCGAGCTGCGAGCCGCAGGTATCAACGTCAACCTCGCGCCGGTGGCAGACGTGCTATCACCCGCGCTGGGTACCGCGAACGCGACGATCGGCCGGTATGACCGGGCCTTCGGCACCGACCCGCAAGTGGTGTCAGACCACGTCATGGCCTTCACCCGGGGCATGCGCGAGGGGGGCGTGGTCAGCACCGTCAAGCACTTCCCCGGCCTCGGCAGGGTGCGGGCCAACACGGACTTCTCAGCAGGCGTTGTCGATCGGCACACGACCGCGACCGACCCGGACCTCCTGCCGTTCACCAGCGCGTCGAAGGCAGAGACGCCCTGGGTGATGGTGTCCTCCGCGGTCTATACAAAGATCGACGCCGCTCATGCCGCCACCTTCTCTCCGGCGGTCATCACCACGTTGCTCCGGGAGCAGATCGGTTTCCGTGGGTTGATCGTGTCCGACGACCTGGGCCGGGCCGAGCAAGTCGCCGCCGTCGCACCCGGGGAGCGCGCGGTGAGGTTCCTCGCCGCAGGAGGGGACCTCGTGCTGACCGCCGACCCAGCCACCCTGGGTCTGATGATCGACGCTGTGCTCTCCGCCGCGACCGGCGACCCTGGGCTCGCCGCCAGGATCACCGAGGCGCAACGACGAGTCCTCGAGGCGAAAAGCGCCCTGGGTCTGCTGCCCTGCGCGCCCTCGTGACCAGGTGTCGGTTGCGACCTCTTAGGAGTAGCGAACCAACCGCTACAAAAACAACGCCAGGCCCGGCGCTAGGCGCCGACGGCGGCCTGGTGATCGGTACCCGGGGCGGCACGCTAGTGGCGATCGGCTGAACTGTCGGCGGTAGCGCCACTGTGGCGGCTACCACGGCCACGGTCCGCGGCCAGCTCCCCGGGTGCGGAGCCACGATGTCGTGGTGATGCGTCGTGCCCGCCGCGTCGATGATGCCAAGGGCACGACCGGCGCTACCCACCTCGCATCCGTGACCCTGAGTACCCGCTGTTCCAACTCGGCGCTGGGGATTGCCATCGGGACGGAAAGGCCCAGCGTGGCGCCGACCTCCTCGGTGTCCGCAGCGGTAGCAGTGCATATCGGACAATCGGGCATGTGTGCGGTGACCGGGGACTCCTCAGCGGGCTCCAGGGCGTGCAACGCCCACCCGACCGCCAGCTCGCGGTGCGGACAATCTGCAACCCGGCGCCGCTGGTCGTTCATCGGTTCACTCCCTCACCCTGCGAGCCTCGGCGACCAGCACGTCTGGCCCCAACTGATCGGTCAGCAGCACGCGCAGCCGCTGCACAGCGGTAAACATGCGGGACTTCACCGTGCCCAGTGGGACACCAGTCTGAACTGCGATCTCACGCTGAGTGTGCCCACCGAAGTAGGCCAGAGCGAGCGCCTGCCGCTGCTCGATCGGCAGGCGATGCAGCGCCGCGCGCACCTGGCCGGCCGCGACACGCGCCATCGCCGCCTGATCAGCGCCCGGTATTGACGTTGGCGACCAGTCCCCACCTGCCTCCGGCACCGCCACCGTACGCCGACGAATGGCGCTCTCCTTTCGCACCGCGTCCACCGCCTTATGGTGGGTCACCGTGAGCAGCCAGGTGGCGAAGCTGCCCCGCGAAGGGTCGAACCGGGTCGAACTACGCCAGAGCGTCAGGAAGACCTCCTGTACCACATCCTCCGCCAGCCCCTCGTCGACACAGATCCGACGCGCCAATGAGTAGCACGGCCGGCCGAAACGCTGATGAAGCTGGGACAGCGCTGCCCTGTCAGCATCCCCGACTCGTTGCGCAAGCTCGGCATCGGAAGGTTGCTCGGCCATACCGGGAGTCGGTGGTACCGGCTCGGAAGCGCCCGGCGATCGGTCGGGCGGCGGGGCGCTCTCATCAGCCACCAGAGAGATCCTCACGTCATACCTACGCCGGGCACCACCCGCCAGTTCAGGTTGGTTACCTCAGGCTGATTACCGTCAGCATCTCTAGCCTATCCGAACCATCAGCGAGGTAGCGGCGGACACGCAGCTGCGAGACGAGTACGGCGATCGGGTTCCCGTGATCCTCATCGACGGACGGAAGCAGGGCTTAAGACGGGTGTTGGAGTGTCGCGCCTTCGGACCGTGCTCACCCGGTGAGCACCATCACGATCCGGTCTCAGATCGAACCACCTCTCGGTGGGACACCGAAGAACAGGCATGACCTCATAGCGGTATCCATTCCGATGGCAGCCCCGATTGGCCTGCTATCGATGGCGGCGAAATTAACGACTGGGCACCTGGCGGGCGAGTTCAGATCGCTGACCGCCTCGCCGCTCCATGCTTGGACGCGTCGTCCTAGGAACAGAAGTTCCTGAGAAACAGAAGATGCAGGGAGAGGCATATGAAGATCGCGACAATTTTTTCACTGGGCTGCGGTTCAAATCACGGCGGGCACAATGGTGGTGGTTACGGTGATTCTGAACGCCACTATCGTCATGAAGACTCGTACCGTAGCTACTACGGCGGTTACAATGGCGACCGCTACGAGCGCCACAACGAGGGTGGACTTCTAGGGATCCTTGGGGACTAACCCGCAAGTCCACAGCGCAATGATCGGGTTTTTCGTGAGGCGGGTAGCGCTAGCCCAGTGCTCGGCCCCGGGAGGTTCACTCAGCCACGGCACGTCATCGACGGGGAGGTCGACGGCCAGGGCGGGTGCACCGCACGCGTCCACTTCACCCAGTCATCTTCGCCATGCGCGGGCGGAGACCGACGACCGACCTGACGCCCAAACAGATCCGTCGATGCCGTCAGCTCCCGCCGGAGGCGAGCTGGGAGTCGCTCGGGACGCGGTCGGGTGCCGCCACCCCGTCAGCCTTTGCGCCGCTTTGCACCGCATTGACATCGTTGTTCAGGCCCGCGATGTCCTGGCTGCTCGCCTTGCCGCTCTTGATCTGGCTAGTCGAGCTGCTGATCGCCGCGCTGGCCTTGTCGAACGGGGCCGCCAGGTGGCACAGCGTCGGCGAGGACTCGGCATCCGCCTTGGCCAGCTTCAATTCGTGCACGGTGAACAGGGCCGCCAACCCGGCCTTGGCCGGCGCGGCGAGCCCATGCAGGTTGCCCGCCTTGTACGGTGCGTAGATGAAGTGGTGGAAGGCACCAAAGGCGAGCCCGGCATGCAGCACGAATTTCGTCTTGTCGAAGTTCACGCTGCCCACCTGCTGACACGCCGCGCCCGGCACCGCAGATACGCTGGTCGAGGTGGATCTGGCCGCCGAACTCGAGGAGGTCGGACCGCACCCGGCCACCGAGACCAGGCCCACCAGCACGATCCCGATCAGCAGTCGCGTGCGGATTCTCAGCGCGGTCGTCGCCACCATGGGGAAACCCTTCCAGAAACCCTCGAAACCTCAGAAGCCACACCACCTGCCGCCAACCTAGCGGGTGCTCCCCACTCAGCCCGTACGGTTCGCGGTTCTAGACGTTTTAGGTCGCCGTGAGATCCGAGTACTGAGGCGTCCGACCTCAGGCCTGCGGCTGATCGCTCACGCCCTCGACGAACAGCAAGCGGCGGCCCAGACCGTCCGACGCACAGCGAGCGCTTCGGCGTACTCAGCGGAGCCGTACCAGCGTCGCAGCTGCTCCATGGTCGGGAACTCAACCACGACGACCTGCTGGCGGGTCGGCCAGTCGCCCTCTGGCACCTCGGGGTCGGCGCCTCGAACGATGTACCGGCCGCCGTGCTGAGCGATCGAGGCGCTAGCCAGGTCGCGATACCGCCGGCCCTCAGCCTCATCCAGCACCTCGACCTCGGAGATGGCGTAGGCCGTCATTCCCTGATCATCTCACGGCCTCCCAATCCGGCGCGGGCATCGAGTGGCACCCCGTTCGCCGCATCCAGGCCGCGCCCACTCGACGGGCCACAGTCGGGGTCCGATCCACGGCGCACCAGGCGGCGACCCGCCGCCACACGTTGATCGCGAACATGAGGAATGAGGAAGCGTTCTATGTCCCTGACGGGGAGTTTCACGTTCACTGCGCGCTTGTCAGCCGGACGAGCACAGATCCGTGCGCATGAGGCGAACTGGGTCTGCCTGCGTGCTGGGTTGCGAATGATCGGCGCGCCGCACCGAGATACGAACTCGCAGGTGGAAACCTGCGACAGGTGTCACGCTCAGGATCAGAGCTACGACGGTGACGCCGGACCGGGTGAGGCGCACTCTCGAATACAGGCGCTCCGGGCGTCGGCGCATCGACGCTCCGGGGCTGATTCCGTTTGCGGCGGGCTGCATCGTGCTCCTCGCCGCCCTCATCTCGGCCAGCGCCTACGGCCCTACGGCTCCCGTCCCTCTCTCCTTGGCCGCCTATACGGGCAGTAGGGCACCGGCTCGGTCGTCCGCGCAGCTGCCGGCCCAGAAGAAGCCGCCCACTCGACCCGCGCCCACCGCGTCAACCGCCGCTGCGCCTCCGGCAGCTCTGCGCGGCATACCCGCGACCACCTCGCAAGCGGTGCTCGTCAATGCGCCCAACGCGAGCAGCACGACGGCGGCCGAGCTGCCAACCCCGGCACACGACAACCGTGGTTTCATGCCTCCACCAACGACTGGTGGGTATCCGACGTCCGGTCGCCCGCGTACAACACCCATCAGACGTGCGCCCCGGGTAAGTGCCCGTTCAACGAGGAGGCAGGAGAAGATCTCGGCCAGGCCGGTGCCGTCTACGCCTACGCGATGGTGATCGACTACAACCGCTGGCCAGTTCACCCGGGCGCCGGCTCGGCGTTCTTCCTCCACGTCACCAACGGCCGCCCTACGGCGGGATGTGTCGCGACTGACCGGGCCGTGGTGATCGCGCTCCTGCGATGGCTTGACCCGCGCCAGCACCCGGTGATCTCACTCGGCGTGCGCTAGAGCTTGATTATGCCTGCCTCAGCCACTGCAACAGCGCCCCTCTACGCGCTGGACAACCCGACCAACTACGTCGACCCTTCGGGGCGGCCGGTCTTCCTCGTCGTGCTGCTGATCGCCTCCATCGTTGGCGCGACTCTGGGGGCGGTGGGCGCGGCGGCCAACACGGTGAAGATGTGGGACGAGGTCCTGCTGTGGGTGATCGGTGGGGCGATCGGCGGTGTGCTCGCCATCCTCGGCTGGACGGGCATCATCCTCGGTGTCTGGGCCCTGTTCGAGCTCGACGCGAGCGTCGCCGCCGCCACTGTCGGCCTGATCATCTTTGGGACGGCGGGCCTGCTCGGGGCCGTATTCGGCCCGCTGCTGGATAACACGGACAGCCCGGTGGCGTGGTTGTTCAGCTTCCTCATGAAATGGGTGCAATCCCCGCTGCTGACAACCACCGGCCTCGTCGCAACGCTGATCGTGGCGATAAGTGGCGGCAAGGTGGACTTCCGCCGGGGCATGCTGTTCATCGCAGTGGGCCCCGGTGGCGGCGCGCTGGCACTCGGTGCCGTGGCCTGGACCCAGTCCGGCTGCTTCAACCCGGACAGGACCGTGCCGGACGCCCTGGCCCGGCATGAGTCGACGCACAGCCGGACCGTCGCGGCCATCGGCGAGCTCGGCTTCTACTTCACCTACGTCACGATCGGCGCCCTCTGGGGATCGGCGCAGGGCGGCTCGTGGAACAACCTCAACGCGGCCGGCTGCGGCAACCCGTTCGAGAAGACGGCGCACACCTTCGACTGCTAAGACGTGACCGCGCAGGGTCAGGGCGTTTGGATAGGCGTGGCGCCGAACCACCGTCGTAAAGCGGGCTCGGGTGATGCGCCCAGCCAGGTGCCTGTCCAGCAGCCGTGGCCATGTGGTAGCTGTCGAGCAGACCGGCCGGCGCGCGTCCCTGGATGTGTGCGTCGAGTTTCCACCCGAGGTTCACCGCGTCCTGCACACCGAGGTTGAGGCCCTGCCCGCCGACGGGTGGGTGGATGTGCGCGGCGTCACCGGCGAACAGCACTCGGCCGCACCGGTAGTCGGTAACCTGCCGGGTGGCATCGCTGAACGGGGAACCCCACCGCAGCCGGGCCAGTGCGGTACCCGTTCCGTGGACGGTCAGCATTCCGGCAGGCGCGCTTCGTATGGCGCGGGCGAGGCAGCAGTACGTGCCTCGTGCAGGCCCCGGGCGGCAAGCTGGTCGGCGCGCTCGTTATCCGGATGCCCGGCGTGGCCCTTGACCCAGAACCACTGCACCTGATGCCGGTACACAGCGGCGTCGAGGCGCTGCCACAGGTCGCCGTTTTTTACCGGTTGCTTGGCAGCGGTCTGCCAACCGTTGCTCTTCCATCGCGGCAACCATCTGGTGACGCCGTCCAGCACGTACCTGCTATCGGTGTGCAGCCGCACCACCACTGGCCGAGTTAGGCTTTCCAATGTCCGGATCGGGGCCATCAGCTCCATGCGGTTGTTGGTGGTCTCGGCCAGCTCACCTCCATAGATCTCCTTCTCGCGCGTGCCATGTCTCAGAACAGCTCCCCACCCACCCGGGCCCGGATTGCCGCTACACGCACCGTCGGTGTAGATGTCTACGGGCCGATCGGCTCCCTGGTCCGCCACGCCGACAACATACCGAATCTGATCTGCCGCTCTGTCCGTCCAACCCCGCTATCCTTCACCGGGCCATCATCGACCCCACCGCACCCGCCCCATGCTATGCGGGACAGCGCACCTTCTACGGTTACTGGTGGTTCTGCCAGGTCGACGACGCCGAACTCAGGTCGTATGGTCAGCCGGGCACGCGTAGCAGGTAGTCACCGGCGTCGTCGTCCCACTCCATGGCGATCAGGTCGCGCGCGCGGGCCGCCTTGGCGAAGGACAGGAAGCTGTTGAAGCCGTAGCGCTTCTCGCTGAAGGCGGGTAGACGCTTGCGCAGCTGATTTTTCAGCCCGCTGAGCTGCGGCGGCGAGCCGGACGCCTGCAGCGCACGGACGACGTCTACGAGCAGTTGGAAAGCATCGTCGTCGGCCGAGTCGTCCTCGGGGAACGTCACCTCTGGGTCGCCCTGCGCCGATCCCCGGCGCAGCTCCACTACACGCTGGCTCTCGAGGTGGCGCAGCAGCTCGCCGAACCCCCGGAATCCCTGGTCGGCCTCGTCGAAGGTGGGATCCTTGCGCAGGATCGCCCGCTTGAGCATCGACGCGCGCACCGGTCCGTCGGCGTGGCGCTGCAGGCCGGAGAGGGTGCGTGCGACGAGCAGGCCGACATCGCTCTCCTCACCTGCCGCTACCGCATCCTCGACCGGGACATCGGCGACCTCCCCGTCGGTCCCGCCCGTGCCCACGCTCGCGGTGGCACCCGAGGGCGTCGGGATCGCGACCACGCCCGACGGCGTCGACACCGCGGCCAGCGAAGCGCTGGACTGGCGACCGCGCCCTCTCCCCCGCTTCGGCTCTTGGGACGGCTCGACGCCGGGCAGGCGGTCGTAGAACAAGAACTCGTCGCAGGCCGGCGGCAGCAGGGCTGACGTCGAGGACTGAACGCCGATGCCGATGACGCGCTTGTCGAGCTCGCGCAGCTTGTGCACCAGTGGCGTGAAGTCGGAGTCACCCGTACCGATGGCGAACGTCGTGATGAAGCCGCGCTCGTATGCGAGCTCGATGGCGTCGACTGCCATCTTGATATCAGCTGCATTCTTCCGCGAGCCCCCGATGCGCTGGGGAATCTCGATGAGCTCGACCTGCGCCCGGGCGAGCAGCCGGCGGTCGGCGTCAAAATACGACCAGTCGGCGTAGGCCCGGCGTACCACCACGCGCCCTCGCTCAGCGAGCGCGTCGGCCACCGGGCCGAAGTCAAAGGGCGACACGCCCAGCCCGTCGCGCGCCCCGATCGCGAGGTTCTCGTAGTCGAGGAACAGGGCGATGCGTTCGTCGTCGTTTGCCACTGCACGCGCTCCCAGGGCTAGTCCGGCCCAGCAGCGTACGGCCCGGATCGCACGCAACGGTGCCCCGGGGGCCAGCTGACAAACGGCCCCACCGGCTACGCCCGGCGGGGCCGTTTGTCAGCATCGCCTCGCTACTAGAAGATATGGTGCGACCCGAGGAAGCAGCCGCCCGGCGAGATATCAAGATTGCCGCTTCCGCAGGATGTTTGAGCTGATGATGGGTCGGTGCCGCCTGTCGGGCGTCCCGTATCAGCAGCGGCCACGCCGGCTCCAGTGAGAATAAGTCCGCTGAGCACGGCAGTCGTCGCCAGAGAACGCATGATGACTCGTCGCATGGTGTCCCCCCAAGTTGAGTTGTCGGTGAACCGTGGCCGTCGAGCGCCACCTACCGCGGCGCGCATGTGCCACTGTCCCGGGCCGCTTGATCCTGCGGTCCAATCCCCCACCGCAGCAAACGGCCCCATCTATGTATCGGGTGCAGCCGTTCGGTGTTACCCGCAGCTGTTCATGGCCGGGTCGCGGAGGCTTCTGCGCCAGCATCCACCACTGGATGTGGAGCAGCGCTCCCGAACTCAACAGCAGAGCTGTCGTGCTGACGTGGAACAGCTCTGCTGTTGAGTTCGGGAGATCCAGAGCTACGAGCGGCCGGCGGGCCGTCAAAGCGTCAGCTTGAACCCTTCGTGCGTTGCGGTGAAGCCGATTCGCTCGTAGAAACGGTGCGCGTCGACGCGGGTCTTGTCTGAGGTGAGTTGGACCAACTGGCAGCCCCAACTGCGCGCCTGGTCGATAGCCCACTCGATCAGGTACAACCCGAGCGCGTTGCCCCGCTCACTGCTGGCCACCCGAACCCCCTCGACCTGTGCCCGGAAAGCCCCTCTCCTGGACAGGCCGGGCAGCAGCGACAGCTGCAATGTGCCGATGACCTCGCCGTTGCGTTCGGCGACCACGAGCAACTCATGCTTGTCCGACTCGATGACCTCGAACGAACGCTGGTACGGCGTGAGGTCATCTGGCGACTCGCGACCAACGCCAATCTCGTCGTCCGCCAGCAGCGCCACGATCGCTGCCAGATCGGATGCGGTAGCGCGACGGATCACAAACATCGTCATGTTCACTCACAGGCAATGATCGCCGCCGCGAACCGGGCCCCGGCTAAGTCGCCGTCGCCCGCGGGCAGCCGCACCTCATCGTCCGGGGTGAGGAACGCAGCCAGTAGCAGCGGCTCGTCGTCATCGGTACCAACTGCCACGCGGGCGGTCACGATCGCGATACGCATGCACCGATCATCCCAAGCCGCAACCCAGCCGATCAGTGCGCCGCACTGCGAGTACGCGGCCGGTCAGGGTATTCGCTTGACGCCGTTGTCGCGTATCAGGCGACTTTCATAGAGCTCCCAGGCGCGCCGGTGCGCCTCGTCGACGCGGCGCTGCGCGTCCTCATACACCAGCAGCTCCTGCTGCGGCGTGGCGTGACCCGCCGCGACCGCCAACTCCGCGGCCAGCAACCGGTCATCCTCGTCGCCATGGTCGTGGTCGCTCCCAGAACCCGCATCGTCGCGATGCCGACGCTGGTAGTAGGGATTATCCGCCGACAAGCCGCCGCTGAACCGACCGTAGGCGCCAAGGAACAGCAGGAGCATCCCGGCGATGATGCTGAACACCACGTTCGACAGCCGGAACGCCAGCAGGTTGAACTTGGTGTCCAGCACGGCGAGGTTCAGGATGCCGGAGAGCAGGAACAGCAGTCCCACTGCCACCGTGATCGTCGAGGAGACCCGACCGCCGCGCAGCGCGGCACCGATGAGAACCGCGCCGACGACGACCGAGATCGTCGCCAGCAAGCCGTTCGAGGCCAGTCCGAGCACGACTTTGCCGTGAAGAGCGAGGAACTTCAGCCGGTCGACGAAACCCAGGATGCCGAATAGGCACAACCCGGCGCCTAGCACCGCTGCTCCGATGCGGTGCACAAGGTCCAGTCGACTCCCAGTCGGGGAGTGTAACATTCATCACATCGTACTCCGATCTCTTGCTTTCGATAGTGCGGTATGTGGCTCCGTACCGAGCAAACGGTGGACGCGTCGGCCACTAGTGCGTGACGATTTGTGTCACTGCAAACGACTCGCTTGCTGTTGCTCTCGTCGAACTCGACGCAGGCCGGTCAGAGGCGGGACGCGTCGACATCGCCCGGCGAGCTGGCTGTCATGGCGCGCCACGGGCTGGGTGTCGTCCGGCGGGTGCCTGCTCCGCCACTTCTGCCCCATGAAGAGGTGGGTGGATCCATTACGGAGTTGGGGCCACCGGCCCCCCCCCACGGAAAAATTGGGGGGGGGGGGCACGCGCCCACCCGGGCGCGGCGGGCCCGGGGCGGGCCGGCCCGCA
>JBBPZY010000023.1:0-3380 GCA_038276315.1 Mycobacteriales bacterium
GAGCCCGTCCCCGAGGAGAAAGTCGTCCCTCAAGCGATCACTGTCACCGTCGCCGCGTAGAGACCGCGACTGACGACAGGCGACCGTTTGCCCGAAGCTACGCGTTCTGACCCAGTGCTCTACTTCGTCCGGAACGACACCCGGGTTCTGTGCCGGGTCCCCACAGACGGCGCGCGGCAAGCTTCCACCAACGGCAGTCCATAGCGGTACAGCAGCGAAGTATCCGGCCCCGGCGGGGGTGGTGGTCGACGACCCTCCCGGCCGATGCGGGGTGCTCCTGCGAGCGCGGCCGGTCGTAGGCCAATCCCTCACACGTCCACGGGATCCGTCCACGCCGCGCCGGCGCCGCCAAAGCCGCTACGCGGTGCCTACGCGGTCGCCTGTGGCCAGCCTTGGCACCGCCACCCGCGACGAGATCAGCGGTAAGACGACGGGATGGTCGGGGATAGCGCAGGCCCGGGGCATCTGCAGCCGATTCCCGGCCTAGCTGATCAGCGTGGCGATCAGCAGCGGCACGCCGCCGAGGTAGTAGGCGGCTCGGATACCGGCGGTGAGCGCCGATCCCGCCGCAGAGGACGGTCGGCACGGAACCGAGATGTTCAGGGACTTAACACGGCCACCGGGTGAGATCGTAACCCGCGCCAGCTCCCGCTTAACGACCTGACGTGGCGGTGTCCCGCACGGCTCCCAGGACAGGTACGGCAGAACCGAGCGCGTCAGAGGGTCGAGCCAGGTCGTAGTGCCGCATCCCACCCGGGTCGCCGTATCCGCCAGCATCGATAACGTGCCCGCCAGCGATCAGTGCGGTGCATGCGTTCGTACAGAATCTCCACCGCGGCCGCGGGCCCCCCTCCCACAGCCCAATTTTCTGATCATTGGATGCTGAGCTGGTTGCACCGTAGCTCCAGGTCGCCCTCACAGATCTCGCGCGAGTCGACGAGCCCACTGTCTGTCACCTGCTTGACCGTGTCCAACGTGATGAACAGCGGCGATACCAGTACTGAGTGAACTTGGCGGCTTCCGGTGGGGTCGGTCGAGATCCTCGACGCCATTCTGTCAGCGGCCGCCTGTTCGCCTCGGGCGAGCGCACCAGCGAGCTTCGCCGCCGCCGTGGCCAGCTGATCCACGGGGTTGAACACGGTCATGAACTGGTCGCCGCGCAGGATCGCTTTCAGTGCTTCGGGGGTGGCGCCCTGGCCGGTCACCGGGACTTTTCCGGTCAATCCCCTCTTGCGCAGCACGGCGATCACCGCGCCTGCCACGTCGTCGTTGGCCGTCAGCACGCCGTCCACTTGGCCGCCGTTGTCGTTGAGAAGCTGCTCGAAGACCGCGCCGGCGGGCTGGTTGTCCTCAACCCGTTGGCTGGCCACCAATCGGTACTTACCGGTGCTGTAGCGCGGCTGTAGAACGTTGAGCTGGCCCTGTTCGAACAGCAGCGCGTTGCGGTCGGTCAGCGGGTTGTCGACCTCGATGATGCTGGCGCCGGTTTTGCCCCGAACACCTCGCACCAGCCCCCTGCCTTGGAGCTCACCTGCCTTGACGTTATCGAATGAGACGGCGTAGTCTGCGGCACTGCCCCCGATGTCGAGCCGGTCGTAATCGATGGTGGGGATGTGCCGTGCCCTGGCCTTGCTGGCGACGGTCGAGCCGACCTGGTTGTTCGGCGGGGCGATCACCAGCACCTTGACCCCGTCCTTGGTCATGCTGTCGGCGATCGCAGCGAACTTTCCCGCGTCGCCCTGTGCGTTCTGGATGTCCGGCTCCAGCCCCTCGCTGCTCATGGCTTGGCCCAGCAGCGGCTCGTCGAGTTGATCCCACTGCGCCGAAGTCTCGACGTCCGGCAAGATGATGCCGACCTTGATCCCCTCATGGGTGGAATGTCCGCCACTTCCCGCACTACCGCAGCCTGCGATGGTGACCACGAGACAAATCGCCGCCGCGAGCGCGGTCCAGCTGGTCCGACTACCCATCAGTCGGTCTCACCATTGTGGACCGCGTCCGAGCCGGCTGGCCGGACATCAGCTGCCGTCACCCTTGGCGTCGTCTCGGCGGAGCCGCTCACGGTGCGGTACCGTGCGGACGCTGACCGAACTCGTAGCGGGTGAAGGCGTCGGGGTTCCCGCAGGTAGTGGAGATGTTTTGGGAGAACAGTGAGCCTATCAACCCAGCCCGGCGCCAGGCCCATCTTCTTGCAACTCAGCATGGCCTTCGCATTTCTCGTCGTACTTCTCGTCGGCGGATGTACGCCAAGTAGTGGGGAGGGAAGCTTCGCTACTCTCCCAGTGGGTGCTGCGCTGCCCTCAGGTAAGGAATGCGCCGCACAAGTCCCGCATGACCAGCGCGAGCCACGGCCGGAGAACACGTCGGCCAACCAATTCGTTCCAGACCGGGTATCGATTCCGATCTGGGCGGATTTCACTCAGCAGGCCAACCAACAGTTTGTGCCCCGCATCGACGGCAGATTCACTGGCACCACCGGCGAAATCATCACCTGGGGTGCGTGCAAGTGGGGTCTGGACGCCGACCTCTTACGCGCGGTGGCCACCCAGGAGAGCCACTGGGTGCAAAGCACTGTCGGCGACGAGTCGCACAACGCCAAGGACTGCGTGGGCGGCGCCACACCACCCTGCCCGACAAGCTTCGGACTCATGCAGCTCAAGCACCTGTACCTACCTGGCTCCTATCCACTGTCGCAACGGAGCACCGCGTTCAACGTCGACTACTACGGCGCCCGCATTCGTAGCTGCTACGAGGGCTGGGTCACCTACCTCGGCAGTGATTACGGTCCCGGTGACATCTGGCACTGCGTGGGTTGGCACTGGTCCGGCTACTGGAAGGACGCCGGCTCTGCCCACTACATCGAACGGGTCCGTCACTACCTCGACACCAAGCCCTGGTTGGACTGGCCCGACAAGTAGGGCAGACCAGGGACCATTGTCCTCACGCAGCCGGTCCGACGGCTATCACGGGCAGATATTTTTGGTGGAAATGGCCATAGCAGCCTGCAAGGGCCGGGCTCGCGCCGGCAAACGTCCAGGCCACGCCGCACACAGCGTTGCCGCAATCCTTCGTGCTGACATGTTTTCGGTCTCCATTCTGTGTCTTAAAACGAGCAAGTCCCGCCTGTTTTCTGCCAAGAGACAAGAGTAGGTGTCCACTCGCGGACATGCATTCAGCCCGACGGCCCGCCGAACGTGTCCACGCATGATAGTTCAACGGGTTCACCGCCTGCCGTCGAGTTGTAGCTGTTCAGCTGGTTGATGGTCGTGGTGTGTCGCTACAGGTGCTGAGGCCGTAGCCTGGGATGATCTTGGTGTGTCGGATTCCGGGTCGTTGGAGGCGTTGGTCGAGCGGTTGCTCGCGCGTGTCCGCGAGTTGGA
>JBBPZY010000024.1:0-7681 GCA_038276315.1 Mycobacteriales bacterium
ACACCGACGCGAAGAGGTCCGCGCGGAGGAGGAACGCCGCCTGCAGGCGATTAAGGTCAGTGCCTGGGTGGAAGCACGCGCCACCGCCTACGGCGGTCGAGAGTTGCTGTTTCACGTGCACAATGCGAGCGAGATGCCCATTTACGAGGTGTCCCTGCCGACGCCGGACGAGGGTGTCCACGAAGCCGAGTTCATCGGCCTCGTCCCGCCAGGGCAGACCGTGCAGCGCCCGGCGCCACGGGAATGGCTCAAGACCTACTACTCGCCTGAGCCGGTCGAGATCGAGTTCTTGGACAGCAGCGGACGCCAGTGGACACGCGATGAGCAAGGCTTCCTCACCCCGGTCGACAGAGCCTGACCACCCGGCGGCGGTGATGTCCTGGCCGCCCCTTGGTTCAGCTCGCTTCGAGTGCAGCCGCGATCTCGGCCGTCTGTCGGCGCAGAATCGGGGAGGCTTGCGAGACGGCGTGGTGCACGACGTCATCCGGGTCGTACCGGCTCAGGATCTCGGTGATCCGCTCATCAACCCCGAGCGGTTTCCCGTCGGGGCCGGTGGTCATGTCGCAGTACGTCAGCGCCGCGACTACAAACGGGTCAACGTCGCTGATAGGGAACTCAGCGGCTAGGACGTCGCCGAGCCCCCGCGCTTGCGCCTCGATCTCCGCGCAGGTATGGTGCGCGACCAAGATCCATAGTGTCGGATCACCGAACCTCGTGTCGCGCAGGCGCCGGGCACCGTCAAGCGGATGGAACCCGGTCACGGCGATCGGGCTGGCGTAGCCGATGTCATGCAGCCATGCGGCGGCCTCGAGCAAGCCGGCGTGCTGAGGCAGGAGTCGGCCAAGCGCGACGGCTTGACCGGCGACCCCCCGCGAGTGCGCCCACCGCACCGGCAGTTCAGGCTCGAGCAGCGATCGGGCCAGTTCACGTGCCTCTGCGGCGATCTCCATCATGCGAGGGTAACCAGCGCGGGACGGCTTAGCCCAGAGAGCGGCGTCCCTCGGCGTCCACAAAACGTCCTTTTCCGTGCACTGCCGTCACCAGGCCAGTGGCATCCAACAACGCCAAGCCCGCCGAGCTGTGCCCCTAGACACCCCGTACCGGCGCATCAGTTCGGCCTCGGATGGCACCACCCGCTGGCCCGTTGCCAGTTCACCGGCGGTGATCTGCTGCCGCAGGTCGTCGGCGATCCGCCGGTAGCCCGCGGCAGCGGCTGTGCCTGTGGGATCATCAACGATCCGGCCCCGCCCAGCCAACGTCACGATCAGCCCGTCGCGTTCCAGCTCGGCCAACGCCCGACGCACCGTGTTGCGTGCCACGCCGAACTCAGCCGCGAGCGAGGTCTCTGACGGCAAGGCAGAGCCCGGCGCGACATCCGCCAGCCGTTGCCGCAGATTGTCGGCGATTCGCGCGTACGTGCCCGATGGAGTCGACCGCACCAAGACAGGATCTCAGCAGCCTCGCCACCAGCGTCACCACTTGCAGGGACGACTAGGGACGTCTTGTGCTAGCGTGCGCCGCAGGAACATGGGAGGTCAGGATGCCGGACGGTCGCTCGATCGGTGAACCGCTGCGGCGCGCCCTGGCCGGTGCACGACTCCGTGATATCGACGTCGCCAAGACGTTGGGGGTCGACCCCAAGACGGTTCAGCGGTGGCTCAGCGGCCGGCTGCCCCAACCCCGTCACCGATGGGGACTGGCTGACCTGTTGAGCCAGCACGAATACGACCTGTGGCCCCACCTTGCCGGGGTGCCATCCATCGGCGCGGAGGTCTATGCCACGTATCCACACCGGGGCTCAGTCCCGCGTGACGTATGGCGCCAGCTCTACGACAGCGCGGAGCACCAGATCGACATCCTCGTCTACAGCGGTCTGTTCCTTGCCGAAGACGTCGAGATGGTCCGCTTGCTCGGCGACAAAGCCCGAGCCGGAGTCGCGGTTCGCATCATCCTCGGTGACCCAGACAGCCCGCACGTCAGCCAACGCGGCGACGAGGAAGGCATCCATGACGCGATGGCCGCGAAGATCCGTAACGCCATCGTGCTGTACCGGCCGCTCGTCGCGTCCGGCGTCCAGATCCGCCTTCATCCGACGGTGCTCTACAACTCGATCTACCGTGCTGATGACGAGATGCTCATCAACCAGCATGTCTATGGCATCGCCGCTTCGTACGCGCCAGTCCTGCACCTGCGCCGCCACGGCGACGACGACGTGTTCGGCACCTACGTCGCCAGTTTCGAACGCGTCTGGTCCCCGGCCCAACCGCTGCCCGTCTGATCGAGCTGGTCACTGAGTCGCAGAACCATCGCTCCTGATCGCGCGGAGAGCCGCCTTACTTTCACGGAATGCGCTCACCTTGTGGGTAGCCGCCACCTTCGTGGCCTCGTCTCGCGCCAGCTCCAGCGTAGAAATCACCTCGTCAACTTTCCCCGGTTCCATGATTACCTCCCAGGTGAACGGTGGTGAGATCGACAACCACACCGTGTCTTGCACCACTGTCACGACCACGGTGGCGTCGGCTCCCTGCATTCCCTTGACACGGACTCCGCGGGGCGCGCCCAGGCGAGGGTACCTCCGCCCATACGGCGAATCTTCAGGGCTGACCGGTGTCGTGGGCATCAGCACTCGCCTGGCGCGTCGGGGAGCAGGCGAAGGAAGCGGGGTGGCAGGGTGACCAGCGCATTGTCGGAAAAACACACATAGAGCGAATGGAGGCCCCTACCGAGAACCTGGCCCCGCTGGTGCAGCCGGGAGGGCAATAACCCCGGCTCCGGGTCTTCCGCGACCTCCACCCAGCAAAACAGAGAAATGCGGTCACCCTCGACATCGCACCACCGATCTTGAGCCGGTTGCGTCTCAGTGGCCATGGCGCGCCCTCCACCGTTGGTTGGGGACCGGGCTGGCCGCCGGGAGCCGAGCGTTCGGGGCCGCTCACTCAACCGACAGCCAGCCGGCCATCTCGGGGGCACCGGATCGAGCGGGGCTCTATCGCCAGCGCCCCGCCCGGCGCCGAAGTAGAGCATTCCCCCGGACCGCAAGACGTGAACACCTCCGCCGTGTGCCGGTTCTAAGACGTTGTTAACGTCCCCGATCCGTCCCATCTCCGTCCGGCGTGTGCGGGCGTAACTGGCCGAGGACGACCGGCATGAATATTGCCCAGCGACCGGCACAGGGGAACCCCACCACTCCGGCCGGGGCGCTGGCGTGCGCTCTACTTGTGGTCGGGCGGCAAGATCGGGTCTCCGACAAGCGGCATGGTCACCACGGTTCCGGCGGCAAATCTCGTCAGATGTTATCCGCGCCACCATTGGATGCGTTCTTCGGCGGGGATTGGGCGTGGTCCTCGGGTTGGTGAGGGTGTGATTCGCAGTTCGCCGAGCAGTTTGGGAGTGAGTAGCAGGCGGGCGATCTCGCGTCGGGTGCTCATGGGGGCGGCGGCCCAGCGTCGGGCGACGTCGGCGCCGGGCTCGATCAGTCCGCGTAGCGCACTGGGGGTGGCGAGTTCTGCGCTCCGTTTCTCCAGGCGCTGGATCTCGGCGAGAATAGCGGGTTCAGAACGTGCGGCGAGCGTGACACTGAGGGTTCCCGCTGCCACAGCCTCGGCGAGTTCGTCGTGTCGTGCCCGCACAGTGGCGAGCTGATCCTGAATTGCCGACAGTTCCCGATCGTCATGCTGTTCACCGGCACGAAGAGTGTCGATCACGTCAGGTCGGGCCAGATAGGCCAGCATGACCTGTTCGGCTATCTGGTCCACGGGGGCTTGGGTGATCCGGACACAGCCTTTGGTGCGGCAAAAGTACTCTGGGCGCTCGCCTCGATAGGCCACCGCCAGGGTGCCCTCGCAGCGGGCGCAGCGGGCGATCAGTGACAGCAGGTGCTTGCCCCGACCGGGTCGGGAGGTCCTGCGTTCCGGGGCGGACAGCAGACGTTGCACCGCCAGCCACTCCGCGCGGGACACCAACGGCGTCCACTGTCCTTCGTACATCTCGCTGACCGGAACCGGCGTGTGCCGCTCAGGACTGCGAGGACCAGTTCCCGGGCGGTGGGCCCGCAGCGCGGTGTAGGTGGGACACAGCGCAAGACAGCGCAGATGCTGCGGGGAGAACACCAGCCCCGAGCGGGTCCTGATGCCGCGCGCGTCGAAGTCCCGGGCGATGGAGTGCAGACTGTGCCCGGCCACCAGACGCCGGTACAACTCCGCCACCACCGGCGCCTCCACCGGTTCCGGCTCCTGGGAGATCAACTGCCGGGTCTGCGGATCAAACACCCGCCGATACCCATAAGGGATGCGTCCACCCGGCCGCCCAGCCACCGCATTCGCTGCCACCGCCCGCCGCAGCCGTGCCGACATCTTGGAGGACTCGTACTCCCCATCGACGGCGTCTTCGAGCAGCGAGCGGCGGTCCCGCCCGTTGGCAGGGTCATAGGTCCGGTTGTGGGTAACAACGTGAATGGATACCGAGCGTCGCTCGCACAGCTCCATGAGCGTGACCCACTCCCCGACCCGGCGGCTGCCTCGGCTGCTCTCCCAGATCATCAATACCTGGGCGCCGAATTGATCGTTCTCCAGATCAGCAATCAGCCGGTCGAAGCCGTCTCGGGTTTTGCGGGAGTATCGTGACGCGCTGACCGACTCATCCCGGTACGACTGACCCAGCCTCCATCCGTGCTCGGTCGCCACCAGCTCATGGTCGGCGTGCTGCTCCTCCAACGAGCGGGCCCGGCCCGATCGATCGAGCGAGACCCGCAGGTAGTCCCGGGCCAGGATGACAAGTTTCTGCTGGTCAGCAACCTGGGTAGTGGTCATAGCCCACGATGGTACAACTAGCAAGGTGCCTCAAACTGCGTCCTGCTGTGCGAAGCGCACCACCGGCACGTACATCGCACCGGTTGGGAAATCCTCATCAGCCACGGCCACGTCGAATTCATCCCACCGGCCATCATCGACCCCACCCGCACCCCACTACACAACCCACTCCGCTGCTAGGCCCGAACCTTGTGAGAAGCACTGCGCGGGAGTGACGCCGAGCACTCGGCGGAAGGCTGCGACGAAAGCGCTGGCGGTTCGGTACCCGACCCGGTGTGCGACGACGGCCACCGGGGTTGGCGGATGCGAGCAGTTCCAGCGCGCGGCGGATCCGCATTCGGGTACGCCATTGGCCGAGGCCGCTGCCGGTCTCGGCGACGAACAGCCGGGCAAGTGTGCGCTCGCTGGTGCCGACCAGCCGCGCCCACGCGGCGGTGTCACGGTCGTCCGCGGGGTTGACGGCCAGCGCATCGGCCACCTGCCGAGCCCGGTCGTCGGATGGCCAGGCGACCTCGACGGACGCGACCGGAGCCGGAGTGAGGACGTCGAATAGCACCTCCTCGGCCCGGCACCGGGCTCCTGGCGGCAGCTCAGCCTTCCCGAGATAGCCGACGAGCGCGGTGAAAACCGGGGCGGCCGCCAGTACGGTTGGCCGCACCCAGCGCACCGGGCAGCGTTCCGGGCGCAGGAACAGGCTGTGCAACTCGGTTGACGTCGCCGCGGCGGTGGTGTGCGGCAGTTCGGCGGGGATGAACAGTGCGCGGCTGGGCGGCAGCACCCACAGCGCGTTGTCGACGCCGACGGTGAGAATCCCGTACTGCGCCCACACGAGCTGGCGGGTCGGATGCGCGTGTGTGTCGTACTGGTGTCCGTGAGCGAGCGCGAACCGTCCTACCAGGACGGCGCCCAGCGGCAGCTCCAGCAGTCCCACCGGATGACCGAAACGCGACATGGCATGGCCGCGTACGTGGTTCCGGTCACCTGGCCGCCCCACCTACCGTGCGGGTATGCCGATGAACGTGATCCATCGCCGCCTCTGCCGCTCGGACTACTGGACAAAGCTGGTGAGCTCGCAGCTGCTGCCGTGGGCGCTTCGGGACGTGCCGCTCGACGGCAAGGTGCTGGAGATCGGGCCGGGCTACGGCGTGACGACCCGCTGGTTGGCCGAGCGAGCTAACCACCTCACCGCGATCGAGGTCGACCCCGCGCTGGCCGCCGATCTGCGGGCCGAGCTCACCGGCCGGGTGGACGTCCGGCATGGTGACGGATCCGCGTTGCCGTTCGCCGACGCGTCCTTCGACGCCGTGGTGTGCTTCACGATGCTGCACCACGTACCGTCGGCGCAGTTGCAGGATCGGCTGTTCGCCGAGGCCTGCAGGGTGTTGCGACCGGGTGGGTTGTTCGCCGGCTCCGACAGCCGGCTCAGTCTGCGGTTTCGGCTGGTGCACATCAGGGACACGATGGTCGTCGTCGATCCGGACACGCTGCCCGATCGACTCCGCCTCGCCGGCTTCACCGACCCCCGGGTTGAGCTCGGCAGTCGCTCACTGCGCTTCACGGCATCCCGACCGCTCTGACCCCCTCGTGGGCTCGATCACCTGCGGGTAAACAGCGGGGTCTGGCGGTGGTGTCAGGGTGTTTTTGACGAGTTCGGCCGCGGCGGGGTCTTCATCGAGGTGCTCGGGCATCCGCAGGGCCACCAAGGTGTTGATCAGCATGCCGCGGGCGAAGAAGTCGCGGGCCTGCTCGGCGTCGGCACCGGTCAGGTTGCGGACCAGGCGGTAGATGTCGGTCATGCAGGCCCAAGGACCAGCTGCTGGCGTGGGGGCCGTAAACCGTGGTTGGGGCCCCGACTCCGAGCCTTCATGCGCAATCCGTGAACATCGCAGGACTGGCGCCGAGCTGCGTCAGCCATGCTCGCCCGTGTTGTCTGCCGGCGCGAAGGCGGGCCGCACCGACGGTCCAAGGGCGAACATCAGTGCCAGCAACGCGCTGGCAGCACGGTGAGCAGCGGCCAGACCAGCGCCAGCAAGGTCGCGGTGACGTAGCCGGCCAGCCCGAGCAGGTAACGGATGGTGACGTCACGGACGAACTCCGGAGTCAGGCCGGCCACCAACAGCTCAGCACGAACGAGATGGCGCCAGATCAGGTTGAAGGCGATAGCGCTACCGGTCAGCGTGGCGCCGTAGAGCAGGCTCGCGGTCCGGGCGTCCGCTCCCACGGTGTGCTCGGCCACCAGCCGGGTGGGCAGCGGCACGAAGGCCACGAAGCCCAGCAGCAGCAGGTTGAGCAGCAGCATCAGCTGATCGACCCGGTTGACCACCCGGAACAGCGCGTGGTGGTTGGCCCAGATGATGCCGATCTTCTGGGAGACCAAGCAGGCCTCCTGATCACAGCCCCGAGACCGGCGCTGACCAGCGAAGATTACTCGGCGTTGGTCAGCGTCGTATCTCGTTATTGAGCGTCGTTGCGTCCGCTGGGACGGCCCACAGACGGCCCCGATCCGGGACTGCGCACGGTCGTCGGCGCTCGTGTGCAGCGGACTGTAAATCCGTCGGCGTACGCCTTCCAAGGTTCGAATCCTTGACCCGCAACGCAGCAGGAACAGCCCCTGACCGGCACGGACAGGGACATGGGCCGACCTTCGTCAAGTCCGGCGCTGTCCGGCCGTGTCCGGCAGTTCACGGCCAGTCGCGCCCTATACGCGCCCCAGCGCTTGGCCCGTGCGGTGGCGTGCCGGAAGTCGTGATGCCGTGCGACTGCCTGACGATCATTGATCTTGCACGCTGGGGCGGTGTGGCATCCCGTCGATCTGGCGGAGTCCGACCGCGCGGCGGCCCGGGGGCAGCCCTTGACGCGACTGGTGAGGGCCT
>JBBPZY010000025.1:0-7704 GCA_038276315.1 Mycobacteriales bacterium
ACGCCTGGCACAGGGCCCCGGACCCACCCGACCTGACTTGACCGGGAGGCAGGCCGTGACCCCCTTGTCACCCACCACGCAATCCAGCCTCGACGTCGCCACATGGCACCCGACGGCCACCCCCGCTGAACCCACGTTCGGTAAGGGCCGCTCACCCCGGATGACCTGGTGCCCGTGGGAGCGGTCCCAGACCACCGAACTCGCCGCCACCGCCAGCAACGCCTGGTACCGACGCTGCCTCACCCGCGGCTGCCGCATCTGGGCCGGCCCCTACACCGACATCGCTGAGGCCAAGACCGACGGTATGGACCACCAGCACCACGCCCACAACCTCCCCACAGCACAAGCGGAAAGCCGACTGGAGCGACAGCCGTGAGCGATCGGGCCGACCGAGATCAAGCACGCCAACAGCAGCGCCGGATCGTGATCTGGGGTTGCGCCATCCACCGCACACCGCCCGGTGAGGCCTGCCGGGGCTGCGCCGACCAAACCGAACTGTTCACCCGCACCGAAGTCGCCAACACCACCCGCAGGAGGAAGCCATGATCGAGCCCACCACCGCCTACATGGTCAGCAAAGGCAGCTACGACGACTACCGCGCCCTGGCCGTGTTCACCGAGCGACTAGGCGCGCTGGAATACGCCTGCCACCAGAACATGACCAGCGAACGCCTCACGATGGACGACATCGCGCGGGTCGAGGAAATCGACCTGTACGGGCCCGGTTGGCGGCGGCCGCGAGGCGAAGTCCTCGACGGAGAGGTCGTCCACGACACCAGCGATCGAGATGCGGCGGTGAGCGCCCACGGCGGCTGCGGCGAGTGCGGGTGCCGGCTTGACGAGCACTGTGAGGAATGCGGCCACTGCACGGGAGGGCACGCCACCGGCTGCGAGAACGGCCCCGATCCGCGGCGAGGTCGCGGACTGTGCCCCGGGTGCGACCAGGCGGGTGGCGTGCGCCTGTGCGACAGCGCCCCCGGCGCCGATACGTGGGCGTGCACCGGCTGCGGGTTCCAGTGGTCGGTCACCGTGGATGAACCGGATCTCCGACCATTCCCTCGAGAGACTGTAGTCGCGTCAGCAATACTGACTACATGACGTCGTACCGGGCCGCCGCTGTCGCGCTCTGGGGGGAGGCCGGCGCCTACGCCCACGACTCCTACGCGCGCTGAGCTGCCCCTCTACCCCGAACTACCCGACGCGCTGCCCATCGTCATCGGCATCACCGCCTACGGGCACTGCATCGGCTTGACCCGAGGATGCTGGAACGCTGGGCCACGGATCACCGTCGGGTCCAACCAGTTCGCGGTCGGGCGGCGCCAGGTCGACGACATCATGGCCCACGCGATGCTGCACGCCTGGCTGATCCTGACCGGTGCCGCTGATCTCAACGAGAGCCACGGGCGGGCGCGGTACGCGGCGGTCCGCCGGCTATCCCCCGTCGTACTCGGACGCGACCTCGACGTGTACCGCGGCGCGGACCGTCGCTCGGTGCGAGCGCCCAACCCTGCCTACGCGCCCGACAACGACCAGCCGAAGACCCTCGTGCGCAAGGTCCGCGACCGCGCCGCGGTGGCACACGACGACATCGCCCGCTGGCCGGGCAGCCTCAGGCCAGTCGGGTACGACTTTGGCGAACCGATCCCCTGCCCCACGTACTGAGCACTCCCACTCCGCCAGGACCGCGGCTACTGTGCACCGGAGCCCGCCAGTCCGCCCCCGAGCTGGCGGGCCTTCCCTTCCGCTTTCCGCGCGCGCCACAGAACCCACACAATCCACAGAACCCCTCGCGCCGGTCATTGTGTGGATACTGCGGCGACCTCTGGGCGCACGATGTAGCGGTTTCGTGATCAGCGCGGATCTGCGGCGCGCGGCACACGGAGCGGTCCGCGCAGGCCAGGGCTTGCGAGCATGGGTGTGACCAACCGAGTCGTTACCGCAGTGACAGGATGATGAGGGCACGGATGGATACGAAGAGTATCCAATTGGTTACGCGGGGAGTCTAGCTTTCTCTTGCGCTCGGCTTCTTTGATTGCAACCGGGGGCGGCTCAGGGCTGGTCCGCTGAGTTCCGGTGCCCAACGACGGTCGGGCGTGGATGGCCGTAGAGGGTGGCCCGCAGCCCGTGGGGCAGGTCCCTAGTGTCGATCATGGACCGACCGGGGTCGGTGGCCCAGGTGGCAGCGGAGGTGGGAGCACAACTCGCTCCCGGCAGGTTGCCACGCTTGACTCCCGCCCTCAGCGGAACAGTGCGTTGAGCAGCGGTCCGAACCCGGACCGGGTCGCCTTGCGGCGGATCAGGCGCTTACCCAACCTGCCGCGCTGCAACGCACTCAGATCCCCGGCGGTGCGGGATAGCAGGTGCGCGTCACGCTGGACCTGCTTCAGGAATGAACGCTTGCGGGCCATAGTTGGCTCCCTTCCACCCGTGTATCGCTACCGACGGCCCGGATGTGACGCCACATGACCGTCTCGCAAACGATCGTCTGTAAGACGGTCCTAAACGATCCCGCCCTGGTGCTCACCACCAGGGTCGATGCCGTCGCGCAACCCGTGGACCTACTCACCGCGGCGGAATACAGCCCTGTGACATCCCCGGCGGGGCTACCGCGCTCCCGGCCCGGCGAGCAGCACCCCACCCCGCGCGGGCGTTCCCACTAGCTCAGGCTGGACACGTAGTAGGTGATGAGAGCTTCGATGACGACAGCACCGGGTGTGTGACCAACTGGTTGAGCCTGGACGATGGTCAGGGTGGTGTCTTCCCGGCTCCACCATCTAGCTGCGTGGGTGAAGGCAACGCGGCGGTATCGTCCCCGTTCCCGGGATAGTTGGGTGACGCCGCCATTGCTTGTGTCAAAGAGTAGCGTGTGAAGTTCTGTCGCGGTGGCGTAATCGGGCATGTCGACCGTTGCGATCGCGATCAGGATCACGTAATTCTTATCCCGGATTTCGACTAGCCCACGGGTGAGAGAGCGACACCGGTGTGTGGTGAAGAACTGGTGGATTTCACCGTAGGAGTGGGCGTCGCAGGCACTGTCATCGTCTGATAGACCAACCGTACCGTGATATCGGCCCATGCGTTGCAGGCGGACAGTCGCGCGGATGGTATCGCTGGTGATGTCGGTGATGTTGGTGCGTGCTTCAGACTGGCTTCTGGAGGCCCTGGGGATACCAAGCTCGCTGAGTGACCCACTGGCCGAGGCAGCGCCGCCCACGCCGCCACCAGCGAGCGCCGACGCCACAAGGGTCACAGCCACCCCCATGGCTGCGGCCTTACTACCGTTTGATGTCCATCGCCCCTGGGGATCTCTGGGCTGCGAAGGATCGAAGGGCATTACAGCGCTCCCTCTCCCGGGGGCCACCACGTGCGGTCTCCACGTTTCGCCAAATTCCGGGGCAGCGGGGATCAATGGAGGGAACCGTCGTAGAACTGAACTAATCGTGCGGGGCGTGTGGTCGCGGCGTCGATCCGGCGCGCAGGTGAAAGATCACCTCGTATGGGGGTTGAGTTGGCCTGTCGGCCGCTTCCTGGCACCTTGGTGAACAACACCGGAGGAGACGTGCCTCTCTCTGACCCTCGGCGGTCTCGTCCTACAGCTCACAGGCATCGCCGTAACCGTGTGGGGTCTGCGTCTCGGCTGGCGCCAGACTGCGACTGCGGCGGTACGCACGGTTGTCCCCCGCGATGGGGGCACCCACCAACGACCACCACAAACCCCGACCTGTCGGGCTGGCCGTTGCCGGGCTGGTGGTCGGGGTTGGGGTACCCGCACGGATTTGCGGTCGGTAGACCGTGCAGCCACACTACTTCCAGTCGATGCGCACCGACTTAGGGTCGAACGCCTGGAAACGGCGCTCTGTGGGCATGATCGTGACCGTCATCAGGACGTCGACGATCGCCCGTCGGTCAGCTATCGGGGCATCCGCCCACCGCTGTGCCGCGTCCTCACCGGCGATGTCCGCGAGTACGGCGGGAATTCCCCGCGGTCGCGCGGCCTGCTGCGCAACACGGATCCGCGGCAGCGTCCTGGCCTCTAAATCGGCCAGCGACTCCAGCGACAGCCGATCCTCGTCGACGAGCTGCCGGGCCTGGGCCAGTTTTCCTCGTAGCCGGGCTACCTCGTCCCGCGCGGTGTTGACCTCCGCATCGTCGGTCTGCGACAGGGTGGCGAGCACGTCGGGTCGGGACAGCCTGGCGATTAGTACGGCCTCGACCAGCTCGTCGACCGGTCGTTGAAGCCGGCTGACCCGGTGGCATTCCCGACAGTCGTACCGGTTGGGTCTTCTTTTGTCCGCCTCGGTCACCACCCGCATCCGGCCGTCGCAACCTTCCCGTCCGCACCGGTAAAGCCCGCCTCCGAGGTGCTTGAGCGTTTTCGGGCTGCGGAAGCGATCCCGGTCAGGATTGGTGTAGAGCATCACCAGCCGCGAGTAGTCGGTCTCGCTGATCAGAGCCGGCCATGTGGCCGCCACGCCGTCCAGGACGTGCCCACCGTGCTCCCGCAGGGCTGCGTACGCAGAGTTGAACGCCAGTTTGGACAAATTGCCGCCGATCCACCGACCACTGGTCCTGATGTGCTCTCCCGCCCATTCCGGGTCAGGAGCACCGCCGTTGCCCCCTCGGCAACCGCATTTCGTAGTGCATCGACCGGCCCCGCCGGTGGGAATACCTCGCCGGTTGAAGTCCTGGGCTATCACGTCGGCGGCCTCGCCGGCGATCAGCCGCCTCACGATCTCCTTGACGATAGGTGCTCGCTCGGGGTGCGGTTCCCACCGCAGCGTCACACCCGTCGACGTGTCACACACCCGCCGGTAGCCGAACGGCAAGCACGCATGCGGCCGCCCCGCCGCGGCGCGGGAGTCAACAGCGCGCTTAACCCGTTTACTCGTGACGCTCGATTCACGCACGGCCAGCGCGCCGGTCAGATCAAGCATGAATCCGTCGTCAGCGTCGGAGGGGTCATGCACCTTGCCGCCGGTGGCGATCAGAACACCGGAATCGACGCACGCCGCGATCAGCGCGGCGAACACCGATCGGTCGCGGCTGGCTCGGGAGATCTCCCAGACCGCGAGGACGTCCACACCGCCGGCCGCGATGATGTCCATGACTTGTTGCCAGCCTGGCCGGGCTTTGCCGTTGGCGTACCTACTGGCGGACACCTCGTCTGAGCGCTCAGCAAGGATCCGCCAGCCGTCTCGGGCGGACCACTTCCGCAGCTCGGCCAGCTGGTCGGGGACGGATTTGGTGCCGCGGCGCGCCTGGCTCACCCTGGCGTAGAGAACAACGCTGCGCGCACTGTCTAGTGAAGGCACGTCGGCAGACTACAGTGCCCACTGATACACGGTCGTGACTGGTGATCTGATTGTCGGCGCGCTCAATGACTTGGTGCAGCGGGCCCTGTCGGTGCAGTTCTGATGCGTACCGGCGACCGGGGCTCGGTCACTGTGGAGGCGGCGCTGGCCCTGTGCTCGCTGGTGGTGGTACTCGCGCTGGTCCTGGCCGCGGTGTCGGCGGTGGCGGCGCAGCTGCGTTGTATCGACGCCGCCCGGGAGGCGGCCCGGCTGACGGCGCGGGGTGAGCAGGATCGCGCAGAGGAGATTGCCCGGCGCATCGCTCCCGGCGGCGCGATGGTGGCTGTCACCGTCCGCGGTGACGAGGTGACCGCGCGGGTTTCAGCGAATCCCGCCGCTGGGCTGTTGCCGGGGATCGAAGTCGCGGCCGAGGCGGCGGCGGTACTCGAACCGGGGCCACTGCCATGACGGGATGCGGCGACGGTGATCGTGGGGTGGCCACGGTGTGGGCGGCCGGGGCCATCGCGGTGCTGGTCAGCACGGCGATGTTTGGTTTGCACCTGGGCGAGGCGATGGCGGTACGCCACCAGGTCGAGTCGGCGGCTGATCTTGCCGCGCTGGCCGGTGCCGCGACGGTCGTCGCCGGTGAGCAGTACGCCTGCACCCAAGCTCGTCGAGTCACCGACCGGATGCGGGTACAGCTGGCATCGTGCCGACTAGATGGTTGGACCGTCCGCGTGCAAGCAACGGCCCATCCCACCGGCTGGCTAGCTGCCCTCGCCACCCCCCACCGCTCGAGCCCGGGCAGGCCAGACCGGTTACGCCAGCCGTCTTGAACTCGACAGCACCGACGTCCTGCTCGACAAAAAGGTCCGTGCTGTCGAGTTCACGCCCAGCCACTACCGTCGGTAACGAGGTGAGGACGGTGTCGAGCACCACGATGGCGCCGGCTTTGTCCAGGGGGTCGTTGCCATTGCCGCATTTGGGCGACTGCACGCACGAGGGGCAGCCCGAGGGGCACTCGCAGGCGACGATGGCATCTCGGGTCGCGGTCAACCACGTCGTCAGCGCAGCGTGACCTCGGTCGGCGAACCCGGCGCCGCCGGGGTGCCCGTCATGGACGAAGATCGTCGGTTCGCCGGTGTCGGCGTGCCGGGCGGTGGAGACGCCACCGATGTCCCACCGATCGCAGGTGGCGACCAGCGGTAGCAGGCCGATCGCGGCGTGCTCGGCGGCGTGCAGCGCTCCGGGCCATGCGGCAAACGGCAACCCGGCGGCCTCGAGTAACTCCTCCGAGACGGTGAGCCAGACCGCCCTGGTCCGCAGTGTCGAGGGCGGCAGCTCCAACGGCACCGCATCCAGGACCTGGCCCGACGGCAGCCGCCGCAAGTACCCCACCACCTGCGAGGTGACCTCCACCTCGCCCAGCGTCACCGATACCCCACCGCAGCGCCGCTGGTCCAGCGTCGATACCACGCAGATGTCCGTCGTCGAGCGAGCCTGCGTATGCCACTCCGGCTCCTCGGGATGTACCAGGGCGACGCCGGAGTCCAGATCCAGCTCATCGACTACGAAGGAGTCACCGCGATGCAGATACACCGCGCCCGGGTGCACCGCGGTGCAGGCCGATCCGGGGTCGACGGTGCCGAGCAGGCGACCGGTGTCAGCCTCCACCACCGCCACCGGGTGCCCACCCGAGCCGCGAATGTCCACTCCGGGATGCGGGCGCTGGCGCGCAGCGGTCCAGAACCAGCCGCTGGACCGGCGCCGCAGCAGCCCTTCGGCGACCAGGTCGGCGACCACCGACCGACCCACGTCCCCACCCAACGAATCGACGCAGGCGTCGGTCAGTGGCAGCTCGGCGGCCGCGCAGGCCAGCTGCGGGCGCAACACGTAGGGGTTCGTCGGGTCCAGCACGGTGGTTTCGACCGCCGCGCCGAGCAGGGCGGCGCTGTGGTGCACCAGGTAGGTATCCAACGGATCGTCCCGGGCGACGAACACCACCAGTGCTCCCGATCCGGCCCGGCCGGCTCGCCCGGCCTGTTGCCAGAACGACGCCCGGGTGCCGGGATAACCGGCCAGCACCACCGCGTCGAGCCCGGTGATGTCCACACCCAGCTCCAGCGCGTTGGTCGAGGCGACCCCGAGCAGCTCCCCGGAATCCAGCGCGGTCTCCAGGGCCCGGCGCTCCTCGGGGAGATAGCCCGCGCGATAGGCGGCGATCCGGGAAGCGAGTTCTCCCGCCGCGGCGGCGGACAGCGCCCGCTGGGCTCCCAACGCGGTCACCTCGGCGCCTCGCCGGGAGTGGACGAACACCAGGGTGCGGGCGCCCTCGATCACCAGGTCGGCCAGCAGCCGGGCGGCCTCGGCACCTGCCGAGCGGCGCACCGGCGCCCCGTTCTCACCGGTCAGCT
>JBBPZY010000026.1:0-4565 GCA_038276315.1 Mycobacteriales bacterium
CTAACGATGTTCGAGACGCTACTCTAACGCTGTTCGACGGGCAAACTATTTTGATGGCGATGCGGAGACGGCGATGACGCTCAACCAGGACGGTGTCGTGCGGGCCGCTGTGCACCTGCTCGACGATGTCGGGCTGGAGGGTCTGACGCTGCGCCGATTGGCGGCCGATCTGGGTGTCTCGGCACCGACGTTGTACTGGCACGTCAAGGACAAGCGGACCCTGCTCGATCTGGTGGCGGAGGCGATCATGGCGCCGCATCGCACCGCGGTGCGGCCGGCGCACGGCCAGCCCTGGTGGGAGTGGCTGAGCGAGAGCGCGTGGGCGCAGTACCGCGCGTTGGTCGGCCACCGTGACGCGGCCCTCGTACTGGCCGGCAACCGGCCTACCGAGGCCTCGCTGCCCGCGATTGAACAGGTCGTGGGCAGCCTCGTCGAGGTCGGTTTCCCGCCGGCCGAGGCGCTCGTCTCGATCCTCACGGTGGGGCACTTCGTGATCGGGTCGGCGGTGGAATACCAGGCTGAAGTCGCCAGAGAGTCCGCTACCGACCCGGACAGCGCGCTGGCGGTCCGGATGCGGGAAGCGGACGACTTCCCCAACCTGCGCGCTGCCGTCTCGGCCCGCCCGGGCGTGGAGCCGGACGCCGTCTTCGGGCACGGTCTGGATCTGATCATCGCGGGTCTACGGGAGCGTCACCGGAAGTTGGCCGGCGTCCAGGCCGTTCACGCCTGAACTCGCGCGCTCGAACTGGCGGCGCGGCTGGCCACGGTCGCCCCGAGCACGCCGAGGCCGGCCAGCAACGCGAGCAGCACGGGCAGCGCCTGCGCGGGTGAGCCCAGCAGTGCCAGCAGGGCCCCACCCATGCCGATCAGGGTCGCGGTGGTGAGCTGGTCGGACATCTGTGCTGCGGACGAGTGGAATCCCACCTCGCCGGCGCCGGATTGCTGCAGCAGCAGGAACGCCACCGAGGAGAAGCCCAGCCCCATCCCGATTCCCGCGACGCCCCACAGTGGCAGGGCTAGCCACGGCGTACCCCAGGTGGGTGCGACCAGCAGCAGCCCGGCGTCACCCACGGTGAGCAGGATGAACCCGATCCGCAGGAGCCGGTGCCGGGGCAGGTCCGGATGGTGACCTTGCCATGCTGAGGCCGCCGACCACCCCAGCGAGCCCACCGCCAGCGGGATCCCGGCGGCGGCGAGCGTCCAGTGGTGGGTACTGGTCAGGATCAGGGGCAGGTAGGAGTTGGCGGTGAAGAACATTCCGGCGAGCAGTCCCCGGGCAGCCACTACGGTCGCCACGCCACGGCGCGCCCGGAACACTCCATCGGGCAGCAACCGGCGCGTCGACGCCAGCAGCGCCACCAGCGCCGCCCCGGCCACCGCGGCAGCGGACCCGCTGGGATGCTGGGCGGCCCAGCTCAGCGCGCAGACCCCCACTGCGGCGCCCAGGGCGGCCAGTACCAGCCCGGGCCGTCGCGCGGTTGTGCGCCGTACGGGATCCGGCGCACCGAGCTGGCGCACCGTGGGCACCACCAGTCCGACGGCGAGCATCACCACCGGCACCAGGCCGAGGAACACCCAGTGCCAGGACAGGCGTTCGGTCACCACCCCGGCGATCGGGGGCCCGATCAGCGAGGGCAGCACCCACGCCGAGGACATCAGCCCGAAGATGGCCGGCCGGGTCCGTTCGGGGTAGACCACCGCGATGAGCACGTAAACCGCCACTGTCAGGGTGCCGGCGCCCAATCCCTGTAGTACCCGCCCCACCAGCAGTTGCGGCATACCGGCCGCGGTGCCGGCCACCAGCAGACCTGCTCCGAACAGCACCGGGGCCGCCACCAGCGGGATTCTCGGACCGGCCAGATCGCACCACCGGCCGCCGAGCACGGTCCCGAACACCCCGGCCGCCATGAACGCGACGAACGGCCACGCGTACAGCGACAACGCGCCGAGGTCGGCCACCAGGGCCGGCATGGCCGTGCCCACCCCCATCGCCTCGAACGCCACCATGCTGATCAGCAGGAGCACGCCGATCGTGGTCGCGCGCCGGCTCGGGCCGAACAGCTCCGACCGAACCGTGGCGACGGATCCGACCTCAGGTATTGCGCTCACGGCGACCAGCTCACGACGTCCAGCCTGCAACCTCGACCCGGGTACAGGTCAAGCTGGTTTCAAGCGCGCACGGAACGCAGATCGCAGACCTCGACCGACCCCGCCCCTGGGATGTCTTTCTCCTCGCCAAAGCGATAACACGCGCGTTATCGTTAGGCCCTGATGTGGTCGGTCGTCTACCTCGAAGGGGCCCAGCGGGCGCGCTGCGCGACCCTGAGGTCGCTGCCGAGTACGAGCGGACCGCCTTCGCGCACGCGATCGCCACGCGGTTGATCCGCTACCGCGTCGAGCACGACCTGTCCCAGTCCGCGCTCGCGCGGAAGCTCGGCCTGCACCAGCCGGCCATCGCTCGCCTGGAGGCCGGTGACCATGAACCCTCGCTGACGACACTTGCCCGATTGGCGCGAGGACTCGGCATTGAATTCCACATTGACGTCACCCCTGCCACCCTGGAGCTCCGCGACACAGCGTGAAGCCCGACACAGGGCCGGTTCAGTAGCTGGCTGTTGCAGTCTGGTGGGTCGTGAACTCGACAGGACGGACGTTTCCGCCCGCCAGAATGTCCGTGCTGTCGAGTTCACGACGTGCCCGATTGGCTGCGCAGGTAGTGCCGGAACCAACCGCGCCGAGTGGCCTGAGGGGACCACGGGTGCCACCCGTGCCAGGCTGGTCGGTATGGAATACACGCAGCTGGGTCGTAGCGGGTTGTCGGTGTCCCGATTGTGCCTGGGGACGATGAACTTCGGCCCGGAGACCTCGGAGGCCGACAGTCACGCGATCATGGATCGGGCCCACGAGCACGGCATCAACTTCTTCGACACCGCGAATGTCTATGGCTGGAAGAAGGGCGAGGGGGTCACCGAGCAGATCATCGGCCGGTGGTTCGCCGGCGGCGGCGGCCGCCGGGAGCGCACCGTGCTGGCGACCAAGCTCTACGCCTCGATGGGGGACTGGCCCAACGAGACCAAGCTCTCCGCGCTGAACATCCGGCGGGCCTGCGACGCGTCGCTGCGCCGGCTGCAGACCGACTACATCGACCTCTACCAGATGCACCACGTGGATCGTGACACCCCATGGGAAGAGATCTGGGAGGCGATGTCGGTACTCCGGCAACAGGGAAAGATCATCTATGTCGGTTCGTCTAACTTCGCCGGCTGGCATCTGGTCAAGGCGCAGGAGGCGGCTCGCCGGCAGCACGTCACCGGGCTGGTCAGCGAGCAGTCCATCTACAACCTGCTCACCCGGTGGGTCGAGCTGGAGGTGCTGCCCGCCGCGCTGGACTACGGCATCGGGCTGATCCCGTGGTCACCGCTCAACGGCGGCCTGCTCGGCGGGGTGCTGCGCAAGCAACGCGAAGGCGGTGGTTCGCGCAGCACCACAGGGCGCTCCGCTGATGCGCTTGAAGCGAACCGGGAGCGCATCGAGGCCTACGAGAAGCTGTGCGCCGACCTGCGCGAGGACCCCGCCAACGTCGGGCTCGCTTGGCTGCTGCACCAGGACGGCGTCACCGCGCCGATCGTCGGTCCGCGCACCGTCGCGCAACTGGACAGCTCGCTGCGCGCCGTCGCGATCACCCTGGACGCCGAGGTGCTGGCCAGGCTCGATGAGCTGTTCCCGGCGCCCGCGCCCAACGGCGCCAAACCCGCGCCGGAGGCCTATGCGTGGTGACGAGCTCCCTAGAGGCCGTCCGGCTCGTCGGCGTCGTCACGGGCCAGGTAGGTGGCCAGCCGCTCGACGGCGTTCTCGAACTCCGGGTGTTCGTCGACGAATGCTCGGAGTCGGGCGGCCAGCCACTCGACGCTGAGCTGCTCACCACCGCGCCGATCTTCGAGTTCCTCAATGCCTCGGTCGGTGAAATACACGGGTCACCCGCCGAGGGCGGCGGTGATGAGTTCGCGCTGCTCGACCTCGTGCACCTTGGCCGATCCTGCGGACGGAGCCGCCATGGCGCGCCGGGAGATCCGCCGTAACCTGCCCAGCCGCTCGGGCATCAGCTCCGGCAGGCTCAGTCCGTAGAACGGCCAGGTGCCCTGGTTGGCGGGCTCTTCCTGCACCCAATACACCTCGGTAGCGTGCGGATAGCGGTCCAGCGCCGCGGCCAGCCGCCGCTGGGGCACCGGGTAGAGCTGTTCGACGCGCACGATCGCAGTGTCCTCGATGCCACGCTGCTGGCGTGCGGCGTGTAACTCATAGCTGATTTTGCCGCTGCACAGCAGGACCCGGCGCACTGCTGAACAATCGATGACCATCGGGTCATCGAGAACCGACGCGAACCGGCCCGAGGTGAAGTCCGGCAACGGGCTCACCGCCGCTTTCAGGCGCAGCATCGACTTCGGTGTGAACACGACCAACGGCCGGTGCACGCCGTCGAGGGCGTGCCGGCGCAGCAGGTGGAAATAGTTCGCCGGGGTGGACGGCTGCGCCACGGTCATGGAGCCCTCCGCGCACAACTGCAG
>JBBPZY010000027.1:0-16555 GCA_038276315.1 Mycobacteriales bacterium
CTCGGCGAGCTCGGCGAGCTCGGCGAGCTCGGTGGCGACGTGTGGCAATAGCACCACTCGCTGCCGGGTGGCCGCCTCGGTCGGCTGCAGGATAGGCGGTGGCGCCACCGATGCCCCCCTGCCAAGGGCAGCACCACCGCCAGGACCGGCCGCTGTGCTCGTTCCCCGAACCCCCGCTTCGAGTTTCGGCCGCCGGCCGTTGAATCCGGTGGGGCCATGGCCGACCGGAGTTAGGGTGGGCCAACCCACGAGCATTCGCCACGCTCGGGGCCAGCTTGATGACGTCAGGGGGTTACCCGTGCGACGCGCGACATCACACGATCGCGATAGTCCTGCAAGATGGATGACAACTCCCGGACGGCCGTTGCTCAGCGTGATTCGCCGAAACTCGCATGACGCCAGGGTCCAGGGCGTGCGCAACGGATCGTAGCCGGATTTGCCGGTGGAGTAAACCCTTTTGACCGATTAAGACACGCCGCGGGCCCGAACAGGTGGTCGCCCCTTATCCAATACGAAGCCGCCTCTGCTCTGATTCGCGTCGCCCGCGCCTACGCGTGCACGGGGGCGACGCCGTCCTGAACGCGGGCCGGCGCTCCCTCGCCAGAACGCGTCGGTCACCCGCAAGAAAGCGAGAGCTTGCTGAGGTGCGCGCCATCGCCGTGTAACGCAGCAGTACCGTTGGAGATCAACCGAGCACTGGCGGAGGACCGATGCGCTCCAGACGTCCCGAACTCAACAACAGAGCTGTCAGCCCTCGGCCCGACGACGCTGGTGTTGAGTTCGGGAGCCCGGGAGCGGCAGCAGTAGGAAGGGTCGAAACCGGTGCATCGACAGTGGTGCCGCGGTGCGGGTAATTCACTGTGACGGGTCACCCGAAGCGGTATGGGAGTTGGACACCGCGCTGCACGCAATGCTCGCCGGAGGCGACGCAGTGGCCCCGGTGGGGCCGGGGCAGGCGATTCCGCCCCGCGATCCGGGCCCGGGTCAGGCGGTGCTGGGTACCTCAGGCTCCACCGGGGAGCACAAATGGGTGCAGCTCAGCGCTGCTGCGCTGCGCGCATCCGCCGAGGCCACCCACGCGCGACTGGGGGGTCCGGGCCGGTGGCTGCTGGCGCTGCCCGCCCAGCACGTCGCCGGAGTGCAGGTGCTGGTTCGCGCGGCGCTCGCGGGCAACCGGCCCGAGGTGCTCGACCTGCGCGGCGGGTTCGACCCCATCCGGCTTGGCGCTGCAGCGCACCGGCTGACCGGCGCGGCTGGGCGGTGCTACACGGCGTTGGTCCCCACTCATCTGGTCCGGCTTCTGGACGCTGATCCCGGTTTCCTCGCCGGATTCGACGCCGTGTTGCTCGGCGGCGCAGCCACTCCGGACGGGCTATTGCAACGGGCTCGGGCAGCGGGAGTGCGGGTGGTGACCACCTACGGCATGACCGAGACCGCCGGCGGTTGCGTCTACGACGGGTGGCCGCTGGATGGAGTCAAAATCCGGCTGGACATCGCCGAGGGCGACACCGGGAACGTCGAGCTGGCGGGTCCGCTGCTGGCCACCGGTTACCTTGATGCTCCCGAACAGACCGCAGCGGCCTTTCGGAATGGCTGGTTTCAGACATCAGACCTCGGGCGATGTGACGGGCAGGGCCGACTGCAGGTGCTCGGCCGAGCCGACGACGTGATCATCACCGGTGGTCTCAACGTGGCTCCAGCTGAGGTGGAGGCCGTTCTCACCGGCCTGCCCGGCGTCGCCGCGGCCTGCGTCGTCGGCCTGCCCGATCCGGACTGGGGAGAGCGGGTCACCGCCGTGGTGATACCCGCCGATCCTCGGCGGCCTCCGGCGCCTGGTGCGCTGCGGCTAGCCGCCTGCCGGCTGCTGACCGGGGCACAGGTGCCCAAGGAAATCGTCTTCTTCGATGCGCTACCGCTGCGCGGCGTCGGCAAGCCGGACCGCAGGGCCGTCCGGACCATGCTCGTTGCCCGGAATCGCTGACCGCGCACCCATTTTCGCCCACGTTAAGTACATCTTCACCCACTCCGGGTATGGACGCACGCGTCCAACAGGGGTTCTGTAGTACCTGCCGTCTCACCAATCACATTCGTCACAGTGGACACAGCTGCCGCGACAGTCAGGAGCATCCCGTGGCGCCGCCTGCCCGACGTCGCCGCCGTGCTCGCCGCACGGCGCGGCTTGCCGCCTCGGCCGTCGTCGCGGTGCTCGCACTTGTCGGCGGGTTGAATTTCCCGGCACTCGCCCAAGACAGGATCACGACCTGGTCTGCCCGCCTCGTCCCGAACTGGGATGACGCGAACGTGCGGTTCGACGCCGGCGGGCTGCGCCTCGACGCCAACCCCGCTGGGCCGGCGAGCATCAGGTCCGGCCGACCGCAGGGCATGCTGCTCACCGCCGTGCAGCCGCTGGCCGAGCTCAGCAGTCAGGTAGCGACGGAGCTCGTTGCCGATCAACCAGCCGGCTCGACCGTCACGGTGGACGTCCGGGGCATTCGCGGCGACGGATCGTGGACCGAGTGGGTGACGACCGGCTCGAAGACGCCCGCACGGCTGGGCGCCGCGGTGACCGGCGTGCAGACCCGGATCGTACTGCGCGCCGGACCGGGTGGCGTCAGCCCACTGGTGCGATCAGTGCTGCTGACCGCGCAACCCGGTGTACAGCTGCTCGCCGCCCGTCCGCGCCACGCTCCCAGCTACCGGGTGTTCGCCACCCGCGAGGGTCTCACCGGGGCCACCACGGCCAACGGGCACGTGATCCACGAACGGGATCATTTCGTCGCGCTGCCCTCGCGCCGGGGGCTGGCTCCCCGCGGTTCGGGTGACTACACGGTGAAGATCTGCGCGAGCAGCGGGCGTTGCGAATGGGCACCGGTGTGGGACGTCGGTCCGTGGAACACCACCGACGATTACTGGAACCCCGTCGAGGACCGCGAGTCCTGGCCGGATGTACCACTGGGAACGCCCGAGGCACAGAGCGCTCACGACGACGGGTATCACGGCGGCCTGGACCAGTTCGACAGGAAGGTGCTCAATCCGGCCGGGATCGACCTGGCCGACGGCACTTTCTGGGACGGCTTGGGGTTGCGCGACAACAGCTGGGTCACTGTCACCTACCTGTGGGCTGGCGACGGGGCGCCGGCCATCGTGCAACTCCCGATCCTGCCCGTCTACAGCGGCCCCGGGGCGCAGTACCCGGCGGTGGGGCTGGCGGCGCAGCGCGCGAAGCTGCTCGTCGAGTGCACCGTCACCGGCGGCGCTGGACCCACCGATCGGTGGCTGCGAATCGGCCCGAAGCAGTTCATCTCGGCCGCGCACGTCGCTATCACTGGGACTCAAGCGCCGGGTCCGCGCTGCGCGACCCCGTAGAGTTGCAACGTGGCAAGCATGGCGCAGTGGGTGCAGGGGGCGCGGCCACGCACTTTGCCCAACTCGATCGCCCCGGTGCTCGCGGGCTGGGGAGCAGCCGCGGCGCTGGGCCCCTCGTACTGGGCAGCGTCGCAATGGGCGCGGGCGCTGCTTGCGCTGGTCGTGGCGCTGGCCCTGCAGATCGGGGTCAACTACGCCAACGACTACTCCGACGGCATTCGCGGCACCGACGCCCTCCGGGTGGGACCGATGCGGCTGGTCGGATCCGGTGTTGCGGCACCCAGTGCAGTGCGCACCGCCGCGCTGGCCAGCTTCACCGTTGGCGGGGTGGCCGGACTGACGCTGATCACACTAACCGGACAATGGTGGCTGCTGGCGGTGGGCGCGGCGTGTCTCGCCGGGGCGTGGTACTACACCGGGGGGACCCGCCCGTACGGTTATGCCGGGCTTGGCGAGCTGGCGGTGTTCGTCTTCTTCGGGCTCGTCGCGGTCCTCGGCACGGAGTACGTCGTCGGTGGACGGATCACTCCCACTGGTGGCTTCGCGGCCGTCGCGGTGGGAGCGATGTCGGCCGCGGTGCTGGTGGCCAACAACCTGCGCGATATTCCCACCGACGCCGCGACAGCCAAGCGCACTCTTGCCGTTCGCCTCGGCGACCACCGGAGCCGGATGCTCTACACCGCGCTGGTGGCCGTCCCGTTCGCGGTGACTCTTGGCTTGGCGGTCAGTCGGTGGGCGGCGTTGGCCGCCCTGCTAGCCCTGGTTTTCGCGGTTCCCGCACTGCGCCGGGTCCGGGGCGGGGCAAACGGTCAGGAGCTGATCTGCGTGCTGCGGGACACCGGGTTGGCGTTGCTGGTGTGGGCTGCTGCCACCGCTGCCGCGCTGGCCTTCTCAGCGACCAGTGACATGGCCGCAGATCGGGCGCTATCCGTGTTCCTCACCATGGAGCTGCTGACGTAGCCGGTCCCGCTGCGCTTTCCGACGCCCGGCGACCACGGCCAGCCCGGTGTTCACCCGGCCCCGCAACCGGCCCAGCAGCACCATTGACAGCGGAAGCGCCAATACCATCGCGAGCAGCGCCGATACCAGCAGCGGAACGCCGGCTAGGAATAAGAGCAACGCCGCGACGGTCACCAGGGCCAACCGGGCAGCGCTGTAGAGCGCGATGTCGCGAGCGAGGGTTCGGCCGGTCTGCGGGTTCTGCGGTACCACCACAACCACTGAGCTTAAACCAGTCGACTTGCCCGGCAGCGTTGTATGTGTAGCGGGTCCGGACAACGGGTACTTAACGGCTAGCGGCACAGCTCTTCAGGTCATGGAGGCGGTCATGGGCACGATCGGTTGGATCATTCTTGGGATCGTCATCCTGGCCATCATCGTGGCGGCGGTGTTGGCGATGCGTACACGGAGCCGGGCCCGGCTGCAAGAACGATTCGGGCCTGAGTACGACCGCGAGGTGGCCGCGCGCGGTAGCGAGCGGGACGCGGCGCGGCATCTGAGCGACGTCGCGGGCCGCCGCGACCAGTTGGACATCCGTCCGCTGGATCGGGCGGACCGCGACCGTTACACGCGACGGTGGGAGGCCGTGCAGTCCGAGTTCGTCGACCAGCCCGCAGGGGCCCTCGACGAAGCTGACCGGCTGATCACCGATGTGATGCGCGATCGTGGCTACCCGGTAGAGGACTTCGGTGAGCGCGCCGAGCTCGTCGCCGCCGACCATCCACAGGTCGTTGAGCATTACCGCGCGGCGCACGCCGCGAGACGGGACCATCACGGTAGCCCTGGCGCCGTTGACACCGAGGAGCTCCGGCAGGCGTTCGTTCATTACCGCGCGCTGTTCGACGAGCTGGTGCTCGATCACTAAAACGCGAGACATCACTCACGGAGGTAGGAGATGGATACCCACCGGGAATCCGAAGAGCCCGAACGGCGAGAAGGTCTAGGCGGTCGGGTACGACGTTTCATCGACAGTGAGCTGAACCGCACCCTGGACAAAAGGGACCGCGAGACCGACGAGGTCCATCCCGTCAATCCCAGTGCATCGACTCCTGGCTCCGAGTTCGATCGACCACCGACAACCGACCGTCCGCGTGACGACTCACTCGGCAGCACCGCCCACCCGGTGACGACCGCGCCGGTCGAGTCGCCATACAGCTCCTCCGTAGCCGAGTCGCCCGAACACCACGTTCCCGTGCACGATCCCCGCGTCGATGAGGTCGATGAAGTAGCCGGCGACCGAGCGCACGACCGCTCGAACGCGGAAGCCGCCGCCGATGGCAGTGCGGAGCGGGTAGGCCTGCTCACCGACCCGGCTGGCCTGCGTGACCAGTGGCAACGAGTACAGAGCACATTCGTCGACGATCCGCAGGCTGCGGTCCATGAGGCCGGCATGCTCGTCGAACGCACGTTGCAGGAGATCCAGCGCAACGTCGCCCGCGGACAGACGGGCAACCCGACATCAACCGAAGACCTGCGGGTGAGTTTTCAGCGGTACCGAGAATTCTTTCAACGGCTACTATCTGCATGATTAATAAGTTCGGCCCCTGGCCATGGCCAGGGGCCGAACTCGCACTCGTGCACTCAGCAGAGCCCGACTAGTCGGCTACCGGGGACGAATAGCCGCCGGCTTCCGCCTGCCCTCTTTTCTTGTCACCAGCCTCAAGATCGCTTGGAGGGTTCTCAGCGGTGGCCGGGTCCGGTTCTACGTTGCCCGCACCGGAGTCCGTGGTGGCCCCCCCGGCGTCTACCCGCTCCTTCAAGTCCTCAGCCGGCGCATTTGCCCGGTCCTCGGCCATGATCGCTCCTCTCCGTAGGATGGAACCACTCTGAAATACCCCTCAGGCTCGGCGCTAAACCCCGAGCCACCCGCAAGCAGTGTACGGCCGTTGCCGGTCGGGGGGAAGTAGATGATCTCTCGTGAGCTGGCGCCAACCGCGGCGCGCTCGTCGCGCTGAGTGCATGATCTACTGGTGGCCCGGGCCCCGATTTGGCAGGTTCATCCCATTACCGGCGCTTTACCTCTACAGTACCGTTCGAGTACCTGGCGCGTGACCTGTCACGATACTCCGGTAGGTCCAGACTGTGAGGTCCTTGGGGAGGCCCGCGATGTCCCAGGCACAGCCCTCTGAACGCCTGCTGACCCCCGGGGAGGTCGCGGCACTGTTCCGGGTAGATCCAAAAACGGTCACTCGGTGGGCCTCCGCCGGGCGGATCGGCTCGATCAGAACTCCGGGCGGTCACCGGCGGTTCCGGGAAACCGAGGTGCGCGCGCTGCTCGCTTCGCTCACCACTCCGGCGCCCCTGGATCGCCCCTCCCGAAGAGCCGCCGGATGACATCCGAGTGACAGGTTCGTCCACTTCCCTCGGCGCTACTACGCTGGGTGGTGACGTGGAGGAGGTGGCCGCCGTGACCTACGTGATGGCGGCGATCGGGGTGGCTGGGATTGCTGCGCTGCTGTGGAAGGCGTTGGCCCCGCAGCGTCCGGCCGCGCGCTCAGTGCTGGCACCGGATGACGATCCGGAGTTCCTCCGTGGCTTGAACCGTAAGCGGCAGCAGCCCGGCGACGAAAGCTGATCCTCCCCCGCTATCAGTGGGCCCAGGTGACCGCGTGCGGGAAGTCGTCGGCGACTGTCGCCGCGAGTTCCAGCGCGGCCAGTCGGGCGCCGTTCCCGAGGCGGTCGAGATCGATTTCGCCGCCCTCTTCGAGGTGTTCATCGAAGGGCATCCGGCAGACCGATCGGCAGCGGGCGGCGAAGTGCGTGGCGACCCGCTCCAGGTCAACCTTGCCCGCGGTCGGCCGTACCGAGTTGATCACGGCGACTGACCGGCTGACCAGGTCGCGATATCCATGCGCATCCAGCCAGTCCAGGGTGGCCGACGCCGAACGTGCGCCGTCGATCGAGCTGGAGGAGACGATCACCAGGGAGTGCGCCAGATCCAGCACGCCCTTCATCGCGGAGTGCATCAACCCGGTCCCGCAGTCGGTGAGCACGATGTTGTAGAAGTGCTCCAGCACCTTCACCGTGCGCCGGTAGTCGTCCTCACTGAACGCCTCGGATACCGCAGGGTCCTGCTCACTGGCAAGGATCTCGAGACGGCTCGTGCTTTGCGAGGTATAGGACCGGATGTCGGAGTAGCGGTGGATCCGGTCGGCGTCGCGGAGCAGATGCCGCACCGTGGCGCTGGTTTCCAGCGGGATCTTTTGGGCCAGCGTGCCCCGGTCCGGATTGGCGTCCACCCCGACCACCCGGTCACCGCGCAACGACGCGAGCGTCGAACCCAGCGTGGCGGAGATCGTGGTTTTGCCGACGCCGCCCTTCAGGCTCAGCATCGCGATCTTGTAACAACCATTGAGCGGTTGGTTGATCCGGGAGATCAGTTCCTCCCGCTGCAGTTCAGCGGTGCTCGGCCCGAGGTTGACCGAGCCGCCAGAGGCGACGAACAGCGCCCGGCGCCAACCGGAGCGCGGGGCTTTGCGAGTCTGCCGGAGTAACTGCGCGCTGGACAGGTCGTGCGACGAGTCCACGCTCGCGGGCTCGCCGGGTCTTCCGATCACACTTAGTTGCCTCCGAAAGGACGGTGTTTACAGCCGGGTCTAGAGCCCGGCGTAGGAGTGTAAGCCGGCAACGACGATGTTGACGAAGAACAGGTTGAACAGCATCACCGCGAAGCCGACAACGTTGATCCAAGCCGCCGGCACACCACGCCATCCGGCCGTCGCCCTGGCGTGCAGGTAGCCCGCATACACCACCCAGGCGACCAGAGCGCAGGTCTCCTTGGGATCCCAGCCCCAGTAGTGGCCCCACGCGGCCTCGGCCCAGATCGCGCCGCAGATGATCGCGAAGGTCCAGATCGGGAAGGCGACCACCGCGGTGCGGTAAGCCACCCGGTCCAGGGTGGTGGTATCCGGCAGACGGGCGGCGATCCGTGAGCCGGCCGGCGAAGCGACCAGGTAGAGCGCACTGGCCACTCCGGAGACCAGCAGGATCCCCGTCGCGGTGATAGCCGCGGAGACATGGATGGTGATCCAGTACGAGTTCAGCGACGGGATCAGCGGCGCAGCCTGCGCGTAGAGCACCGTGCCGCCCAAGAACATCAGCACCACAACGGGCAGCAGAACGAACCCGCCGAGCCGCCGCAACAACGGTGCAGTACTGCGCTGGCCGTACAACGCAACCAGCCAACCGGCCACCGCAACGCAGCAGACGGCGGACACGAACTCGTACATGTTCGCCCACGGCACGCGGCCGATCGCGGCGCCGCGCAGCGCCAACGAACTGGCGTGCACCAGCACCGCCAGCCCAGTCAGCGCCACCGCGGACCGACCGATCCGCTCAGGTTTTCCGCGCAGTGGCTCGCTTGGCGGAGCTAGGGTCGCGACCGCCCCGCTGCCACCATCAGCCACCCGCCCAGCTGCGGTGGCCATCGGGATTCGACTCGCTGAGTATTCGACGGCGTGCAGGACCATAGCGAGGAGATAGAGAACCAGCGCCGTGCCATACGCGACGTCGCTGTAGTACTCCACAACCGGGTTGATCGGCACTCGCTCATCCCCCTTCCTTCGACAACACGGTAGGCACCGGTGGCTGTGCCCGACCGGGCAGCAGCACGTCACCAGCGATCTGATCGAATTCCTCGCCGTAGCCGGCAGCCTCAGTCCGGGCCAACCCACCCAGCTCGACCACGGTACCGACCAGTTCCGCCGGTGTGACGCGCACCCACACTCGGCGGCGCTTGATCGTCAGGGACACCGCAAGGCCGCAGAGCACGAGCATCGCGAAGCTGAGCACCCAGAGCTGCGTCGGGTCGTAGGAGACCTGCAGCGACACGAAGCGAGTGACCCCGTCGAAGTGCACCACCGTCTGGTCCGGGAGGGTGACCTGCTGACCGGGCAGCAGGTTCGTTCGCTTCACCTGCTTCAGCCGGCCCGAGTCCACCATGGACTGATCGACGGCGAAGATCGACTGGCCACGGCCGGAGTTGTTGCCCAGATCGCCCTTGAGCACGTCGATCGCGACTGCCGGATCAAGCATGTCCGGGAACGCCGAGGACAGCAGTGAACCGCGAAATGCAGCGGTCGGCGCGAACAGCCCCGTGATCGCGAGCTGGCCGGTACGCCGCACCGCGTCGTTGGTGATCCCGGGTGGGTCGAACTTGGTGGTCCCCTCAGACAGCATGGTGGCCAGCTCCACCGGCGGCCACTGCACCACGGCGCTGCGCTGCTGCCCGTCCGGGAAGGTGACGGTGAACCGCGGTGCGTAACCGTGGCCGAGCAGGTAGACCCGGGTGCCGCCGATCCGCAACGGTTCGTTGACCTGCAACAGGTACGGATGCCACCTGCCGGAGGCGATGTCGTCGGGCCCCTGATAGGTGATGGCGGCGCGGTACTCCTGCGGCGTCCCGTTGGGCAGGAAGATCGGTGTGAACGAGTTGACCTGCACGCAGAACGGGGTCAGCGCGGTGCCGTCGACCATCCGGCCAGGACGGAACGAGTCGTAGTCCAGCGAGCCCGAGTTGCAGAACTGTGAGCCGTTGGCGAGCACGATCACCTGCCCCTCGTAACCGACCAGCTTGCCGATCGCGAAGGACACCAGCAGCCCGAGCAGGGCGAGGTGGAAGACGAGATTGCCCGCTTCGCGCAGGTAACCTCGCTCGGCGGACAGTGTCCGGACGCCGCCGGGCTCCTCCCGCTCGGCGATGCGCCAACCACGCAGCCGCCGCCGGGCGGCCGCAATGACCTCAGCAGGGGTGCTGGCGGAATCACCGGCGGCGTGGAGCGGCAGTCGGGCGAGGTTGCGGGGGGTGGCCACCGGGGCCCGGCGCAGCTGCCGCGCGTAGTCCATGCTGCGCGGCACCACGCAGCCCACCAGTGACACGAACAGCAGCAGGTAGATCGCGGCGAACCAGGGGCTGGCGAAAACCTCGAAGAAACCCAACCGGTCCAGCACCGGAGCCAACGTCGGATGCTGCGCCGTATAGGTCCGCACCCGCTGGGCGTTGAGCGAGTACTGCGGCAGCAGCGCCCCCGGCAGCGCGGCCAGCGCCAGCAGGAACAGCAGCGCCAGCGCGGTACGCATGCTCGTCAACCCGCGCCAGGTATTGCGAGCCAATGCGCTCAGCTGGGTCAATCGGGCCATCAGCGGGTTCAGTCGGGCCATCAGATCGGCGTCTCGAAACCCCGGACCGGCTCTTGGAGCACAGCGACGAGCTCCGCCCACACCCCGGTCACCAGCGCCAGCCCGACCACGATGAGCAACGCCCCACCGGCCAGCTGGACCCCGCGGACGTGCTCGCGCAGCCAGGACATCGCTCGGACCGCTCGGCGGGCGCCGAAAGCAAGCAGTAGGAAGGGAACCCCCAGCCCCAGGCAGTAGGCCGCAACCAGCAACACTCCGCGAGCCAGACCGCCGCCAGGCGTGCCGACGGCCAGCGCGATCACCCCGGCCAGCGTCGGTCCCAGGCACGGTGTCCAGCCGAGACCGAATACCGCGCCCAGCAATGGGGCGCCGAGCATGTGCCGGGGTCCCAGCCCCGGCCGCGGGTGCACGCGGAGGTCGCGCTGCAGCCTGGGGACCATCCCGACGAACACCAGACCCATCGCGATGGTGATCACACCACCGACGCGCTGCAGGATAACCTCGTTGAGGGTCAGCCGGTCCGCGATACCGAGCACCGTCACCACGCTGGCGGTGAACACGACCGAGAAACCGAGCACGAACAGCGCGACCGCACCCAGCACCCGCCCCCGGCTCGTGTCGTTCTCGGCACTGTTGCTGTCAGCACCGACCAGCCCGGTGAGGTACGCCAGGTACCCCGGCACCAGTGGTACCACGCACGGCGAAGCGAAACTGACCGCGCCGGCCAACACCGCCAACCCCGCCGCCAGCAAGAGCGGCCCGGAGATGGCAAATTCGGTGAGCCCCACATCGCCCAGCGTAGGTAGCCCTTCAAGGACCACCAACCCCGGCCCCGGGCGCTCTCAACGGCTACCAACCCCCGGGGTACCTGAGACCGCAGGCAGGCTGGACGCGCACACCGGGCAGACGTCAGGCCTGCGCCGCGATGTGCTGCACCACGGGCTGCAGATCCGTCGCGTGGATGGCGTGCAGGAATACCGCGGCGACCCGGTGGTGGCGGTCCAGCACGATGGTCAGCGGCACCACTGAACGGGGGACGCCGTTGAGCGCGAGCAGCGTCCGGCCGGGGGGGTCGAAGATCGACGGGTAGGTGAGGCCGAAGTCGCGGGCGAAGTCCGCACCGGCCTGCCGGCTATCCCGGACGTCGATCCCGATGAATTGCACCCGCTGGGCCGATGTCGCCCGAGCCACCCGGACCAGGTCGCCGGCTTCGGACCGGCACGGCCCGCACCACGAGCCCCAGATGTTGAGCACGATCGCCTGGTCGGGGTAGCGCGCCAGCGACACCGCCGTTCCAGGTTCGGTCACGCTGTCCCCGGCCAGTTCGCCGATGGTGCCCCGGCTGGCCGGCGGATCGTAGAAGATGTCGGTCTTGCCCCCTGGCGTGACGAATTCGAAGGTGCCACCGTGGGTTACCGCGTCGGTGCCCGTAGCGCAGCCAGCCACCAGGAAAGCCACTGCCACCAGCAACAACGCACGCCTCATGCCCCGGTCACCCTCGGGTCCGAGCTGCCCGCGGGCTGGCTGTAGCGCACCTCGAGCAAGGCGTCGCCGTCGAAAACCAGGCTGGTCAGCGACGCCACGGCGCACTGCCTGCGCCGCGGATCGTGCCACAGCCGCTGTCCGGCCAGGTGCCGGCGCAACGTGTAGATCGGCAGTTGATGCGAGACGCACACCGCCTCATGCCCGGCGGCCCGGTCGCGGGCCCGGTACGTCGCGGCAAGCATCCGGTTCGCGATCTGCTGGTACGGCTCCCCCCAGGACGGCCGGAACGGGTTACGCAGCTTCGGCCACGACCGCGGGTCGCGCAATACGCCATCGCCTACCGACACCCGGGCTCCCTCGAAGGCGTTGGTCGCCTCGATCAACCCCTCGTCGGTGACCAGCTCCAGCCCATGTCGGGCGGCGATCGACTTCGCGGTCTGTTGTGCCCGCAGCAGCGGCGAGGCGACCACGTGCACCACGTCGCGATCGGCGAGATGCGCGGCGACTTGCTCGGCTTGGTTGACGCCACCGTCGGACAGCCGGAAGCCGGGTAGCCGGCCGTAGAGGATCCGGTCCGGGTTGTGCACCTCGCCATGGCGCAGCAGGTGAACCACAGTGCGACTCATCCTGGTTGCCTGGCCTGCGCGGCAGCCCGGGCGGCAGGTGGCAGCGCCGCCGCGATCACTCCGAAAGCCTCCTCGTCCAGCGCTGCGGAGACGAACCAGGACTCGAAGGCACTCGGTGGAGCGTAGACGCCGTGTTCAAGCAACGCGTGGAAGAACGCCGGGAAGCGCCAGGTCTGGGTGGCTTGGACCCCGGCGTAGTCCCGCACCGGTCCGCCAGCGGGGGCGGTGAAGAATACGCTGAGCATCGAGCCCGCGGTCTGCACCCGGTGCGGCACGCCGTGGGCGTCCAATGCCTGATCGAGCAGGCCAGCCAGTCGGGTCGCCGCCACATCCAACTGGGCGTAAACGTCCCGATCGGCGGCCCGCAGTGTGGCCAATCCGGCGGCCACCGCGACCGGGTTCCCGGACAGCGTGCCCGCCTGATAGACCGGCCCGGCCGGCGCCAGGTACGACATCAAGTCGGCGGAGCCGCCGAACGCCGCCGCCGGCAACCCGCCGGACATCACCTTGCCGAAGGTGTAGACGTCAGCCGGCACGTGCTCGAGCCCGAACCAGCCGGCGGCCGATACTCGAAATCCGGTCATCACTTCGTCCAGGATCAGCAGCGCGCCGTGGGCGTGGCACAACTCACGCAGCTCGGCGTTGAAGCCGGAGTCGGGCGGCACCGCGCCCATGTTTCCGGCCGCCGCCTCGGCGATGACGGCGGCGATCTCGGTGCCCCGTTCGGCGAACAGGGCACCGACCGCGTCGAGGTCGTTGTAGGGCAACACGATCGTGTCAGCGGCCTGTGCGCCGGTGACGCCTGGGCTGCTGGGCAATCCGAAGGTGGCGACGCCGGAGCCGGCGGCGACGAGTAGCGCGTCGACATGCCCGTGGTAGTGCCCGGCGAACTTGACCACCGCGGCGCGCCCGGTGACGCCGCGGGCAAGCCGGATCGCGCTCATCGTCGCCTCGGTGCCGGAGTTGACCAGACGCACCTGTTCCACCGGCTCGACTCGGCGCACGATCTCCTCAGCGAGCTCGATCTCCCCGGTGGTGGGCGCGCCGAAGGACAGCCCCTTCGATGCGGCCACCTGCACCGCCTCCACTACCGCCGGGTGCGCATGGCCCAGGATCATCGGTCCCCAGGACGACACCAGATCGACGTATCGGTTGCCGTCGGCGTCCCACAGGTAGGGCCCCGCCGCTGCGGCCATGAAACGGGGCGTGCCGCCGACCGCGCCGAAAGCCCGCACCGGGGAGTTCACCCCACCGGGGATCACAGCGCAGGCCCGATCGAACAGCCGAGCCGACTCGGTGGCGGTCACGTCAACGCGGCGAACACATCGTCATCGAGAGGACCGTGGTGCGCACCTATGCATCATAGTCGTGATGCTTCAGCCATCGCCCGCCGTCCGGCGTCGAGCAGCAGGATGCCAGCGAATGTGGCCACAGCGGTGGCTGCCGCCCACCACCACCCCTCGATACGGCTCATCCCGACGCCACGGCGCACCGTCACGATCACGCCGTGGGACCAACACCACCACGCAAACCCGGCGAGCACGATGGCGGCCAGCACCTCACCGAGTACGATCAGTATTCGGGCACGGTGACCGGAGCGCACCCGACTACCCTGCCACGACCTCGCCGACGTCCTTGCCCGTACCCGGGTCGTGCCCTCCGGCCATGATCGCCAATACTGAGGCATGACCGTGCAGAATCGCACGGCCAGCACTCAGTTTCGGTGATCATGGCGGCCCCGAGCCGCCCGTTCGGGCCCACATCCTCGAATCGACCGTCACGGCGATCTGCAGAACACCGCGCTCACGTCCGAGGCCGAGCACCCATGTGATCGCGGTTGTTATGCCGGCGCTGTCGGTGGTCGGGGGCATTGTGATCACTATGACCCGAATCGGTGACCTCGAGCGCCGGCTCGACCGCCAGCACGGAGCGGTAAGCCGGGCGCAGCTACGCGAAGCTGGGCTGAACATGAACACCGTCGACGCCTGGGCTTCGCAGTGGTCGACTGCGGCGGATCCTCCCTGGCGTCTACTCCTCCGGCGCGCCGTCATTGGTCACCCGGGCGCACGCCGCGCACTTCTGGCAGCCGCAAGGTGTGGTGAGCCATCTCGCTGCGGCACAGCTGTGGAGAATGGCGATCGATGAACCTGCGGTCGTGCACCTGACGATTCCGCTGAGCTCTGCGCGAACGTCGCCCGCGCCGTGGCTGCGACTGTTCCGTCGGGACACCCTCCGTACCCGACGCAGCACCGTCGGCCGACTGCCGGTCACCGACGTGCCTCGCACTGTCTTCGACTGCCTCACGCTGCTCGACGATGCTGCCTGCGCTTCCCTACTCGACCACGCCACGGCGACGCTTACCTCGGATGGAGCTCTGCGGATGCGTTACCTCGAAGAGGTCGGGTTGCGCGGCTCGCCTCGCGTCGCGCGGCACCTGGCCTCGCTGGTGCCCGGCGCGGCCTCCGCACCCGAGCGCCGGCTCGCCCAGGGCCTTCAATCGGCGGGCTTGACTGACTTCCTGATCAACGAGCCGGTGCTTGGGTACATCGCGGATTTCCTCGATCCCGCGCGACGACTGATCCTCGAGGTGGACGGATACCGTACCCACGGCACCTGGCTTGCCTTTCAAGACGACCGCACCCGGCAGAACGTACTGGTAGCACCCGGGTACACCGTCCTGCGCTACACCGCCCACGATGTTCGGACCCGGCTCGGATCGATCCTCGACGAGGTCGCCGATGTGATCGCCATAGCAGGCCAACCGATCCCTCATGATCGCCAAAACTGAGCTCTGGCTGTGCGAGGTCGCACGGTGACGCCTCAGTTTCAGCGATCATGGTAGCGAAACGCCACCTGACGGCTCGTATCGGTGATCACAGGTACCGGCGGCCGACCGATGCCGGTCAAGCGCGGCGATGCGGCGATGCGGCGGTCAGCGCAACCAGCCGGCGGCCTGCGTCGCCCAATAGGTCAGCACCAGATCAGCACCGGCCCGGCGGATGGAGGTCAACGTCTCCAGCACGGTGCGCCGCCGATCCAGCCAGCCACGCGCCACCGCCGCCTCGACCATCGAGTACTCACCAGAGACCTGATAGGCGGCGACCGGGACATCGGAGACTTCGGCGACTGAGCGCAGAACGTCGAGGTAGGACATCGCGGGCTTGACCATCACGATGTCAGCGCCCTCGGCGAGATCCAGCGCCGCCTCGCGCAACGCCTCGCGCGCGTTGGCAGGGTCTTGCTGATATGTCATTCGGTCGCCGCGCAGCTGGGAGTCCACCGCCTCGCGGAACGGCCCGTAGAACGCCGAGGCGTACTTGGCGCTGTAGGCCAGGATTCCGGCATCGTGGTGGCCTGCGGCGTCCAGCGCCGCCCGGATAACCCCGACCTGACCGTCCATCATGCCGCTTGGTCCGACCAGATGCGCGCCCGCTTCCACCTGCGCCACAGCCATTTGCCCGTACACCGTCAGCGTCGCGTCGTTGTCCACCCGACCGGCCGCGTCCAGCAGCCCGCAGTGCCCGTGATCGGTGAACTCGTCCAGACACGTGTCAGCCATGATCACGATGTCGTCGCCGACCTCCGCGCGCACATCTCGCAGAGCCGTGTTGAGGACGCCATCCGGATCGATCCCACCGGAGCCGGTGGCGTCCCTGGTAGCGGGCACACCGAACAGCATGATCCCGCCCAGCCCGGCTGCCACCGCTTCGGCCGCAGCCTTGCGCAGCGAGTCCCGAGTGTGTTGCACGACGCCAGGCATGGACGGGATCGGGGTCGTCTCGGTGGCCCCCTGCTTGACAAACACCGGCAACACCAACTGCCGCGCGACAACCGTCGTCTCCCGAACCAACCCCCGCATCGCCGCCGTGCCCCGCAACCGCCGCGGCCGACTCACCGGGTGCATCACGTCCCCATCCCGTCGCGTTCTGGATGCAGAACGC
>JBBPZY010000028.1:0-25429 GCA_038276315.1 Mycobacteriales bacterium
CCCTTCCAGGGCGATTCCCAGCGATTCGAGGGCCTTGGCTGCTACGCCCTCACCCTCGTGGATCAGACCCAGCAGGATGTGCTCGGTGCCGATGTAGTTGTGGTTGAGCATCCTGGCCTCTTCTTGAGCCAGTACAACCACCCGCCGCGCGCGGTCGGTGAACCTTTCAAACATGCTGCACTCCTGACTGCCGCGCCATCGCGGCGCAGCCGGTACTGGGTCAGACAGTCCGTGCCGTCACTGTAGCTCCCAGACGGTCATGCCCGCTGTCGAACTGCTGCCCAACTCTCACTGCAACGTGTCACTACCGGCCAGGATTCCGCATCGGGGGGCCTTGTCCGCTCTAGGCGAACGCCGCCCCATTAGGGGTACGCGAGACTCGCTCGGGTGGTCTCGGATAGCAGAGGGTGCCCGTGGGGATTCATACTGCTAGGTTGCTCCGCATTAGGTAAGGCAACCCTGGCTCTCGGACTGCACTCGGGTTGCGGGGAGGCCTATGGAGCCCACGAGAAGTGCAGTCCGAGAACAATGACCGCGAAGGAGAGGCCGTGCCGCAAGCCGTGGTTCCGGTGGGCGAGTCGCCAGCAACGGTGCAGCCGCCCAACGCGCATCCACTGGCCGGGTCGGTTGCGGCGGCGAACCGTGCGGTGAAGTTATTGTCCTTCCGGACATTCGACCGGGTATCGGACCTGACCGGCGCCGGGTGGATCCAGTGTGACCACGCCCTGGCGGATCCGGACTTCTTCCCACGGTGGCGGGTACAGGTCGCCCAACGGCTAGCCGAGCAGCACTCGCCCGCCCCGGAGCAGACCCAGGTGCCGGCGAAAACCACTGGCGGCTATGTGCTGCAGTGGTATCTGGTCATCCCGAGCTACCTCGGCGCGGTGCTGTTCCACTGCGCCCGGCGGGTGCCCTCGCTATCGCCGCGGCAGCTCAGCTTCCGGCTCGATTCGGCGGTGGTGCAGGAGGTGGCGCTGCAGCCGGCGCGGTTCTGGTGCCTGCCCGATGATCCCGACGCGGGGCATCCCGATGCCGTGCCGGTGCCTGACGAGGCAGCGCTGGGAGCGATACTGCGCCGTCAGGTGATTGCCCACGCCGCCCATTTCCTCACGGTCTACGGCCCGATGGTGCGTTTCGGACCCCGCACCCAGTGGGCTGCGGTGACCGACGTGCTGGACAGCGCCTCGCTGCTGGCGGGGCGCTCGTTCGGGTCACCGCAGGCCGGCGCCGCCGATGCGCGGCTGGTGCTCGCCGATGGCGAGAAACCGCTCACCTCGGCGTCAACGATCCGCAAGTTGACTGATGACCGCGGCCGCACCCACTGGACCCGGCTGCGGGGCTCATGCTGCTTTCTCTATGCGCTGCCTGGAGTCGAGCGTCCATGCGCCAGCTGCCCGCGGATCGACGATTCCGAACGGGCCTGTATTTTCGGCACACTTGATCGGGCTTGAGCCCGTCGCAGCCCGTATCTTTTGATCTGTGAAACCTGAGCCGGCCCCGTCTGCGCTGCCGGCGTGCCCGCTGCCGGCAGTGGTGGTCAACCCGATCAATGTCGGCGATCCGGCGAAGCTGCAGACACAGATCACTCGGGTGTGCGTGGAGCTGGGGTGGAGGGCGCCGCTGTGGCTCCAGACCACCGTCGAGGACCCTGGTGGTAGTCAGGCCGCGGCCGCACTGGCTGCCGGCGCTGATCTGGTGCTCGCCTGTGGCGGGGATGGCACGGTCCGCCACGTGGTGCAAGCCCTCGCTGGATCAGGCACCCCGATGGGTCTATTGCCTACCGGCACCGCCAACCTGCTCGCGCGCAACCTCGCCATTGCGCGCAACAACACAATCCGAGCCACCCGGATTGCATTGTCCGGGAAAAACCGCGCGATCGACGTCGGTCGGGTATTCATCGACGATCGCGCTGAGGAGCACGTGTTCATGGTGATGGCTGGGATGGGCTTCGACGCGGCAATAATGGCTGGCGCGCGCCACGAGTTGAAGGCCCGGTGGGGCGCGATGGCGTATGTCGTCTCCGGGGCGCGCGCACTGACGGGTCCGCGAGCAGACATCACACTTGCCGTCGACGGCCGGGTCGAGCTGCCGCGGCGAGTCCGAGCGGTGGTGGTCGGCAATTGCGGCAAGCTTCTCGGCGGCCTGGTGTTGATGCCTGCGGCCGAGGTGGATGACGGACTGCTGGATGTGGTGACCCTCGGTCCACGGGGAATCATCGGCTGGCTGGCGGTGACAGAACGAGTGCTGACCCGCCGCCGCCATGGCCACCGGATAGTGCAGCACTGGCAGGGCCGCACCGTCATCATCAGCTCGGATACCCCGCAGCAGGCGCAACTCGACGGCGATCCGGTGGGTGAGGTGCGAGGCATGCGGATGCGCGTTGACGCTGGAGCTCTGCTGGTGCGCTCGTGAGTCGCGATCGGTCCGAGGCCCGATCGGGGCCAGTTGTGCAGATGGATGAACCGCTGGCTGGGGTAGCCGCGTTTACTGTGATGCGGGTAGACACAGCCCGCGGCTTATTCGCGCTTCAACGGAGGGAACCGTCCGATGGTGACCCTGGTGAAGGGTTTCGCAGGCAAACCGGCGCATGCGCCGCTGACCGACATCGGTATCGGCGCCTATACCGCTGGTGTCGCGATGCTCGTGGCCGGCGCGGCCGGCTTCCAACAAGCCGCGATGGCCACCGCGTCCGTGATCACAATCGGAGTCGGCCTTATCGCCGCGATACCGACCATCATCACCGGCCTGGTGGACTTGTTCGGTATTCCGGCGGATGCACCCGCGCGCACACTCGGTTGGTGGCACCTCACTCTCATGGCCAGCGCCACCGGCCTGTTCGCTTGGACGTTTGACTTACAGTTGGCTGGATACGCCACCGGCAAGATCATCACGTTAGCCTTGACGGTCGGTATCATCTCCTGGGTATTACTCGTCGCCGGTGGCTACCTCGGCGGCGCACTCACCTTCGTCTACGGAGTCCGGGTACTCAAGCGCCCCCAAGCGTCCATGGCTGACGCACTCATTCCCGGTCGCGCGGACCATAAGGACTAAGCCTGCGGGGCACCACGACCCCGTACACCACACCGGTGCCGCTACCCAGGCGGCCCCGGTGTGGTGTTCTACGGCCTCAGCTCCCCTTGTGGTACGCCTCTAACACCTCAGCCGGGATGCGGCCGCGGTCTGAGACGTTGTAACCGTTCTTGCGGGCCCATTCGCGGATCGCAGCGTTCTGCTCACGGTCCACCGATGCCCGGCCACCGGTGCCGGCCCGCCGAGCCGTACCCGCGACCTTGCGGCGCCCGCCTGCCGCGCCCGACTTACGGGCACTGCCGACATAGTCCGCCAGTGAGTCACGCAACTTCCCTGCGTTACCGGCCGACAGATCAATCTCGTAAGACACGCCGTCGATACCAAACTCAACGGTCTCTTCGGCGGTACCCCCGTCGAGGTCATCGACCAAGGTTACGGTGACCTTCTGCGCCATGCGCGTCGTCCTCCCTCAGGGACGTGGTGGACGGAGCCATCGCACGACGACTCCACAACGACAACGAGTAGGTTAGCCCATTTTCGGGAGGATTGCGAAATCACCTGTCATCGGCGTCCACTATTGTGGTCGTACCAGCGGAAACAGGATGGTCTCGCGGATACCCGAACCAGTGAGCGCCATGAGCAGCCGGTCGATCCCCATTCCCATACCACCAGTTGGCGGCATTCCGTACTCCATGGCGGTCAGGAAGTCCTCGTCCAGCGGCATCGCCTCGTCATCACCCACCGCCGTGAGCGCGGCCTGGGCCTCGAAACGCTCCCGTTGCACGACCGGATCGACCAGCTCTGAGTAGGCAGTGGCCGACTCGACGGAACGGATGTAGAGATCCCATTTCTCGGCCAGACCCGCATCGCTGCGGTGCTCCCGAGTCAGCGGGGCGGTGTCCACCGGAAAGTCCTTGACGAAGGTCGGAGCGTGCAGCTCTGGCACCACGAGCTGCTCGAACAACTCCTCAACCAGCTTTCCGGGTAGCCAGGCGGGATTGCACGCAAGGCCCACTCGCTCGGCGTGGCCGAGCAACTCCGCACGCCGCGTCTGCGGAGTGATCTCCTCGCCAAGCGCCTTGGAGACAGCGCCGAACAGGCTGACCTGAGCCCATTGCCCGCCGATGTCGTAGTCGCTGCCGTCGGCGAGCCGAAGTGTGGTGGATCCGAACACGTCGCGGGCCACTGTCTGGTACAGCGTGCGGGTCAGCGCCGCCATGCCCTCGTAGTCGGTGTAGGCCTGGTACACCTCAAGCATGGTGAACTCCGGCGAGTGCGTAGAGTCGGCGCCCTCGTTGCGGAACACTCGGTTGAGCTCGAAGACTCGTTCCATCCCGCCCACCACGCAACGCTTGAGGTAAAGTTCCGGGGCGATCCGCAGGTACAGGTCGGTGTCGAAAGCATTGGAGTGCGTCACAAACGGCCGTGCTGCGGCACCACCATGCATGACCTGCAGCATGGGTGTCTCAACCTCGACGAAGTCGAGAGAATGCAGCATCGTACGTACCGATCGAACCGCGTCGGCCCGCACCTGGGCGGTCCGCCGGGCCGCATCGCGAACGATGAGATCGAGATAACGCTGGCGGACCCGGGTTTCCTCGGCCAGTTCCTTGTGCGCGGTCGGAAGAGGCCGTAATGCCTTGGCCGCCATCTGCCATTGCGTGGCTTGCACGGACAACTCCCCGCGACGCGACGTGACCACCTCACCGGTGACCGACACGTGATCCCCGAGATCGACATCGGTCTTCCACGCGGCCAGTCCGTCAGTGCCCACATTGGCCAGGCTGAGCATGGCCTGCAATTCAGTTCCGTCGCCCTCGCGCAGAGTGGCAAAGCAGAGCTTGCCAGCGTTGCGCAGGAAGATAACCCGACCAGTCACGGCGACCTGGTCGCCGGTGACCGCGTCCGGCGGCAGGCCGGCGTAGATGTCGCGGATCTGCCTCAGCGTGCGAGTGCGCGGTACTTCGACTGGGTATGGGTGCGGCCCAGAAGCCAGCAGCCGCTCCCGCTTGTCCCTGCGCACCCGCATCTGGTCGGGCAGGTCGTCCTCGATAGGGCGTTGCTCGGTGGTCACCCGAACAACCTAGTGATCCGTTGAACGCGGGTTCACCGCCGGTACCGTCGGGCGTTGTCGACGACCTGCACGCGCGTCGCGGCCTTTCAGCCGACCAACGCCCCCAATCCCGGCGCTCTGCCCTTCCCGAATCGGGGAGCGGTCTGCACTCACGGGCTGATGTTGCGGTCGAAGACCATTCGCAAACCGCGGAGGGTTAGGTGGGGGGCGTGGTGGGTGATTGTTCGGGACTCGGCGATCAGCAGCGGGGCCAGCCCACCGGTAGCAACCACCACCACGTCGGCCTCAGCGCCCGGCGCCAGCTCCGCAGCGATCCGCTGGACCAGTCCGTCCACCTGTCCGGCGAAACCGAACAGCAACCCGGACTGCAAGGCTTCCACGGTGCTCTTACCGATCACCGAACGAGGTCGGACCAGCTCAACCTTCAACAGTTGGGCGGCCCGGCTAGCGAGCGCATCGATGGAGATCTCGATGCCCGGCGCCAGTGCACCGCCGAGAAACTCGCCACGCTCACTGACCACGTCGAAGTTGGTGGAAGTGCCGAAGTCCACCACGATCGCCGGGCCGCCGTAGAGGGTGTAAGCGGCCAGCGTGTTGACGATCCGATCAGCCCCCAGCTCGCGTGGGTTGTCGTAGAGCAACGGCACGCCGGTGCGGACACCGGGCTCGACGATCACCCGGGGCAGCTGCGGCCAGTACCGGTCCACCATCACTTTCAGTTCGCGGAGCAGCGCGGGCACTGTGGACAGCGCGGCGATGCCAGTGATCTTGCTGGAGTAGGCACCGAGCAGCCCGCGGACGGTCAGCGCCATCTCGTCAGCGGTCATCCTGGCGTCGGTACGCATCCGCCAGTCGTGCAGCAGCGCGGCATCCTCGCAGCTGCCTGCCGGCTTGACGTCGAACAAGCCCAGGACGATGTTGGTGTTGCCGATGTCTACGGTGAGCAGCACTCGCTCGCGCCCGTCAGACGCCGGCCGAGCCGGCCATCAGGTTTCCGGCCGGGGCACGCGCCGGATCGTGGCCCTGATGCACAATCCGATTATCGGCGTCGACGAATACGACTCGGGGTAGGTAGTGGCGGGACTCGTCCTCATCCATCGTGGCGTAGGCGATCAGGATCACCAGGTCGCCAGGCGCCACCAGGTGGGCTGCCGCGCCGTTGATCCCGACCACGCCGCTGCCCCGTGAGCCGGGAATGACATAGGTCTCCAGCCGGGCACCGTTGGTGATGTCCACGATGGCCACCCGCTCGCCGGCGAGCAGGTCGGCGGCGTCCATCAGGTCCTCATCGACAGTGACCGACCCCACGTAATGTAGATCCGCATGGGTGACGGTGGCCCGGTGGATCTTGGACTTCAGCATCGTCCGGAACATCACGGGGCTCCTCGTCCGTTGGAGTCGGCACCCAGCCGCAGGCCGACGTTGTCGATCAACCGGATGGTCCCGACGGTGGCCGCCAGCAACAGCCGAGCCGGTCCTTGCGGCGGGGCCGGTCCGAGCTGGGGGCTGCGCAGTGCCAGGTAGTCCAGGGCGACGGCGGGCTGCCTGGCCAACACCTGACCGGCCGCCGCGAGCACCGCGTTCGGGCCCTGCCCACCCGTCTTGGCGCCAGCGTGCAGGGCCGCTGACAACGTGACCGCGGCACCCCGGGCTTCGGCATCCAGGTGGACGTTGCGCGACGATAGCGGGAGCCCGTCAGCGTCACGCACGGTGGGTACCCCGAGGACCTGCACATCCATCCGCAGGTCGGCCACCATCCGCTGCACGAGCACCAGCTGCTGGTAATCCTTCTCGCCGAACAACGCGATGTCCGGAGCGACGATCCCGAACAGCTTGGCCACCACCGTGAGCACCGCGGCGAAGTGACCCGCCCGGCTGGCGCCTTCCAGCTGCGCACCCAGGGCACCCGGTGCCACGGTGGTGTCGGATCCGAGCGGGGACATCACTGCCACGCTGGGCGCGAAGACCAGTTCCACGCCCTCCTCCCGGCACATCGCCAGATCGGCGTCGAAGCTGCGGGGGTAGCGGTCCAAGTCGTGGCGAGAACCGAACTGCAACGGATTGAGGTAGATCGACACCACCGTGCGCGCGTCCGGGGTGGCCCGGGCGGCTCGAATCAGCGCCCGGTGGCCGGCGTGCAACGCTCCCATCGTCGGGACCAGCACGACCGGGTGCCCGGCCAAGCGCAGCCTGCGAGTCACCGCAGACACTGCAGCGGGGTCTCGGTGGACGGTCAGTTCACCACGGAGCCGGCTGGTCACCGTCGTACCTGCAGGGTTTCCCGGATCTGGGTAGCGACCGCCGGAGCCAGCATCCCGGCCGCCTCGGCTCGGTCAGCTGTCCGCATCGCCTGCGCTCGGTAGGACTCGAGCAGCTCCGGCGCGGAGTCCGCGAGCACCCGCAGGTGCAGCCGTACCGTGTCGAGGTCGCCGCGGGTCACCGGGCCGGTCAAAGCACGATCGCCGTGGCGCAGCGTATTGTCCAGCGCCGCCTCCAGCAGCGGACCCAGCAGCCGTTCGGCGGGCACCACGCCCGCCTGCTCCAACGCGTCCACCGCGTCGCGCACCAGGGTGGCCAGGTGATTGGCTCCGTGCGCCAGCGCCGCGTGATACAACGGCCGGGCCTGCGGCGGCACGCGCACCGGCTCAGCACCCATCTCCAGCACCAGCGCCTCCCCGACGCTCCAGCCGGTCTCGTCGGCGACCGTGACGCCGACACAGCCCGCAGCCAGCCGCGCGACGTCCTCCGCGCGTCCGGTGAAGGTCATCGCGGGGTGCAGCGCGAGCGGGAGCACGCCGAGCGCGGTCGCCGGCGCCAGGACGTCCACCCCCCGAGCGCCACTGGTGTGCACCACGATCTGACCGGCCCGGAACGCCCCGGTCGTGGCGAGTCCGGACACCAGGCCCGGCAGCACGTCGTCGGGGACGGCGAGCAGCACCAGATCCGACCGCCGCACCACGTCGTCGGGCGCCAGCACCGGCGCATCAGGTAGCAGGTTCGCGGCGCGACGTAAGGATGCTCGGGATACCGCGCTCACGCCGACCACCACATGCCCAGCACCGGAGATAGCGGCGCCCAGCACCGATCCCACCCGGCCTGCGGAAACCACGCCCACGGCCAGGCGGGCCGGACGGTCGGCCACGCCTCGGGACGCGGCGGTACCCGACCGTGGCATCGTCGCCATCGCGGTCCTCCAAATGTTCCAGTCCCGCGCTGGCCGCGGGTACCGGACTGCCGCAGGTTAACCCCGTTGGAGCTATTCGCGCCGGTCCGGGTGAGCAGCTTCACTCAACCGATCGTCCGCGACCCGCTGGGCCCGTTCCCGGGCGGCCAGCAGCGCGTCCAACGCCTCGTGATGCCACCTCCCGGTGTCGGCACCGACCTCGCCCGAGCCCATCCGGGCTTGCGAGAAGGCGAGTTCGGTGACCGCATGCTGGTAGTCGCGAACCGCGTCGGCGGCGGTTTCGCCCGCTTGACGGCGCACCGCGGACGACCATCCCCGCCGGCCGGCCTGGCTGGCCAGCAGCGGGACCTCGCTGGGAGCGATCCAACCGGCGGTGGCGAACCCCGGCAACGCCGCGGAGATCACCCGTTGTTCCCGGCGGCGTTGCCAGATCACCAGCGCGATCAACCCACCGAACAGCGGCACCATGATCACCCCGTAGAAGGTCGGGAGAAAGCCGTAACCGGCTGATGCGTTCCACAGCGAGTGCAGCCCGACAGCTCCCAAATACCCGAGGAAGGGCAACATCGTCCAGCGGTTCTGGTTGCGGCGCCGAACCGCCAGCCCCACGGCGATTCCGGTCATCGCGGTGAAGACCGGATGCGCGAACGGTGCGAGCACACCGCGCATCAAGAACACGATGGCCACCCCGCCACCGTCGCCGACCAGCCCGTCGATGGCGAACGCGCGTCCGAAGTACAGAATGTTCTCGGTGAACGCGAAGCCGGTGGCGACCAGCCCGGCGTAGACGATCCCGTCCACCACGCCGTCGAACTCGCGGCGCCGCAGCCACAGCAGGCCGACTAGAAACGAGCCCTTGAGGGCCTCCTCGATGACTGGGGCGGAAATCACCGCCCCGACGAGATCGCCACCCCCGGTACCGAGCACCTGCTCGCCGAACACTGTCGCGGTGTCATTGACCATCGCCGCGCCGAGTGCCGAGACTCCCGCGCCCCACAGGAATGCGGCGAGCAGCAGCCGCGGCGGCTCGGGCTCCCAGCGGTCCACCCACAAGAACATTGCCACCACCGGCAACGCCGGCAGGATCGCCACCATGGCACCGATCAGCACGGCGCTACCACCAACAGCGGTGTTGATGAAGCCGAGCGCGATGAGAAAACCAACGGCCAGCGCCACCAGGCCCAGCGCCGGCAGCAGGACCTGCCCGCGATGCCCGGCACTTCCCAGCGGTACAGGTCCAAGCCCACTCATGGCCCGGACCCTATGCCTCTAGCTTTTGCACTGGCGCGCTAAGTGGTCAGTGCCGGAAATCCGTCGGAGAGGGGGGAATATGGAGAGCAGGTTGCGGGAAGTGGCGAGTGGTCTGGGGTGAACGCCGCCTAAAGTTCTATACTTCTGCCATGGCGTTGAGCATCAAGAGCGACGAGGCGGATCGCCTCGCTAGGAAGTTGGCCGCCGAAACAGGTGAGTCTCTCACCGAGGCCGTTGTGACCGCGCTGCGTGAGCGACTGGTGCGCGAGCACGCGCGGCGGGGCCCACGAATCAGCATGCGGCTGCGCAGACTCCAGTCAGACGTTGCGACGCTGCCCATCATCGACGCGCGGGCGCCCGAGCAGATTCTCGGTTACGACGACCATGGCCTGCCTGCGTGACCGGACTACCGGCTCAGGCGGTGGCAGTTGATACCTCGGCGGCCGTCGCGGTTCTCCTGAGCGAGCCCGGCAGTGGTAATCTCGTTGACTCTCTGGAGGGCGCCGCTGCTCGACTCATGTCGGCCGCCACCCGAGTGGAGCTGGGCATCGTGATCGAGGCTCGGCTGGGTGCTGCAGGGGCGGACGCGCTCAGCCGCTTCCTGCGCGATGCCGAGATCGAAATCGTGGCAGTTGACTCCGACGCCGCGGACCGAGCCCTCAGTGCGTGGCGCCGGTACGGGAAGGGCCGGCATCCTGCCGCACTGAACTTCGGCGACTGCTTCGCTTACGCCCTCGCCGAGCGCACTGGCCTCCCGCTGCTGTGCACCGGTGAGGACTTCGCCGCCACGGACCTCGATGTGATCCGACCGCATACGTCCCCGGAGCTGCCAGGTTGACCAGCTGTGCCCTGGACCGGAGGAGCCCAAGGGCTCGACTCGGGAGCTGAGGTACCGACCGGCTCGGCGGAATGGCCTACGAGGGGCGGGCGTGCTCACGTCCCTGCTGGGTGATCTCCCAGATTCCGCGGGGCGATCCGTCAGCAAGCAATTCGCGCCGCACAAGAGTGAGCCGCGCGAATGCAGTCCGAATCCGCCAGCGGATGTCTCCACTGCGGAGACAGTCGTGGTCCCTTTCCGTGAGCTGTCCTTCGAGCAGCTCGCCGACGCGGTCCGTCACCTGTCCGGCCGGCGCGCGACCGCCGGCCTCGATGAGCGCCCGCAGGATCGGCAGCTGATAGTCGCCCTCCGGCAGGAGGGTTCCGACGGCAGCACGACCGGGCGGTGGGATTCGCGCGGCGCCGTCGCCTCGCTGCTCGCCTGGGTCGTTAAGCAGCCGCTCGAGGACGGAGTTCGGCGTGTCCTCAAACGGGATAGCTCGCTCCTTCAACGCTTGGTACACCGTGTCGGAGACCTCGATGGTAGGCATGGGCACAGCGACACAATCTTTGCAGTAACTGCAATTAATGCAATGCCGCCGGCCCGCGCTGGACGGGTCTCTCTGGTTGGGTCGTCGCGGTGGACCCCACGACCACCCGCGCGGGCCAGCACGCCGTCGGTGCCGGCTACGGGGTAGCGCCGTGAACTCGATTGGACCGACATATGGCCTCGGGCGGAAACGGCGGCTGCGCCGAGGTCATTCCGAACAGCCACCCTGCGGGTTTGGGGAGGTTTGCGCAGGAGCAGCTATCAGCTACCGCGAGAGATGGCCTCACACGGCCTAGGAACCAAGGATCGCTAGGCCGTGCGCGTGTCCTTGTGGACGTGCCTGCGTCGGGGGACGGCCGCCACTCCGTGGGCGGCCAGTAGGTCGCCCACCGTCCGTTGCGTCCCCGCCGCCGTCGGCGTGTCGGCGGGTGCCTGCCGTGCACCGTTGCCGTTGTGGTGGGACCCGTTGCCGTTGTGGTGGGACCCGTTGCCGTTGTTTGATCCGAGCCGTTGCCGGCTCGGCACGCCGTGCCTGCCCTGGCCGTTGGGGACTCCACCCTTCAAGGACTCCCCGTTGGAGATGTGCCTGTCTGTCGGGCACGGCGCTGCAGCCCAGGCAGACGTTTGTGCCCGGCCCGGCCCGAAGCCGAGCTCGGGACCGGCCAGGCTGTCCCTGGCCGTAGTGGTAAGCCTCGCCGCCGGCGCGATCGCCGGCGTGGTGATTGTGGCGGTCACCGACGTGGTGGCCGTCGTCGACGGGACCGCCGACGCGATCGCTAGCGTGGACGTGGGGGCCGCTGCCGCCAGCCGCGCCAGATTCCCCCCGATGGCCGCAAGCTCAGCCCGTAGCTGCCCGATCTCACGCTGCTGCGATAGCTGCGCCTGCTCGCGAATCGCACGCTCGACGGTCAGCGCGTGTTCCCGCCGGGCGACTACCTCGCGTTGGAGTTCGAGCTGGTAGGCCGCCCGTAACTGATCGGCGTGCTCGGCTCGCGAGCTGATCTCGCGGCGCGCTCGCGCCGTGGTGAAGGCCGCGAGCAGCGCCGCCCACAGCGCCGCAACGACGCCCAGCCTCAGCAGGTGGGCATCCTGGGCGCCCAGCGCGAGCACGGCTGCGGCCGCCGCAGCCATGCCCACTGTGCTCAGCATCAGGACCCGAGCGCTGCCACCCAGCGATGGAGGCTCGGCGGTCCCAGACATGGCGGATACCGTACCGGCTCACGAGGGGCGGCTGTAGACAGTCCGGCGGTAATAGGCAGCCATCGTGCGGTGACAGGGCGTCGCAGGCGAATCAGACGTCCTCCGGCTCGGGTGCGCCCTCCGGACGTAATGGCGCACCCGTTCCGATCCAAATGGAGCACCGTTCCGGGGGTAATGAAGCGGCTGTTCCGGAATAATGGAGCACTTGTTCCGGAGCTTTTGAGCACCCGCTTGGAGGGTGTGGCGCTGCGGGATCGGTGGGTAGGTGAGCGACAGCCTCGCTCGGACATGACTGTCCGATCTTGTGAGCGAGGTAGCGATGGCGCGGCCCCGAACCGCCATGCGAGACATCAGAGAAGTGCTCCGGCTGACGCACGAGGCGGGTTGAGCGAGCGTCAGATCGCCGGGTCGTTGCGGATCGCGGCGTCGACGGTGCATCGGTACCTGGACCGTGCCGGGCGGGCTGGGCTGGGCTGGCCACTGCCCGATGAGCTCGATGATGCGGCGTTGGAGCGGTTGTTGTTCCCGCCGACACCGCCGTCGACGGTGCCACGCACACCCCCGGATTTCAGGTGGGTGCATCGGGAGCTGCGCCGTAAGGGCGTGACGTTGCAGCTGCTGCATATGGAGTACCAGCAGGCCAACCCGGACGGCTACCAGTACAGCCAGTTCTGCTGGCTCTACCAGCAATGGGCCGGGCGGGTCGATCTGGTGATGCGCCATGACCACCGGGCTGGGGACAAGCTGTTCGTCGACTACGCCGGGCACACGATCCCGATCTACCCGCCCGGCGCGCCGGTGTGGCAGGCCCAGCTGTTCGTCGCCGTTCTCGGGGCCAGTAACTACACCTTCGCTGAAGCGACCGCGTCCCAGCAACTGCAGTGCTGGATCGGCTCCCACGTGAGGTGTTTTGAGTTCCTGGGCTCGGTTCCGGCGCTGCTGGTGCCGGACAACCTGCGCTCCGGGGTGACCAAGTCACACCGCTACGAGCCGCTACTCAACCGCACCTACCAGGACATGGCCAGCCACTACGGCACCGCGATCTTGCCGGCCAGAGCCGGAAAGCCCCGCGACAAGGCCAAAGCCGAGGTCGGAGTCCAGATCGCGGAACGGTGGATCTTGGCCAGCCTGCGCAACGAGCGGTTCACCAGCCTGGCCGAGGCCAACACCGCCATCGCCGTGAAACTGGCGTGGCTGAACAACCGCCCGTTCGCCAAGCTCGAAGGCACCCGGCGGGTGCTGTTCGACCAGCTCGACCTTCCGGCGATGCGTCCGCTGCCGGCATCGCGGTATGAATTCGCAACCTGGAAGACCGCCAAGGTCAACATCGACTACCACATCGACATCGACCGGCATTACTACTCCGTGCCGTATCAGCTGGTCGGGCACCGCCTCGACGTGCGCATCACCGAGCACGCGATCGAAGTGTTCGCCCGGGGCAAGCGGGTCGCCAGCCACCGACGTAGTCACCTGCAGGGTCGGCACAGCACCCAGGACGCGCACATGCCTGACCGGCACCGCGCGCACCTGGCCTGGAGCCCGGAGCGGTTGATCGCCTGGGCGCAGCGCACCGGACCGGCCACCGCCGAACTCGTCACCGCGATCATGGCCAACCGGCCACATCCCGAACAGGGCTACCGCTCCTGCCTGGGGATCATGCGCCTGTCCGGGCGCTACCCCCAACCACAGATGGAGGCCGCCTGCCGACGCGCGCTGGTCATCGGCGCCCGCTCTTACCGCAGCCTCGAATCGATCCTGGCCCACGGCCTGGAGACCACCCCGCTACCCCATGACGAACCGCCCGACCAACCGCCGCGCCAACACGAGCAGCTACGCGGCCCCGGCTACTACCAGTGACCACCCTGCACGCCGACCAACCATGCCCACAAACCCGGGAAGGAACCCATCCATGCTGATCAACCACACCCTGGAGAAGCTGCACAGCCTGCGCCTGGCCGGGATGGCCACCGCCCTGTCTGACCAGCTCGAAGCGCCCGACCGCTACGGCGAGCTGGAGTTCACCGCCCGCCTCGGGCTCCTCGTGGACCGCGAAGCCCAGGACCGGGACAACCGGCGCCTGACGCGCAACCTTAAAACCGCCCACCTGCGCACCCAGGCCTGTGTCGAGGACATCGACTTCCACCGCCCCCGAGGCCCGGACCGCACCCAGATCCTGAACTTGGCCCAGGGCCGTTGGGTGGCCGACCACCGGGACCTGCTCATCTCCGGGGCGACGGGCTGCGGGAAAACCTACCTCGCCTGCGCACTGGCCCAAGCCGCGATCCGTCGAGGACACCGAGCGCTCTACTGGCGGGTGCCCCGCCTACTCGACGAGCTCCGCCTGGCCCACGCCGACGGCAGAGCCGCCCAGCTGATGACCAGCTGGGCCCGCATCGACGTCCTCGTCCTCGACGATCTCGGACTGCGGCCCTTAACCGCCGCCCAAGCCGGCGATCTGCTCGAGGTCATCGAAGACCGCCACCAACGCCGCTCGACCATCCTGACCAGCCAACTCCCGATCAACGCCTGGCACGACAACCTCGGCGACCCCACCCTGGCCGACGCCATCTGCGACCGGATCCTGCACACCGCGCACCGCATCGAGCTACGCGGGGAATCACTACGCAAACCCCACCAACCCGACACCACCGCCACGACGCCGAACACCCAAGACTGACGACCGATGAGCCCCAGTCAATATCATTACACGCTGGACCGGTCACCAGGGCCCTGTCCGGACCACCCGAACTGCCTGGTCCTGCGCTGCGCGCGCTGGCTATGCCACCGCACCTTCCACCTGCCGCTGCACCAGCGCGGTCAACCCCGCCGGTTCTGCAGCCCGGCCTGCCGCGTCGCCGAACACCGACGACTCAACGGGTGAACAATTATCACAGTAAGCGAACACGAACCCAGCCCTGGCACACTCAGCAAACCACACAACCCGAAGGAGGTGACTCGGCAGCCAAGCCGTCGCTAACGCTCCGACCCCACACCCCAGTACTGCACCAATACCACCGGAACAGATGCTCCAAAACCTCCGGACTCAGTGCTCCATTACGCCGGAATCCGCATCGGGATCGTCGGGCCCCTCTGGGGTCCGGCAGCAGTACTCCAGCCACAGCGCGGCCGCCACCAGAGCTCCCGCGCAGACCACCCCGACCGAAGCGGCGATGGTGTCCGAGGCGGCGGATTGCAGCAGCGACCGCTGTGGCAGCACGTAGCCGAGCACCCCGAGCCAAGCTCCCGCCGTGAGGGCGCCAGCCAGCGAGGACGCCTTGGCCAGCACGAGGGCCTTCGCCGCGGTGAGCGCCTGTACCGGCCGGGCGCCGGGACGCCGGCGGATCCGCGCCCGCAGCGTCGTGCCCAACACCACCTCGGCGATCGCGAAGACGAGCAGCGTGGTTCCGGCCGGCTGCGGCAACGTAGGCACATCGCCATAAGACAGCTGCAGCAGCAGATTCACCAGCACCGCCGCGATCACACCTGCGGCGACCAGATCACGGGCCCGGGTGAAGGTCACGGGCAGCCCCCCATTCACAGTCAGCCTTCATCACAGTCAGCGCAGCGCCAGGTCCTCCCGGCGCCGCACGCTACGCCGCTCGGCAGCTGGCAACGCGGCAACCAGGTCGGCCACCGTGCCGTGGCCCGCGAGCACCGCATCGGGTGCGACATCGAGCCAGGGCACCAACACGAAGGCGCGCTGGTGCGCCCGGGGATGCGGCAGGGTGAGCTGGGGATCCTCCCGGCGGGTCAGCTCGACGTCGATCACATCGACGTCGAGGGTGCGTGGCCCCCACCGGATCTTGCGGGTGCGCTGCGCGGCGACCTCACAAGCCTGCCCGCGACGTAGCCACTCCGGCGCGTCGGCTGTCGGGTCCTCGACCAGCAAGATGGCGTTGAGGAACTCATCCTGCGCGACGCCGCCCCACGGCTCACTCGAGTACACCGTTGACACTGTCCGCACCGCATCGCCCAACAACTCCACGCACCCACGCAGGTATCCCAACCGGTCCCCCACATTCGACCCGATCGACAACACCGCCGCACTCACCGCACACCGCCCCCGACCGCATTCTGGATGCAGAACGCGGTAAAACGGCCCCCAATAAGCGCGTTCTGCATCCAGAACGCGGTTGAAATCACGGGAGCGAGTTTCGGGAGCGGTGGATGGTGACAGAGATGTCGCTGATGGGGTGGGGGATGGGGGCTTGCGGTTTGTGGATCGTGACTTCTACGGCTTGAACGCGCTGGTCGGTCAGGATCTCGGTGGCGATGCGGGCGGCCACTGTCTCGATCAGGTTGCAGGGGTCCCCGCCGACGATGTGGGCGGCTCGCTGAGCCAGCGCGCCGTAGTCCAGCGTCGCGGACAGCTGATCGGTGACCCCGGCGGGCCCGAGGTCCAGCCAGACCGTCGCGTCAACGAGGAATACCTGCCCGTGCGCTCGCTCATGTTCGTACACCCCATGGCGGCCATGTACCCGCAACCCGGTCAGCGTGATCCGGTCGCCGCTGATTCCACCTTTTGCGCGGTTTTCTCGGAATGTTTCTTTGGGGCTCACGGCGCCCCTGTACCTGATGCGACGGCGGCGCCCAACCGCCAGGCCGCGGCCACAGTGACAGCGTCGCGGGACGCGCCGGCGTCGTGCACCCGGACTCCCCAGGCACCGGTCGCCGCGGCCAGCGCGGACACCGCGGCGGTGGCGGTGTCCGCGCCGTCGCAGCGACGTGGGATACCGGTCCCGGCGGCCAGCAGGGTGCCGAGAAATCGCTTGCGCGAGGCCCCCACGAGGACCGGGAACCCCAGTTCAGTCAGCACCTCCAGGTGGCCCAGCAGCGCCCAGTTGTGCGCAGCGGTCTTGGCGAAGCCGAGCCCGGGATCCAGCACCAGCGCGCTGGGGTCGACCCCAGCGGCCACCGCGGCGTTTACCCGGGCCAGCAGCTCAGCGCGCACCTCGACGACCACATCGGAATACGTGGCCAGCTCGTCCATCCGCTCGCTGTGCCCGCGCCAGTGCATCAGGACCCACGGCACCCGGCAGCGGGCCATCGCCGGGGCCATCGCCGGATCAGCCAGTCCCCCCGAGACGTCGTTGACCATGATCGCGCCAGCCTCCAGGGCAGCCTCGGCCACCGCCGCTCGGGTGGTGTCCACACTGCACACCACGTCACTGGCGGTCAGCTCACGTAACACCGGTACGACCCGGGCGATCTCGGTGGACGCATCGACGCGCTGAGCCCCCGGGCGGGTGGACTCGCCTCCGATGTCGACCAGATCGGCGCCCGCAGCGCGCAGCGCCAAGCCATGCGCCACCGCGTCGTCCCGGTCGCAGTACCGGCCACCGTCGCTGAAGGAGTCGGGGGTGACGTTGAGGATGCCGATCACCATGCAGCGGCCAGGATCAGACAGCGCCGGGTGCACGATCACCTCCGCATCAGATCCAGCACCTCGCTGCGGGAGGAGGCGCTGGTCTTGAACAACCCCCGGACGGCCGATGTCGTGGTGGTCGCTCCGGGCTTGCGGACGCCACGCATCGCCATGCACAGATGTTGCGCCTCGATCACCACGATGGCTCCCTGCGGTTGCAGTCGGCGCACCAGCGCGTCGGCGATCTGCGAGGTCAGCCGCTCCTGCACCTGGGGACGCCGCGCATAGAGGTCGACCAACCGAGCGAGCTTGGACAGCCCGGTGATCCGGCCGGCCAAGTTCGGGATATAACCGACGTGCGCCATGCCGTGAAAGGGCACCAGGTGGTGCTCGCATTGGCTGTACATCGGGATGTCCTTGACCAGCACCAGCTCGTCATGCCCTTCATCGAAGGTTCGCTCCAGCACCGAGTCGGGATCGACGAACAGGCCGGCGAACATCTCCTGGTAGGCCCGGGCAACCCGGGCCGGGGTCTCGCGCAACCCCTCCCGGTCCGGATCCTCCCCGCAGGCGATCAGGAGCTCACGCACCGCCGCCTCTGCCCGGGCATGATCGAACACTCGGCGCGCGCCCACATCGAAAAGGGTCAGCGTTTCCCGTCCTCGCCGAACCAGGGCGTCGACTGGTCATCGGAGGGAGGCTCCTGAGGCGGCCGAGCGCCAGGTGGTGCGGGCCGCCAGGACGGCGCGGGCGGTTCGGTGGCTGGTCGCCATCCCGGCGGTGCGCCATAGCTTGGCGGACCATTCCCGGTGCCAGGCCCCTGCGGGCCGTCCGATCCGCGTGGCGGCAGCGGATAGGACTTGGTATATGGCGGGAATCCGACCTGCGTCGGACCTGGTGTCGGCTGGCCAGGTGCCGGATATCCAGTGCCGTCACCGTTGGTCGATCCCACCGCTGGGTAGCCCGGGTGCGGGCCAGCCCCGTTAGGTCCGGGGTGACCAGGCGGACCGTGCGGGGGGCCGCCCGGCAGGTCATCACCTCCTGGCACCACCCCCACCGGGGTGGGAGTCCGGTCCGGTGGGGGCCACGGCTCGCCACGCTCTTTGGCGAGCTCGCCAGCGGTCTTGATCGGCGGCTTGTCCGAGGGGGTGCGGCCGCCGAAGTCGTTGAACGCGGTGATCCGCGGTCGCTTGTCCACCCGGCTGAAGACCCGCTGGAGGTCCTTGCGGTGCAGCGTCTCCCGGTCCAGCAGTTCAACCACGAGCTCATCGAGGACGTCTCGATAAGTGTTGAGGATGTCCCAGGCCTCGGTGTGCGCTGCTTCGATGAGCGCCCGCACCTCTTCGTCGATCTCGTGCGCGACTTCGAGCGAGTAGTCCGACTGCCGTCCCGCCGAGCGACCGAGGAACGGGTCACCCTGTTCTTGGCCGTACTTCACCGCGCCCAGGCGCGCGCTCATGCCGTATTCGGTGACCATCGCTCGGGCGATCTTGGTGGCCTGCTCGATATCCGAGGACGCCCCGGTGGTCGGCTCGTGGAACACCAGCTCTTCCGCCGAGCGGCCACCCAGGGCGAAGACGAGCCGGGCGATCATCTCCGACCGGGTCATCATCTGCTTGTCGTCCTCGGGCACGACCAGCGCGTGGCCGCCGGTACGCCCTCTGGGCAGAATCGTGAGCTTGTACACCGGATCAAGGTCGGGCATTGCCCAAGCAGCCAGCGCGTGCCCACCCTCGTGGTAGGCGGTGATCTTCTTCTCTCGCTCGGAGATGATCCGGTTCTTGCGCCGCGGACCACCGATCACCCGGTCGACCGCCTCCTCCAGCGCGGCACCGTTGATCAGCTTGCCGCCTTCCCTGGCGGTGAGCAGCGCGGACTCGTTGATGACGTTGGCCAGATCCGCCCCGGAGAAGCCGACCGTGCGCTTGGCCAGCCCCTGGAAGTCGACGTCGGTATCGAACGGCTTGCCCTTGGAGTGCACCTCAAGGATGGCGCGGCGGCCTTGGATGTCCGGCGCGGAGACCGGGATCTGCCGGTCGAATCGGCCGGGGCGCAGCAAAGCGGGGTCCAGGATGTCGGGGCGGTTGGTCGCGGCGATGAGGATGATGCCGCCCCGGGCGTCGAAGCCGTCCATCTCGACGAGAAGCTGGTTGAGGGTCTGCTCGCGCTCATCGTGCCCGCCGCCGAGGCCAGCGCCGCGCTGCCGGCCCACCGCGTCGATCTCGTCGACGAAGATGATGCATGGGGAGTTCTGCTTGGCTTGCTCGAACAGGTCCCGCACTCGCGATGCACCAACCCCGACGAACATTTCGACGAAGTCCGATCCGGAGATCGAGTAGAACGGCACCGCGGCCTCGCCGGCCACCGCGCGGGCCAGCAGGGTCTTGCCGGTGCCGGGCGGGCCGTAGAGCAGCACACCTTTGGGAATCTTGGCGCCGAGCGCCTGGTAGCGGCTCGGGTTGGCGAGGAAATCCTTGATCTCCTCAAGTTCCTCGACGGCCTCGTCGGCGCCCGCGACGTCGCCGAACGTCGTCTTGGGCATGTCCTTGCTCAGCTGTTTGGCCTTGGACTTTCCGAAGTTGAGCACCCGGTTGCCGCCGCCTTGGACATTGTTCATCATCCACATCAGCAGCAGCAGCAACAAGCCGAGCGGGATGAGGTAGATCAGCACCTGGAACAGCAGGGACTGTTGGGTCACCTTGGTGTCCCAACCGTCCGGGATCTGCGAATCGCGCAGCGCCTGGGTGACCTGGTCAGTGCTCTGCTCGGGGTACTGGGTGAGCACCTTGGTGCCCTTGGCGGTCGCTCCCGGGATCGGGTGGTCCAACGTCAGCCGCAGCCGCTGTTCTTTGTCCTCGAGCGTCGCCTGCTTGACGTTGTGGGTGGTGAGCTGCTGCAACGCCTGTGAGGTGGTGACCTGGCTGTATCCTCGGGTGTCGTCGAGGAGGAAGCCGAAGGCGTAGTACAGCACCAACCCGGCTATCACCCACAGCAGCGGGTTGCGAAGTATTTTCTTGCGGTCCATGCGGCTACGGCCCCTCGGTGGCCTCGACCCTCCTGAGCTGACTGTGCTGTCCTTTGCTAGTGCCTCTCCACCATCGAGGACAGCAGAGCACTCCCGTTGTCACCACCCTACCTGGCGGCCTTGACTGCCGGTTGGCGGATGAATCAGAGTTGACGTGCAGGTGGTGGTCTAAACCCTCCCGTGTTGGTATCGGCGTCTCGGCTTACCCCACAGATAGGTGGTCGGGGAACCGCTAGTCGGCGTAGACCTTCGGCGCCAGGGTTCCGATGTAGGGCAGGTCGCGGTAACGCTCGCCGTAGTCCAAGCCGTATCCGACGACGAACTCCTGCGGGATATCGAAGCCGATGTAGCGCACCGACACGTCGACCTGGACCGCATCGGGCTTGCGCAGCAGCGTGCACACCTCCAACGTGGCCGGCCGGCGCGTCGCCAGGTTCCGCAGCAACCACGACAGCGTCAACCCCGAGTCGAGGATGTCCTCCACGATGAGGACGTTGCGCCCGGCGATGTCGCGGTCGAGGTCTTTGAGAATCCGCACCACCCCTGAAGAGGACGTCGCCGAGCCGTAGGAGGCCACCGCCATGAACTCCAGCTGGACCGGGATGGGCAACGCGCGGGCGAGGTCGGTCATGAACATCACCGCGCCCTTGAGTACCCCGACGAGCAGCAGATCGCCCTTGTCCTGTTCGGCCCGGTAGTCGGCGGCGACCTGATGCGCGAGCTCCGCCGTGCGGCGCCGGATCTGCTCTTCGGTGACCAGCACCGAGGCGATATCGCCGGGATACTGACCAGCCCCCGAATCGTGACCATCACTCGAATCGTGCGCAGTGTCATCGACGGCGGTGTCATCGACAGACATGCAACCTCCCCTGTGCCCGCACCAGCTCGACATCGCCAGGCAACCGCAACGCGCCCTGGCCTGACCACCGGCCGACGAGGTCGTCGGCTGCCCGCAGGTGGCCATCGGTCAGCTCGGCCACCCCGGCGTCGAGCAGCCAGCGACGCAACACCCGGCGGCGCAACGCGGCCGGCGCCTGGGCAAGCGCCGCGACGTCGAGGTCAGCCTCCCGCAGAGCTGCCGCCAGCAACCCGAGCGCCTGCCCATCGAGCACATCTAGATCTTCCTGCAGCTGCCCGGCGGTGCGGGCCAGCGCCTGTGCCACCCCGCCGGCAAGTACATCCTCCAGCAGCGGCAGCACCTCGGTGCGCAGCCGAACCCGCCGGAACCGGGGCTGCGCGTTGTGCGGATCCATCCACGGAACGAGCCCCAGCGCGGCACAAGCCGCGGCGGTGACCGCCCGGCGCACCCCGAGCAACGGCCGACCCCACGGTGGGTCAAGTTCCCGCATCCCCGCGACCGACCGTGGTCCTGACCCTCGACCCAGCCCGAGCAGCACCGTCTCAGCCTGGTCATCCAGGGTGTGCCCGAGCAAGACCAGGGACCCGGGCGGCGCGGCTTCGCGCAGCGCCGCGTACCGGGCCCGGCGGGCCGCCGCCTCCGGCCCACCCGGACCGTCCACGGTGGTCTGCAGCACGCGCACCGCGGTGGCACCGAGCCGGCGTAGCTGCTGCGCGGCGGTGTGCGCCACCCGTGCCGAGCCCGGCTGAAGCTGGTGGTCGACGACCAAGCCGTGCACCGCCAGGCCCAGTCGTCCGGCGCTGTGCACCGTCGCGGCGGCCAGCGCCAGCGAATCGGTACCGCCGGAGCAGGCCACCGCGACGGTGTCCGCCGCGTTGTGAGTGGCCAGGAACCGGCGGACCGCGGCGCGCACGTCGCTGACCGCGGGGCTGACCCGTGTCAGATCGGCGGGGTTCCGATCGGCGGGCCTCAGGCTTGGGCCATGCGGTACAACCACGCCGCCGGATCGATGATCTCGGCGCGGGTGGGCAGCGTTTCCGGTGAGGTCCACACCACATTGAACCCGTCCATGCCGACAGCATCCACAACGTGGCGGGTAAACGCCGCGCCCTCGGCGTACTGACGCAGCTTGGCGTCCATACCCAGCACCGCCCGCAGCACCCGCTCGATGATGCTGCCACCCTGACGGCGGGCGGTGAACCGCTGGCGAATCAGCCGTACCGAGGGCACTACGGACGGTCCGACCGCGTCCATGACGTGGTCGGCATGGCCTTCCAGTAACGTGGCCAGGGCGAGCAGGCGGTCCAGCACCGCGCGCTGCTCGGGATCCTGAAGCAGGCTCAGCACGCCCAGCGCGTCGGGCGCCTCCCCGCGCCGGACCCCGCGCAGCGCCGTCGGCAACCGGCCGATCATCTTGGTAACGGTGTCCGGGTCCTCGGTGGCGGAAACGAAGGACTGCACCTGGCCGGAGAAATAGTCACGTAGCCACGGCACGGCGTTGAACTGCAACCGGTGGGTGGCCTCATGCAGGCATACCCACATCTGGAACTCCTCGGCCGGGACGTCCAACGTCTGGCCGACGGTGACCACGTTCGGGGCCACCAGCAGTAGCCGGCCAGGATGTTCCGAGGGGCCGCCGAACGGGTCATACTGCCCGAGCACCCGGGAAGCCAGGAACGCCAACGCGACACCCACCTGCATGCCGGTGGTGGTGGCCAACACACGCCGCGCCCGCCCCTCCGGAATCCGGTAGTCGGCAAGCAGCCGGCACAGGCCTTCGGCTGCCGCATCCACCCATCCGGGTCGGTCGACGACCTCGGCGGGGCGCGGCGGGCGGCCATCGTCGAGCCCGGTCAGCTTCCGCACGTGCTCCTCTGCGATCACCGACATGGCCCGCATCTGGCGCACCGCCGCGGCCGCATCATCGACGGGCAGCGCAGGTCCGGCCGGTAGCAGGCGTTGCGCGGTGACTGCGGCCACTGCCCAGTCGATCGGAGCGCCTGCCGGACCCGTCCGGGGTGCCTGCGGTGTGTAGAGCGCGGGTTGTCCCATACCCACGACGGTACGGAACTAGTGACAGCCGCACGACCGTAGCCCCGCTGCCAGTGCGTCGAGCCGTGGCCGGACCGATACAGGATCGGGTCCATTGGACAGCAGTGCGAATACCAACATCCTGCCGTCGGCGTCCAGCACCGTGCCCGCCAGGCTGTTGACGCCGGTCAAAGTCCCGGTCTTGGCCCGCACCCAGCCCCGCCCACCGGCCGCCGGGCCGTGGTAGCGATCGGCCAGCGTGCCGCTGCCACCAGCGACCGGCAGCCCGACCAGGAGCGGACGAAGCGCGGCGGTCCGCTGCTGGTCGGACCCGTCGGCAGCAGAGTGATCGGGGGCGGCTGCCGCGCCCAGCAGCTCGGTGAGCAGCGTCGCCGGCACCGCGTCGTCGACCGACAGCCCGCTACCGTCGACCATGGCGGCGCCGCTGACGTCGAAGCCGTGGTTGCGCAGCACGGTGAGCACCGCCTGGGAAGCCCCGGAAAACGACGGTTGCGCGCCGGTCGCGCGGGCCACCTCGCGGGCCAACGTCTCGGCAAGCACGTTGTCCGATTCGGTCAGCGCGGTGGCGACCAGGTCCTGCACCGGCGGGGAGGACACCTCACCGAGCACGGCCGCACCGGGCGGGGCGTAGCCGACCGCAACGGCGTCCGGGTCAGCGCCCAGCCGGCGAGCCAGTTCCGCCGCGGCGGCAGTGGCGGGCTTGGCGGATCGCGGGGAGACGTCCCGGCTGGGATCCTCGCGGCCGCCGTCGAGCATGGTCGGTTCGATCGGCGCGATGTACCCGCCGGCAACGTCGGCCGGGAACCAGCCCGGCGCGAACGCGTCGCCGACGTAGCGGCTCACATCGACCAGGACGCGACGCACTGGGCCGTGCGTCCGCACCTGGTCGACCAGGTCATCGAGCCTGGCCGCACCCGGGTAGCCGGTCGCCGTACCGGGCCCGGCCGCGGACAGTGTCGGATCGCCGCCGCCGACCAGCACGACAGTGCCTGGCTCCGCGCCGGCCAGCACGGTGGTGTGCAACCGGGCCTGGTGGTCCAGCGTGAGCAGCGCCGCCGACGCGGTGAGCAGCTTGGCGGTCGAGCCGGGCATCAGCGCCACGTCCGGATCCTGCCGCCAGAGCACCGTGCCGGTGGCCGGGTCGAGCACCTGGCCAGACAGCGTGCCCAGTCCGCCCGCCGCGATCAGTGGGTTCAGCAGGGCGCCGACGCCGGTGGGGTTCGGTGCCGGACCGGTGTCGGGCGCCGGGCGCAGCGCCGGATGCACCACCACCGGTGGGGGTGGTGGCACGGTCGCCGCGACCAAGCTCGCCAGCCGTCCAGCCTGCAACGCGGTAACACCGAACCCGACACCGAGCCCGGCGACGACCGCCAGCAGCAGGACAGCGACGACCACCGCGATCCGCTTGCCGCGCCCAGTCTCCGTTGGCTCCCCTGTCACCTGAGGTGTCCGCATCAGCGACGTTCTTACCTCAGCCGTCCGCTCCATCCGGTGCGGGGTCCTCGAGACCGGCCGGTGTGGCAGACTCCGTGCGTTTACCTGCACACCATGGGGCGAGGGAAACACGATGAGTGACGAGAACCAGTTCTCGGGCGTCGCCGGCGACACCGGCAACGTGCTGGACGGCACCGCGCTGGGCGCCCTCTTCGGCGGCAACGGCGCAGCAGCGGGCTTCGCGCTCGACTACGAGGGGCTCCCCCAGAGCATCGCCGACCTCGAACACGCCGCCAAGTTCTTCAGGGACCGAGCGAAGGTAGCCCAGAGCCTGGCGAGGATCCCGGCCCCCGGCATCGATGGAGTCAGCCTGAACGCGGTGGCCCAGATCGGCCGGTGGGCGTCAGACGCCGGTGAGAACAACCTGGAGGCGACCCTTACCGCGGGCGCTAAGTGGTTGGCTCCGGAAGTCCGTCGGGGGTTGACACGACGTCTGGGCATGTGCGCCGGTTGGTTCAGTGGCCGGAGCGTGTCAGGTATAGATCGCAGGCGCAGTCGAGTGCGTCTTGGGGGCTGCCGGCGAAGGCGC
>JBBPZY010000029.1:0-11144 GCA_038276315.1 Mycobacteriales bacterium
GAACCTCTCCGAGGCACACAGCAGGTCAGCTTGCTTCGGCGTCCGCCCCAACGTCACATGATCATTATCGCGCACCGCAAACGCAGCCGGGTCAGCGACACGCGAAAAACACCAGCCTCCTAGCGGGTCGTAGAGGGCGGCCAGGGCGGCGTGGTGCTTGTCGGCGTGCTCGCGCACGTCGAGGGAAGCGAGGTGCAGGCCCAGCGCTCCGGCGCTGCGCAGCGTCCTGGCCAGCGTGCCCTCGGCGATGCGTTCCCCGAGATGCCCGCGCAGCGACGCGTCCATCACCTCCAGGTCGGCGCAGTAGGACTCCGCTCCCAGATAGTCCCGTCCCTGCTGGTGGCCGACGCCCTCGCGAATCCGCTGCCGGGTCCGGGTCAAGCGCGCGTGGATGAACGAACACTTCAGCCGGTAGGGCTCGTCGGCGTTAAGCCGCAGGTAGCGGTCATAGACCTCGGGCAGCAGCCGCCGGTCACCGGCGAGGCTGCGTCGCAGGTCCTCGGAGACGCCCACCACGCGGGTGGACACGCTCAGCTCCTCGATGAGCTGCTCGATGAGCGTCAGTTGGATGTGCAGCGCTCGGTCCGCATAGAGCCGCAAGACGTCGAGGGTGACCTGTGGGGAGACGTTTGGGTTGCCATCGCGGTCCCCCCCGACCCAGCAGCCGAGCACCACCGGACGCGACTGCGGTGGCAGCACGAACGAGGCGTGGGCGAGTTCGGTTTCAAGGTCCTGCAGCAGGTCGGGCACCGCGTGGGTACCGAGCTGCTCGAGGTAGTAAGCGACCGCGCGGGCCTCGTCGAGAACGGTCGGCTGACCGGGTCGGATCTCGTCGGTCTGCCACAGCAGGTCCACCAGCCGGGCGAGTCGCTGTTGCAACGGCTCCTCGGGCAGGTCCTGGTCAAGGACATCGGCCACCCGGCGCAGGATGCCCTGCACCGACCGGCGGGACACCTCGGTCGGATGAGCCGTGAACACCGGCCGCAGCTCCATCCGCGCCAGCACCGCCTCGACCTCGGCGCGGTCGACCTCCCGGGCCAACCGGTCCACCACCGCGCGCAGCGGGCCGTGCTGCCCGCCGACCTGAGCGCGCTGCTCCCGCGAGCGGTGCAGCTGCTCGGACACGTTGGCGAGCTGGAAATAAGTCGAGAACGCCCTGGCGAGCTGGACGCACGTGCCGACGTCCAGCGTGGACAGCAGCGGCCTGATCTCTGCGCTGCTTTCAAGCGAGGCCGCCCGAGCCAGCCCCCGTACCTGTTCCACCAGCGCTAGGAGCTCCTTGCCGCCCTGCCGGACCAAGGTTTCGCCGAGCAGCGTCGACAGCAGGCGGATGTCGGCTCGCATGGCCAGGTGTTGCGCCTCCGAGACGACACCGGCCTGATCGGCCACCGAGTCCAGACGCGTGCCCCGCGCCCACGGCGTCGGCCCGGGCGCCACCGTGCACTTCACCGGTCGCATGGGGCTAGTGGTATTCCAGCGGCGGCCCACCGTAGCGTCGCCACGCCCAGTTCAACGTCGTGACAACAGCCTCGATCCAGCCCGGCCGACGCTCGAGGCGGGCAGGCACCGGACGGCTCACAGCCAGCTTCTCCGCGGCGAGGCATTCCGCCTCGATTAACCCGTCGTAGGCGACGTTGGCGCGTTCGGTCACCGGAGACGGTGCCAGGCGCGGTGGACCGGTCGTCAGCCCGACGATCGGGTTTGCCAGCCAGCGGCAGGTCTCCACGACACCGGCGCCATACCAGTCCAGTACTCCCCGACGGACCTGCTCGTCGTGAAGACGCTCCGCCGTCTGCCACAGCGCCACAAACTCAGCCCGCGGCACCCGCACATTGCCCGCTGGAATCTTCGCGATATCCATAGCCGACACTTCCACGTTGTCAATAGTCACACGGTGGGAGGGGAACCCCAAGCACAGCTCCACAAGCGTTTCCCACTGGTAACAGGGTGGTAATGCGACCACACGCGGTCGGCCTGCAGGCGTTTATGACCGATCGAGGATGATGCGGGCGTGAAGCTGACCCAACTACCTACCAGCGAACTGACCCGACACCTTGACGAGCTGCGTCGCGAGTACCAGGCACTGCAGGCGCGGGGCCTGACCCTTGACCTGACCAGAGGCAAGCCGTCGGCTGAGCAGTTGGACCTGTCCGAGCCGCTGCTGAACCTGCCGGGGGTTGGCAAGCACCTGGCCAGCGACGGCACCGACACCCGCAACTACGGGGGCCTGCGCGGGCTGGCGGAGCTGCGGGAGATCTTCAGCGAACTGCTCGGAGTACCCGCCGAGCAGCTGATCGCGTTCGGTAACTCCAGCCTGGAGCTGATGCACGAGTGTCTGGTGCATGCCGTGCTGTTCGGCGTGCCCGGGGCGACGCAGCCATGGGGAGTAGGCACCGGGACGGCGTTGCTGTGCCCGGTGCCCGGCTACGACCGGCACTTCTCGATATGCGAGAAGCTGGGCCTCGAGATGATCACGGTGCCGATGAACGCGGCCGGCCCGGATATGGACGAGGTCGAGCGGCTGGTCGCCGCGGACGCCAGGATCAAGGGAATCTGGTGCGTGCCGAAGTACAGCAACCCATCAGGCGTCCGGTACTCGGAGCAGACGGTTGGTCGGTTGGCTCGGATGCGTACCGCCGCCGCCGATTTCCGGATCTTCTGGGACAACGCCTACGCCGTGCATCATCTGACCGAGGCCCGGCATGAAGTCGCCGACATCCTGCAGCTCGCGAGTGACGCCGGCCACGCCGATCGGCCGTTGGTGTTCGGTTCCACGTCGAAGATCACGCTGGCCGGCAGCGGGGTCGCTTTCTACGGCGCGTCCGTGGCCAACGTGGACTGGCTGACCGGGCACCTGGCCAAGCGTTCGATCGGTCCCGACAAAATCAACCAGCTACGGCATGCCCTCTTTCTGGAAACCGCTGCCGGCGTGCACGCCCACATGGACCGGCACCGGGCACTGCTCAAGCCGAAGTTCGATCTCGTCCAGCGCACCCTGGCCGACCAGCTCGGCGACAGCGGGGCGGCGACCTGGACGGTTCCCGAGGGAGGTTACTTCGTCACCCTCGACGTGCTGGAAGGTTGCGCCAGCCGGGTCGTCGAGCTGGCCGCTGGCGCCGGTATCGCGCTGACCGCCGCGGGCGCGCCATTCCCGTACGGCAAGGACCCCGACGATCGGGTGATCCGGCTGGCACCGACCTACCCGCCGCTGTCGGAGCTGGCCGAGGCGCTGGACGGGCTGGTCCTGTGCATCAAGCTGGCCGCGGTCGAGCGCCTGCTCGACGCCTCAGCCAGGGTGTGACCGCCCGGCCGGACGGGGGTCGTCGGCTGGGATCTGCGCGCCGCAATGGGTGCACACAACGGGTGGGTCCTGGGCGGCGAGCAGGCCGCATTCAGGGCAGACTCGTGCTAGCCAGCAGGCGGGGTCGCCACCCTCGTCGGCCATGATCTACATGCGTTCCGGCGCCGCGATGCCCAGCAGGTTCAGGCCCCTGCGCAACGTGCGGGCGGTGAGCTGGCACAGCGCGATGCGGTTGGCACGGACGTGTTCTACTGCCGAGAGCACCGGGCAGGCTTCGTAGAAGTCGGTGAATGCCTTCGCCAGTTCGTAGAGATGACCGCACAGCCGGTGCGGTTCCAGGACCCGGCCGACCTCGGCGAGAGTATCGCCGAATGCGTCCACAGCGAGTATGAGAGCCCGCTCCGCAGGATGCAGTGGCAGCGTCGGATCAACCTCTACGGTCCCGTCGCCGGCCTTGCGGAGGATGGAGCAGATTCGGGTGTGCGCGTATTGCAGATACACTCCGGTGTTGCCTAGCAGCGACACCATCCGCTCGATGTCGAAAACGTAGTCCTTGACCCGTGACGTCGACAGATCAGCGTACTTCACCGCGCCGATGCCAGCTTGCTCGGCGATCCGAGTGAGCTCCACCTCGGTGAGCTCGTGAGCCTTCTCCGTGACGCTGGCCCTCGCCTGGTCGACGGCGTTGTCCAGCAGCTCCATAAGCTTGACGGTCTCGCCGGAGCGAGTTTTGAACGGCCGCCCGTCGGGACCCAATACAGCGCCGAACGCGACATGGGTCGCGTCAATGCCGTCGGTGAGCCAGCCGGCGCGGCGCGCTGCCTCGAAGATGAGCCGGAAATGCAGGGCCTGGCGGGAGTCGACCACGTAGAGGATGCGGTCGGCTTTGAGATCGCGGATCCGGTATCGGATGGTGGCCAAGTCTGTGGTGTCGTAGCCGTAGCCGCCGTCTTTCTTGCGGACCATCAGCGTGACCGGGTTGCCGTCGGGGCCGGTGACCTCATCGGAGAACACCACGAGCGCGCCGTCGCTTTTCACCGCGATACCGGTGGTGGTCAGCTCGTCGATGACCTCGGGCAGCATGAAGTTGTAGAACGACTCGCCGTCGGAGTCCTCGGGTTCCAGAAGTACGCCCAGCCGGTGGTAGATCTCCCGGAACGCGAACTCTGATTCGGCGACGATCTCGCGCCAGCGCGTGATGGTGGCCTCGTCGCCGGCCTGCAACGCCACCACGCGGGCCCTGGCCCGTTCGGCGAAGGAGGGGTCGGCGGCGAATGCGGCGCGAGCCGCCCGGTAAAGGTTGTCCAACGCGGAAACGGTGGACGCACCTTCGGTGAGCTGATCGTGGTGCCAGGTGGCGTCGAGGTGGTCGTCGAGGTACTGGATGAGCATCCCGAACTGGGTGCCCCAGTCCCCGAGATGGTTTTGCCGGATCACCTCGGCGCCGAGGAAGCCGAGTACCCGGACCAGGCAGTCACCGATGATGGTGGTGCGCAGATGGCCGACGTGCATCTCCTTGGCGACGTTCGGCCCGGAGTAGTCGACGACGGTGCGCCGGCCCTGCTCCGGGGAGCCGACACCCAGGCGCGGGCTGACCAGCCTTGCGGCGACCTGGTGCCAGAGTGCGGAATCCGCCAGGGTCAGATTGAGGAATCCCGGTCCGGACACGGTCACCTCAGCGACGGGCGTGCCGATATCACTTCGTAGCGCCTCCGACACGGCGCCGGCCACCTCCACGGGCCTGGTACGGGCGCGTTTGGCGAGCGCGAGAGCGGCATTGGACTGGAAGTCGGCGTGCTCGGAGCGGCGGACGACCGGGTCAGCGCCGGCCAGCTCCGGCAGGCTCCGATCGATCGCATCGCGGACGGCGACCTCGACCTGGCCGATCAGTGAGCGCACCTCGTGCTCAGTCAACCGAGCATCCTCCGTTCCTGTAAAGACCCCTGCAAAGACCCCTGCAAAGACCCCTGTAATGACCCCAGTGATGACACTGTGATGAAACCAGTCACAGCCCATTGTCCCAGGCGGCGCAGCGGGGCAACGTCGCCTGGTGCTGCTTTGCAGTGGCGATCGCCGTGCGCAGACGATACAAAGACACCGCCGGGCGGCTGCGGTACGCCGGGAGGACAACGCGGACCTACGGAGGTTGTGTGGACATCTGGCCTGGCTCGCCCTACCCGCTGGGCGCGACCTATGACGGCGGGGGCACCAATTTCTCGATTTTCTCGGAGGCTGCGCACCGGATCGAGCTGTGCTTGTTCAACGATGCGGGCGACGAGACGCGGATCCCGCTGCCCGAACGCGACGCGCTGGTCTGGCACGGTTACGTGCCGCGGGTCAGCCCGGGCCAGCGCTACGGCTACCGGGTGCACGGACCCTACGACCCGGCGGCAGGCTTGCGGTGCAACCCGAGCAAGTTGCTCCTCGATCCGTATGCCAAGGCGATCGACGGCCATATCGAGTGGAACGAGGCGCTGTTCGCCTACCGGTTCGGTGACCCGGACTCCTACAACGACGCCGACTCCGCGCCGTACGCGATGACCTCGGTCGTGGTCAGTCCATTTTTTGACTGGTCCGACGACCGGCCGCTGCGCATTCCCTACCAGGAGACGGTGATCTACGAGGCGCACGTCAAGGGCATGACGATGCGCCATCCTCGGATCCCTGATGACGTCCGCGGCAGTTACTCCGGCCTGGCGCACCCGGTGATGATCAAGCATTTCCACGATCTCGGGGTGACCGCGGTCGAGCTGATGCCCGTGCACCAGTTCGTGCATGACTCCACACTCGTCGAGCGTGGGCTGTCCAACTACTGGGGTTACAACACCATCGGCTTCTTCGCCCCGCACAACGACTACGCCTGTTTCGGTACCCGGGGCCAGCAAGTGCAAGAATTCAAGGCCATGGTCCGTGCGTTGCACCGGGCCGGCATCGAGGTCATTCTCGATGTGGTTTACAACCACACCGCAGAGGGTAACCATCTCGGTCCGACGCTGTCTTTTCGAGGTATCGACAATCCGGCCTACTATCGGCTGGTCGACGGCGACCTGAAACACTACTACGACACCACGGGCACCGGAAACAGCCTCAATGTTCGGCATCATGAATCGCTGCGGTTGATCATGGATTCGCTGCGGTACTGGGTGCTTGACATGCATGTCGATGGGTTCCGCTTCGACCTTGCGGCCACTCTGGCCCGAGAATTCCACGAGGTAGACCGGCTGTCGGCGTTCTTCGATCTGGTGAATCAGGATCCGGTAGTCAGTCAAGTCAAGCTGATCGCTGAACCGTGGGACGTCGGCGAGGGTGGTTACCAGGTCGGCGGCTTCCCGCCGTTGTGGACGGAATGGAACGGCAAGTACCGCGATACCGTGCGTGATTTCTGGCGCGGTGAACCTGGTACGCTTGCGGAGTTCGCTTCCCGGTTCACCGGTTCATCGGATCTTTATGAAGCAGACGGCCGCCGCCCGATCGCCTCGATCAATTTCGTGACGGCGCATGACGGGTTCACGTTGAACGATCTGGTGTCCTACAATCATAAACATAATGATGAGAATGGCGAAGGTAACCGCGACGGTGAGAGCCACAATCGTTCGTGGAACGGCGGTGTCGAGGGTCCCACCGAGGTGGGCAAGATTATCGCGCTGCGGGAACGTCAGAAACGCAACTTTCTGACCACCCTGTTGCTCTCCCAAGGCGTTCCGATGCTCGCGCACGGAGACGAGCTGGGTCGCACCCAAGCGGGCAACAACAACGTCTACTGCCAGGATAGCAAGATCAGCTGGGTGGACTGGGACGAGGCGCGGCTGAACTCGGTCCTCACCGAGTTCACCGCCCAACTCGCGCGGCTGCGCGCTGACCACCCGGTGTTCCGTCGCCGTCGGTTCTTTCAGGGCCGCTCGATCCGCGGCTCCAACATCGAGGACATCGCCTGGCTGCGCCCTGATGGGCAGCAGATGAGCGAGGAGGACTGGAACATCCCGACTACCAAGAGCGTCGCGATCTTCCTCAACGGCCGGGGTATTCCCGAAGTCGATGATCTGGGCGAACGGATCATCGACGATTCGTTCCTGCTCCTCATCAATGCCCACCACCGGCAGATCGTCTTCACGCTGCCTGACTCGGTATACGGTCGCAGCTGGGAGTTCGTCGTGGATACCACCGATCCGCTGCTGGCCAACGCCCGACGCAAGCAGCGCGACGCCGTGCCCGGCGGCAAGTTTCGGGTGCAGGCCAGGGCGATGCTCGTGCTTCGCTGCCGATACTGAGTACTGCTGCCATCGATGGCAGTGTCACCGACAAGAACTGGGATATAACCATTGGGCGACGCCACCATGGCCCGAACAGGTTCCTTGCCGATGTTGGCTGAAACTGTATTCGCCGTCGGTGCATCGGGCGGTGGCACCGGCCGGTGCACCGGCAGCCTGCTGGGGTCGGTGGACGCACTTGCCGTCGCTGTTGCGGTAAGAGTCGGCGTCACATGAATCGCTTTCCTGCGCTGATCCCGCAGAGGGGCGAGCGACCGCCGCGATAGGGGGCGCAGATACCCGTGGCGGCGGTGGCGGCAGCGCTGCTGGATGTATCGCAGGTGCCGCCGGTGTCGGGGCGGCCACAATAGGTGGTGCGGTCGCCAGTGGAGTCGGACCAGGTAACGGTGCCGCAGAACTGCTGATCACCTGAGTGGCCGACTGCGTATCGGAAGATTGTGTCGTCCCGTTCTGGCATCCTGCAATAGAGACGCTACCGATGAATAGCACGCTGATTGTTACCAGGGCGGTGAGTGCGCTCCGAGAGTCGAAACGTGAGCCGGTCGACGACATGTGATCTCTTTCGTAGGTCCCGCGACGTCGGTGCACGCGGTCTGCTCATTGTTCGCAGAACCAACTACCGGCGTTACAGATGTAACAATGGCGGCCCCGCTTGCGATAGGTTCCAGCGGTGCGCCAGGCTCAATGGGAAACCGCGTCGCAACCAGACGCAGCGGCGTTGACCGATTCTCAGGCCGGACAGTCAAAGCCCTCGCCGCTCGCGGCTCCAAGCCGGCCACATTCCAGGGGCACCCGGTGCGCGCGGGCAGTGGCCCGACGGCAGAATGACGGACGTGAGCGCAAGATCATTCGTCGAGCATCTGTCCGGCTTGAGCGAAGTGTCGTTGATCGCGTTGCTGCGAGCACGTCCGGACGTCCTGGTGCAGCCGGTTCCGCGAAACTTCAGCCAGCTCGCGCAGCGGCTGGGTGGTGCAGAGTCGCTCGCTGCCGCGTTGCGGACGGCGAATCGCGACATGGTGATGGTAGGGCAGGCCACCGTCGCCCTTGGTGCCTCGGCAACAGCTCCGGCTCTCGCACGGCTGCTGGATGCCTCAGAGCAAGCAGTGCGAACTGGAGTATCCCAGTTGTGCGGGCTAGGGCTTGCCTGGGACAGCTCCGGGATTTTGTGCCTACCGGAACGGTTGGCGGCGCACTGGTTGGCCGAGATCGGCGGCGGCCGGCCGGTGGCGACGATCGCGGGATCGGTCCTCGCGGAGAACCTGCGCGCGGCCCTCGGCGCGTTCGGTGCGGCGACCGAGGGACTGCGCAAGCCTGAACTGACAGCGCAGCTGTCTGCGTTGATGACGGATCTACCCCTGCTGGCCACGGTGATCGCGGGACTGCCGAAACCGGTCAAGGACCGGCTCAGCGAGTTCCGACGCGGCTACTACCGGGACTACAACTCCGGATTCGGCCGTGCCCAGCCGCGTGCCGGTGATCGTGATCCGACCAAGCTGCTCATCGCGGCCGGCCTGCTGCTACCGGTCAACCATGGGCTTGAACTGCCCCGGGAGGTAGCGGTCGCCGCGTGGCTGACCGACCGCAATCTCGCGCTGACCGGACGGCCATATTTCCCCTTGACCGGCGCCGACGATGTCGCGGTGCGGCGGGCTGCCCAGGCCGCTGCACAGGAGGCACTTCGAGGCGTGACGACCCTGCTCGATGCGGCCCGCACGGCGCCGATCGCGGCGCTGAAGAAAGGCGGGGTCGGACCTCGTGAACGGGCGAGGCTGGCCAAGCGGCTGTCGATCCCCGAGGACATTCTCGTGTTGTGGATCGATCTCACCTACGCAGCCGGCCTACTGGGTCGAGCTGACACCGGCTATGCACCGACGCATTCTTATGCGGGATGGCGCGCTGCGGAACCAGGCCGGCGGTGGGCGGCGCTGGTCGACGCGTGGTTCTCACTTGAGCACGCGCCGACCGACCGCGAAATCCCGGGGGACAAGGAACTTCCGCCCCCGTTGCCACTCGGGTCGGCCGCTGGGCTGCTACGGCGCGCGATGCTGCCGGCCGCGCGTTCAGGTGTGTCGGTGCGCGCGGTGGGGGAGCAGATCGACTGGTTGTTCCCCCTACACGGTTACGACGCTGGGCAGCGAGCGGCCAAGGTCGCTGTCGCCGTCCGTGAGGCTGAGCTGCTCGGGGTGATCGCCAGTGACGTGGTGTCAGAACTCGGAGAGCAGCTGCTGGCGGTGACCGGGTCCGCGCCGGCGGATGTAGTGGAGGAGCTGGCCCGGCGTTGCGCCGCGCTGCTCCCGGAGACTCCGTGCAGCGTGATCCTGCAGTCGGATCTCACTGCCGTGGTCTCCGGTCAGCCGAGCGCGGCTGTGTCGCGACTGCTGAACGACTCCGCTGCCGCCGAGACCCACGGGGCCGCCGGAACCTGGCGCTTCACCCCGGCCACTGTTCGGGCGGCGCTGGACACCGGGTGGACTGCCCCCGATCTGCTCACCGAGCTGGCTGCGATCTCGGCCCGTCCGGTTCCTCAGCCACTGGAGTATCTGATCACCGACGCGTCCCGCCGGCACGGACAGATTCGGGTACGTGGGATGCGTTCCTGCATCAGTGCCGACGAGGCACTGATCACTGAGATACTGCACACTCGATCTCTGGGCAAGCTGCACTTAAGCCGGCTCGCCCCTACCGTCTTAGCCAGCCCATCGGGGCTCGACGAAGTGCTGACCCGCCTACGCGACGTGGGCTTGTCCCCAATGGCCGAGGATGCTCACGGCACGGTGATCGTCGAAGCCCGTCACGATCATCAGGCGTCGACGCCCGTTCTCCCGATCACCACGAAAGCGCGATCTGCGCTGTCCGCCACCGAGCTGGTTCGGCTGCTGGCGGCCGATCCGCCGGGCCAGACCGCAGGGGCCTGCGCGGACTCGGAGACCTTCGACCTTTTGGCGCAGCTCAACAGTCACCTCGACGACGCCGAGCTCGAGCTGCTGTCTGATGCCGTGGACCACCACAACGACGTGCTCATCGTCTACCGCGACAAGAACGGCAGCTGCAGCAGCCGGGCAATCCGGCCACAACAGCTCTACGGCAGGTGGCTCGACTCCTGGTGCCACCTCCGCAACGCCCAACGCGATTTCACCATCGCCAACATCGAGGCGGTCGCCCCGACCCGTTGATCATGGTTACACCATCGGCACCTAGGATCTGCTACCGCCAACCCATTAGTCTCCAGGCAACGCCAACGTTGTGGTGGGAACGCACTCAGTGGTGTGACCGGGCCGGACGAGAGGATTGCGATGGCTGATGAGGAGATAGTGAGCGCGGCCGTACCTGGGCGACTGCCGCGGCTCACGCATGAGGAACTGCGACGGGCCCAGGCCCAGACCTTGGAGACACCTCGGCGCGGGTACGGAATTGCCGCACGGATCCTGTTCAAGTGTAAGCATTCGGTGATCCCGTAGCTGGGAGGGGTGTCTGTTTCCACGGCGACACGCCGCTCGGGGGCTGGGTGTTGGACGTGGGCCGCTGGTGGTGATCTTGTGTTCGCGTCATGGTCAGTGGTGATCTCGGTGGTGGCA
>JBBPZY010000030.1:0-20211 GCA_038276315.1 Mycobacteriales bacterium
GAATCCCAGGGTGACTGTCGAGCGGGTCTGCGCCAGGGCCTTGCCGGTGCGCAGGTAGAACGGCACCCCGCGCCAGCGGCGGTTGTCGATGGTCACTTCGGCCGCGGCGAAGGTCTCGACGGTCGAGGCTTCGGCCACACCGGGCTCGCGGTGGTAGCCCTCGTACTGGCCGAAGACGACCCGAGCCGGGTCGAGCGGCTCCATGGCCTGGAACACCCGCAGCTTCTCTTTGTGCAGGGATGCGGCGTCCAGCGCGGCGGGTGTTTCCATGGCCAGGAACCCGAGCAGCTGGAACAGGTGGGTGACGACCATGTCCCGGAAGGCACCGGTGGGCTCGTAGAACGCGCCGCGGCCCTCGATGGTCAACTGCTCGGGCACGTCGATCTGGACGTAGTCGAGGTGCCGGGCGTTCCAGGCCGGCTCGAACAGCCCGTTGGCGAACCGCAACGCGAGGATGTTCTGCACCCCCTCCTTGGCGAGGAAGTGGTCGATGCGAAAGATCTGGGACTCCTCGAACACCTCGTGCAGCGCCGAGTTCAGCCGCCGCGCCGAGTCGAGGTCGGACCCGAAGGGCTTCTCGATCACGATCTTGGTCTGGGGGGTCACGAGCTGGCAGGCCCCGAGCGCCTCGATCATGGGGATGAACGCCGGCGGAGGAACGGCCAGGTAGACGATCCGTTGGGCCCCGTCCAGCTCCGCCTCGGCCCGGCGGACGGCCTCGACCAGCGCCGTCATGTCACTGTCGGTGGACGCGACGAACGACAGCGCGCCGGCGAAGGTGTCCCAGGACGCGTCGGTGACCTTCTTGCGTCCGAAGTCTTCCAGCGCCTGGTGGACCAGGTCCCCGAAGTTCGCCGCGTCGGCGGTTGCACCCGGGGGAGCCGACCCGACGATCCGGTACCGGCGGGGCATCAAGCCGGCGACCGCCAGGTGGAACAGGCCCGGCAGCAGTTTGCGCTTGGCCAGGTCGCCGGTCGCCCCGAAGAGGACCAGCACGGCGTCGGCGGGGACCTGCGACCCGGCGGTGGGCATCGTGGCCGCGCGCACGCCGCTGCTCACAGCGGGAGCCCTTCCTTCAGTGAGGCGATCACATAGTCCGCCCCGCCCGCTTTGAGCTGCTCGGCGGAGAAGTTGTGGCTGGCCACCCCCACGCAGGCGATGCCGGCGGCGTGCGCCCCCTCGGCGTCATGCGGGGTGTCCCCGACGACCAGGCACTGTGCGGGGCCGACCGGCTCACCGGAGACCAGGGCGGCGCGGTGCAGGGCGATGCGGGTGAGTTCGCCGCGGTCGGTGGAATCGGAGCCGTAGCCGCCGAAGGAGAAGTACCGGTTGAGCCTGGCTCGATGCAACTTGATGTGGGCGGACGCCTCGAGATTGCCGGTCACGATGCCGAGCAGGTAGCCCTTGTCGAGCAGCGCGGGCAGCAGGTCCTCGACGCCGTCGAGGACCCGGTAACCCGGCGAGTCGGCGACCGTCTGGTAGAGGTAGTGCAGCCGCCGTTCCAACAGCTTGGCGAACTCGGTGCGGCTGGGTTGGCGGTGCAGCACCGCGACGAAGGTCTGGCGCCCTACGTCGGGGTCGGTCATGCCGGTGTCGGTGAACTGGCCGATGTCAGCGGGGATGCCATAGAGCTCGTCGAAAGCCATCCGCCAGGAGGCGGCCCCGGCCCCACCGGTGATGATCAACGTCCCGTCGATGTCGAAGAGGATGGCGATGTATTTCGGTGCCATGGCTGGTTTCCTCATCCCGCTGGCTTCTCGGCATGTCCGCCGAAGCCCTTGCGCATGGCGGACAGGACCTGGTTGCCGAACTGGTCGAGGTCTCGGGAGTCGAACCGGGAGAACAGCGCAGTTGCCAGGACCGGTGAGGGAACCCCCTCTTCGATCGCGGCGATCGCCGTCCAGCGGCCTTCCCCGGAGTCCGACACCCGACCCGAGAAATCAGCCAGGTCGGGGGACTCGACCAGCGCGGCGGCCGTGAGATCCAACAACCACGAGGCGATGACGCTGCCGCGCCGCCACACCTCGGTGACCGAAGCCAGGTCGAGGTCGTAACGGTAGAACTGGGGGTTCTCCATGGGTGCGGTCTCGGCGTCAGCGGTCCGCTCCTTCGATCCGGCGTTGGCGTTTTTCAAGATGTTGAGACCCTCGGCGTAGGCGGCCATCGCCCCGTACTCGATCCCGTTGTGGACCATCTTGACGAAATGGCCCGCCCCGTTGGGTCCGCAGTGCAGGTAACCCTGCTCGGCCGGGCTGGGTTCCCCGGTGCGCCCCGGGGTCCGCTCGGCCGCCGCCACGCCGGGGGCGATGGCCTCGAAGATCGGCTGCAGCCGCCCGACAACCTCGTCCTCACCACCGATCATCAGGCAGTAACCGCGCTGCAGGCCCCACACGCCCCCGCTGGTGCCGACGTCGACGTAGTGGATGCCCTTGCCGCGCACCGCTGCGGCCCGGACGATGTCGTCGCGGTAGTACGAGTTGCCCCCGTCGATGATCACGTCCCCGGCGTCGAGGTGCTGCGCCAGGTCGCTGACCGTCTTGTCGGTGATCTCCCCGGCGGGCACCATCACCCACACCGCCCGCGGCGCCGCCATAGTGGCCACCAGCTCCTCGAGCGAACAGACGCCCGTGACGCCGCTCTCCTTGGCCAGCGCCGTCACGGCGTCGGGATCGATGTCGAAGACGACGCAGCGGTGCCCAGCGCCGCTGACCCGCCGGACCAGGTTCGCGCCCATCCGACCCAGCCCGACCATTCCCAGTTCCATGACCTTCTCCGTTTCGCTCGTCGGCCGAGCGCTTGCCGGTCCTGCGCTCGTCGGCCTTGGGCCGCTCACGAGCCGAGTACCCGGCTCAGGGCATCCCGCAACGTCGACAGGCCGTGTGCCACATCGGGACCCAGGTGCAACCGCAACGCCCGCCGATCTCGGGTGGCGAGGACGTCCAGGTCGCTTCTGGCCTGGGACTCCTTGACCACTCCGAAGGTGTAGGAATGCCCCGGGATGTCCAGGTCGACCCGGCCCTGACAGGTGATCTGGAGGAACACCCCGGTGTTCGGACCGCCCTTGTAGGCCTGGCCGGTGGAATGCTGAAACCGCGGCCCGAAGCCGACACAGGTCGCCACCCCCAGCGCGTCACGGACCAGGACCCGCATCTCGGTGAGGAGCCGCTCGTGGTGCGGAGTCATCGGGACATAGGCGAGCAGTGCCACATAATCGCCCGCTCGAACCCGGCCGAGGTGGGCCCGCAGGTAGTCATCCAGGGGCGAGCGCGTCCCGTCGGTGTCGCCCTGGGTCAGCTCCCGCAGCTCCGCGGTGTTGCGGTCATCGGCGTAGAGGGTGATCCCGTGCCCCTCGCCCAGCGGCCTGAGCTCAGGCAGCGACCCGGCGGCCTCATAGGCGTCGGTCAGACGGCGGGCGGCGACCTTGGCGTCTTCGACGTCCGGCTGATCGAAGGGATCGATGCCGATGATCGCACCAGCCACCGCCACCGCGAACTCGAAACCGAAGAACGTCCCACCCAGGTCATAGACGTCGCCGAGCTCGACCTCATAGACGGGATGACCGACCGTCACTAAAGCCTCGACGGTGGCATCGGTGGCCGGATCAGGCTCAGTGCTCAGGCACAGGCGCACGAACAGCCGATCCGACCCATAGACCGACGGATCACCGAGCGGTTCAACATCGACCGGGATCACGCCTCGGCCCTGCTTGCCGGTGGATTCGGCGAGCAGCTGCTCCAACCACGCCCCGAACCCCGCGATGCCCGGCGAGGTCAGAATCGTCACCTTGTCCCGCCCGGAGGTCGCGCAGACACCGATGAGCGCACCGAGGCGAAAACCCGGATTGTCCGCGAGTGGCACCGACGCGGCGCAGGCCTGGGCCATCGTCTCGGCCCGGTCGAGCAGTTGCCTGACATCCACACCGGCGGCGGCCCCCGGGATCATCCCGAAGTCCGACAGCGCCGAGTACCGCCCGCCGATGGAGGCCACGCCGTGGAACACCGCCCGCCAGCCCGCCTCGGTGGCGCGCTTGTCCAGCGGTGAGCCCGGGTCGGTGATGGCAACAAAACGGCGGGCCGCCTCGGGTTCACCGACCACGGCGGCGACCCGGGCGTAGAAGTAGTCGGCGAAGATGTTGGGTTCCAACGTGGTGCCAGACTTCGATGAGACGAAGAACACCGTGTGCGCCAGGTCCACCCGCTGCGTCACCGCCTGGACTTGGACGGGGTCGGTGGAGTCGAGCACGCGCAGCCTGGGCAGGCCCGCAGCCCTCGGGTAGGTCCGGGCCAACACCTCGGGACACAGACTGGAACCGCCCATGCCGAGCACCACCGCGTCAGCAAAGCCCCCGGCACGGATCTCCTCGACGAACGCGGCAAAGCGCTGCGGATGCTCCCGCTGTTCCCGGGCAACCGTCAACCATCCCAGCCAGCGGCCCTCGTCCTGACCGGTCCAGACACCGGCGTCGTGCGCCCACATCCGGGCCACGGTGTCCGCCCGCCGCCAGGCGTCGGTGACGGCGGTCATCTCGGCGGCGATACCGGGGGGCAGGTGAAACTTCGGTGTCGCGACGCGCGGCGTCGGCGACGCGGAGGCAGCGGTCATCACAGGTAACTCCTCATAGCATTCATCGGGACGGCGTCGACGCCGGCTCTGCCCGGGGGCGCGCCGGCCCTCGTTGCGGACTGGGCGGCGATCGGCCTGGTGCCGGCAACCATCTCCGGTGGCAGGTCGAGGGCGTCGGCGGGCCGAACAGGCCTGTTGCGGGGAAGGTGAGCGAGGACCGACATCATTGCCTCTGAGAAGGGCGAGCGCGATGCTCAACCGAGACGAGGCCTCGCTATAGAAGCCAATTCGACGCTACGGCCCTCGCCGCCTCCGTGCAACCGGAGCCCGGGAGGCTGTTGCCACGGCCATGATCGCCGAAACTGAGTGATGGCAGTGCAATCCTGCACGGTGACCACTCACTCTTGGCGATCAAGACAACGCGGGCGAGACGAATAGGCAACAGCGTCCCGGGCGCCTGATTACCGGCGCGGTGGAGATCAACGGCTGGGCAGCAGAACACGGTCGAGTCGGCGTCGGGGGGTGGGCGGCAGCTCCGGGGCGCCGCGGTCCGCCCATCCCACGCGCAGCACCAGTTGGGCGAACAGCTGGGGGCCGATGTGGGCGCTGATCGAGGCCCGGGTCTGGGCCACTTCCAGGGGTTGGCTCAGCGGTGTCGTGGCGAGCCCGAAATCGGTGGCGGCGAGCAGGACGGCGCTGGTCGCCTCCCCGGCGCGCAGCGCGGCGAGCCGGTCATCGCGATCGGCGCCCAGCACCATCAGCACCGACGCGTCCTCGTGCTCGAAGCTGTGCGGTGGTTGGGCCAGGGTGCCCTGGCGAAACGACCGCATCGGCACATCACCCGGGCGGCTGAGCCCGCTGGGGACGGTGCCGGGTGGGATGCCGTCATCCGAACCGGCGTAACGCCCGGCCCACCGCGCGATCTCCGCGGCGTAGCCCAGTTGCTGTCGCTGCAGACTCGCCGACGCGGTGATCGTTTCGATCAGGTGTCGTCGGGTCGTGGTGTCGGTGACGACGTAGAGTTCGGCCCCGCAGCTGGCGGCCTGCTCGACCAGGGTGTCGAGCAGTTCCGCCGCGACTGGGTCGGCGCTGAAGCGTCTGCGGTCGGTGTGCCGGCGTGGGATCGCCCGAGCCAGCCGCGCCATGCCCGTGGGCGGGGCTACGGGTCGTGGCTGCACGTGGGCGAGGTGATGGACGTTCTCCGGGTCGGGCAACCGGGTGATCTGGACCGACCAGCCGAGATCGGCGAACGCCACCGTCAGGTGGTGCAGTGCCGCGCCGCAGCTCAGCAGCAGATCGCGGCCCTGCGGGTCGGTGGTGATCAGGTGACGGTCCGGGTCGGCGAACAGGTCCACCCCGTCGCTGACGCTGGCTCGCCACCGCCACGGTTGACAGTTGTATATCGACGGCGCGCGCACCGCGCACTCCACCGCTCGGCGCATGGTGGCTTCGTCAGGCACACCGGTCAGCCCGAGGGGCGCGGGTCCCGCAGCAGACCCCGGCGCGCTACCCATCGGTCAGGACGACGGCGGCGTCGGGTTCGGTGACGCGGAAGCTGAAGCTCTCCTCCAGGTACAGCGTCACCAGCTCGGCGTCGTGCCGGGTGTAGCCGATCGAGAAGTCCTGCCCGACCTCGAGGATGAAATCGCCGCCCCGCTTGCTCACCAACAGGGCACCGTCCAGGCCCGGGGCCCAGACCACCTCTCCGCCGAGGATCCTGCTCAGGTGCTGCGCCACGGGATAGCCGTGTTCGGTCGTCTCTGCGACCCGGGTGTAACCCTGCGGGCCGATGGCCAGGGCGTACGGCCCCTCGATGCCTGCCAGGCGCAGTAGCTCGGTGGCTTGGGCGACGGCGTGCGGGTAGGCGTTGGCGTCCTTGCCCAGCGGCAACGCCGGATGAGAGCTCGACTCCACGATCCCGGTGATCCCCGCCTCGGGCCAGCCGTGGAACACCGCGCGGTTCTCCAGCACAGCGGCGTCGTGGGCGGCCCGGTCCAGATCGGCGTAGTCCACGTCGGTGGCGCCACGCTCGGCATCCTGGAGCCCGGAGCACTCCACGGTGAAGCCCACCCGGAACTCGCACAGCGCCAGCACCCGCCGTTGCCGGGCGATGACCGTCTCGAACTTCGTCCCCGGCGGTACGGTCTCCAGCGATGTGGTCCGGCCGAGGTTGGTGGCGGAATGCGCCCAGCCCTGCGGGCCCGACCAGTCGACCAGCCGGCGCGCGGCCAGCCTGGCGGTCAGCCGGGTCTTGGCTTCCTCATCGATCTGCCGCCACCCCGTGGCCGGGATCGGCGCGTACCCACGTAACAGATGATCCGTCATCATCAACGTCCCTTCAGACTGCCGATACCCAGCGAGGCGCTCTCGCCGCCGGGTGAGAACTGGTCCTGTACCGCGCGGACGTACCCCTGGGGGTCCTTGTCGCCGGTATCCAGGTCCCGGGCGTCGCAATGGTCGGTCTTGAACCTCAGGAACTGGTGTCCCAGATCCTCGCGCGCACCGGTCGGGGCGTTGCGCCGGAAATCGGCGAGGGCGTCGCGTTCCTCCTCGGCCATGTGATCACTGGTGGCCACCCGAGTCTTGCGGACGGCGTCCCACCACGGTGAGCTGGCGATCGGGTGCCGGGCTGCCTCACGTATCCCGTCGCGGATGTCGTTGTGGTCACTGATCGCATCGATGGTCTCGGCCTCGGCGTCGTCGCCACGGCGCAGCACCTGCGGGTAGAAGATCGCCTCCTCGGTCGCGGCGTGGACGTCGAGCAGTACCGCGAGGGGTTCCCAGATCCTGCGGCACTGATCGGGCTCGTCGGTGTCGTCCAGAGCGGCGAACTCCCGACGACACGCCTCGTGATCATCCAGGATCAGCTGCGTGATGTCGGTCATAGCGCTGCCCTCCGGTTCTCGTACTGCAGCGGGATCGTCGTGACCGCGCCCCAGGACCGGCCAGGAAAGACACCTGGTCCAGGGGCCTGGTCGGGCCACGCTCGGCGAAGCGACTCCCTCGGCGACGTCGCGGGCCTGGTCGGCACCGGTAGGTCGATGTTCAGCAGTTCGGTGAACCCGGTGAGTTTGAGGATCTTGTAGGTCATAGCCGACGGCGAGACGATGGTGAGGCCGCCGCGCTGGGTGCGCAGGTCGGCGAGGACTCGGGCCACCTGCCTAAGCCCACTTGCATCGATGAACGTCAGCTCGCCCCGGATGGCCACCACCGTGCGGTCACTGTCGAAGGTAAGGGAAACCGCGAAATCAGCCGGAGCCGTCACTCCACTGTCCCCTGGGGGACCTGCTGGACGTGGTGACGGACTGCCCACCGTCGGCAATCTGGGCAGTAGAGGAAGCGGCATGGGCCCTGCCTTCACGGTCTGCGGGGGCATGAAATGCCCACCGGACCCTCGCTGTAGAAGGCACTACGACGCTACCATTCCCAGCGGGGAAACCATCCTCCACAGCTCAGCGGCCAATCGGGTGAGCTGGTTTTGGGAAGTCATGGCAGACACCGGCCACCGTTACGGCGAGCTGGCCATTGCGTTCGCTGAGATCACCCGTACCCTGTTCGCCGACCCGACGGTCCGGGGCACGTTGCAACAGATCGTCGACTTCGCCGTGGCCACCGTCGAGGGATGTGACGCGGCCGCCATCACCGTGCTGACCGGGACTGAGGCCACCACACCAGTGTACTCCGACCCGATCGCCCTGAAGATCGACACCCTCCAGTACGAGACGGGCCAGGGCCCCTGCCTGGATGCCATCACCACCGAGGTGGTCGTCTATGTCGAGGATCTGGCCGCCGACCCGCGCTGGCCCTGCTTCGGTCCTCGGGCCGTCGCGCTGGGCATGCGCAGCCTGCTGTCGTACCGGCTGTCGGATAACGGGACGCTCGCGGCGCTCAATCTCTACGCACGCCTGCCTCGGGCTTACGGCGCCACCGACCGGACCAAGGCGCTGATCTTCGCCGCCCACGCCGGTGTCGCTCTGGGCGCCGCGCAGACGCGCGAGGACGCAACCATCTCCCTGAGCAGTGAGCTCCGCCGGGTCGAGAACCTCCGCGGCGCGTTGACCTCCCGGGAGGTGATCGGCCAAGCCGAGGGGATCCTCATCGAGCGCGAGCGCATCACCGCCGATCAGGCCTTCGCGGTGCTGCGCCGAGCCTCCCAACACTTGAACATCAAGCTGCGGGAGGTGGCCCAGTACGTGGTGGAGACCGGCGAGGTCCCCCCGAGCTGACGTCTCGGGTCTAAAGGCCGGCCAGACTCGCCGCGGAAACCAGCACCTCGCGGAGTATGGCCGGGGTGAGCCGTCCGGTGAACACGTTGTGCTGGCTGGGGTGATAACAGCCGAGCAGGTTCAGTTCGGTGCCGCCGTCGGTGGCCGGCAGCACGACGTGCGCGCCGTGCCCGTATGCCGGCCGCGGCCGGGACACGCGCCAACACGCGTCGTCCAGAACGGGGAGTAACGCCTGCCACCCGAATCGGCCAAGCACGATCACCGTGCGCAGTGTCGGGCGCAGCAGGTCCAGCTCGCGGGCCAGCCACGGCCGGCAGGTGTCCCGCTCGTGCGGGGTGGGTTTGTTGGCCGGCGGGGCACAGTGCAGCGGCGCCGTGACACGAACCCCATGCAGCTCCAGCCCGTCGCCGCGGCCAGTCGAGGACGGTTGCGACGCGAGCCCGACCTCGTGCAACGCCGCGTAGAGCACGTCACCCGCGCGGTCACCGGTGAACATCCGGCCGGTTCGATTGGCACCGTGTGCGGCCGGTGCCAGACCGACGATGGCCAGCGCGGCGTCCGCAGGCCCGAAACCCGGCGCGGGCCGTCCCCAGTATTCCCAGTCATCGAAGGCGCTGCGCTTGACCTGGGCGATCTCCTCCCGCCAGGCCGCCAGGCGCGGGCAGGCCCGGCAGTTGATCACCGACTCGTCCAGTTCGGCCAGGCTGCTCGCGCCTGCAGCCAGGTGGGCCGGGAAATCGGGATCGTCGGGCCTCATGGGCGCCCCCACGAGCCGGGGCGAGGCTGCCGGTGTGGCATGCCGATCGCCTTCCCTCGGACCCGCGTCGATGCCGTGCTCAGACGATCGTACTGGCGGCGAAATGGTGGCTGGGGTGGGATCCGGCGCTGCGCTGGGGCTGGTCGGCCCTACAACGGTCACGCGAATTCTGGGATAATTTAACAGCTACGGTGTGTTGCTGTGCGTCACCGACCCGCGCGTCGCCCACGACATCGTCGCCTGGCGCCGGGCGTGTCTTGACGAGCTGTGCCGCCGCGATCCGGACGGGGTTCGCCGGTGGATCGCCACCGGCGCCCGCGCCGGCAGCGATCCGACCCGCTTCCTCACCGCCGCAACCACACCACGGCGGGCGGACCAACTCGACGGGCGACAACCATGACGTGTCGCAGCATCGACGGTGATGCCACGTTGAACAGGACATTCACGCCGAGTTGGTGACCGACGAGCAACTAGCGGCGCCCGAGCGGTCGACACTGGCTGGCATGACGAGCAAAGACGTCCCGGCCGCTGCGGCCCGGAAGCCCTCGCGATGGCGGCATCCGGCCAACCGTCGCCGCATGGACGGGCGCAGTCCCGGGGAACGGGTCGCCGATCAGGTCACCGCCGTCTTCGGGTCCTGGCGGTTCATCATCATCCAGACGGTGATCGTGGCGGCGTGGGTCGCGCTGAACCTGCTCGTCGTGATCCAGCGCTGGGATCCGTACCCGTTCATCCTGCTCAACCTGGTGTTCTCCACGCAAGCCGCCTACGCCGCCCCGCTGATCCTGCTCAGCCAGAACCGGCAGGCCGACACCGATCGCATCACCGCCGAGCACGACTACCGCGTCAACCAGATCGCGCTGCAACACCTCATCGCCTGGCATCGCGACGCCCACGGCCAGGACTGCGACTGCGTCCGTCAGCTCGGACCGGCCGCCGAAGGCTTGCTGACGGAACTGTCCCGCGACCTGTGACCCCACCCGGGCTCGTGTCGGTCGGTGGTTGCTCTGCCGCGTGGCTGATGGGGGGCCTGTGCGTGCCCGGTCGGGCGGGTGGCGTGCGAGCGGTGGCGAGCCTGTGGGGGTGGTGACGCCGAGGATGTGGTCTGGCTCGTCGCCCACCAGCGGCGGTGGTCGCCGCCGGTCCCGCGGTCTGGGCGTGCAGGGGGTGACGCTGTTACAGCTGACCACGCTGCACCTGATCAGCGCGTTGGCACCGCTCAACCTGACCGAGCTGGCCCACGCAGGCGCTGGGTAGCAGACCGCCGGCGGCCTCCGCGTTGGTGTGGTGAATGTGTCAACCCAAACCTTTCGATCATTTTCGTTCTTTTTGTAGCCTTTGTGATATTCGCGCTACTCCCCTCCGCTTGTGATTTTTACGATTCTTTCGCGTCGTTCGCACACAAGCGCACAGCCCAGCGGTGGTAGGTTAGTTATAGAGCCGACGTGACACACTTGACGTAGTCCAAAGCCAAGAGCCCGACGGCAGTTAGTCGGACACCGCACCAGCAGCTCGACGCAACGAGGGGGAAACCGCTTTCGGTTACTGGCAGGCGACACAGTGTATTGGGGCGAATGCACCGACGGATGGGTCGGAAAAAACCACGTTGACTACAAGGATGCTGAAAAGAACTACGGTGAGCATCTCGGCAAGCAACACGGGGAAAGTAGTCTCACGCATCCCACAGCGGGCGACCGATTGCTCGCCGAGTGCTCCCAGGCTTGTGGAACCCACCGGCCGGTTGCGGACCTAAGGGCGGGTCACACGCGCACTACTCGCCGAGTGCAACCAGCGGCGCCCACCGCGCCGAGCACCACACCGGCCCTGTGCACGTCGGACGTCGTATCAGGATCTGACTGATGCCTGTGACCACCACGTGACAACGCACGAACCGGAGCTCGCGCTCATACCGGCTGTGCACCCGACCGGACTCGCCACCGCACCCCGGACACGACGCCCGTGCGGATGCGCCCAGATCAGCACCGCTCCACGACATCATCGACCCACTCGACCTGGCCGGTGGTTGTCGGCACAATCGTCTTGGGCTGTAGGCGCGGCGTCATCTGGGGCGGTCCGATGTTCGTGGCCGGTGGAGGCGCGGCGTGCTGATCCGGCGTCATGCCGGCACTCCTGTCCTCGGTCGAAGCCGACCGGTGAGGACCTACACCGACTAGACGCTCGAGGTGCCATCGGTAACTCCGACGCTACGCCTACCTGGGTCGACGCTGAGGCGCTTGGCCAGCGGTTGCCCTGGCGGGGGCCGGCCCGGTATGCAGAGATGTGCGTCCCGGACCCCGACGTCCATCACACATGGGTGGCTAGCGTCGGAGGTTAGCGTAGGCGCCAGGTAACACCCCGGTCGGGCAGTCCGTGATTGGTTTCGTTCGTAGTCGGAGGTGGTAGTCCTTAGGTAGTTCTTGACCGCCCCGGACCCTGGTGGCCAGCACCCAGGAGGTGGGGCAGGGGTTTTGTGATGGCAGCTGGTGTCGATCAACACGGGTGCGATGCGATCATGACCGCGCGAGCGGGGTATCCGGACATCTCCGCGGACCGAGTTCAGCGCGCTGACGGATCCCGTGTCCGCACGCTTCGCCCTCGACGGGGTCGGATGAGAGAAGCTGTCGCCGATTGCGACCTGGCGATGGCGACATGGGCGAACGAGGGCGGTGGCCTCAGCGGGGCTTCGCGCTCAGAACAACACGCGGTCACTGTCTGCGACGAGCGCCGCGACGATCCTGCGGTCCGTTCATGCTGCGGTCCGCGCCGACGATGACGACGCCAGCCAGGAGCCAGAGATGATAAGACGGTCGCGTGTGAGGGTCGGTCGGGTCTATGACGAGCGCACACCGGATGATGGCGTCCGGGTGCTGGTCGATGGAATCTGGCCGCGCGGCCTGACCACGGAGCGGGCGGACCTTGACGAATGGTGCAAGCAGGTCGCCCCGTCGACGGCGCTGCGCACCTGGTTCGGTCAGGACCCCAACCGGTTCGAGGAGTTCGGTCGCCGCTACCGCCGAGAACTGGAAGATCCCGGGCGGGCCGACGCGCTGGAGCACCTGCACGAGTTGGCGCAGCATCAGACGCTGACGCTGCTCACCGCCGCCAGTCGCGCCGAGATCAGTAAGACCATCCTGCTCGCGGAGCTGCTCGGCGACGAGGACGGGACCGGCTGATGGCCACTCCACAGGGTGCGGACCCGCGCTCGCCGGTGGGTGGGATCGTGGTCGGCGTGGACGGATCACCCGGATCGCTGACCGCGTTGCGCTGGGCAGTCCAGGAAGCGTCCTCGCGCGGCGTGGCGCTGCATGCGGTGACCGCCTGGGAGTCCCCGGTGGAATCGACCTTCGGTGACATGCGCACGGTCGGCGACTTTCATCCGATCAGCGCCGCCGAGGAGATCCTGGTGACCGCGCTGGCCGATGCCGGCGTATCGGTTCAGGACCAGACGGTGACCACCGCGGCCGTCGAGGGGCATCCGGCCGAGGTGCTGCTGGAGGCGGCCGAGGACTCGGAGCTGCTGGTGGTCGGCTCCCGCGGGCACGGCAAGATCCTCGGAGCGCTACTCGGCTCGGTCAGCCAGTACGTGGCCGCCCACGCCGCCTGCCCGGTCGTCGTCATCAATCCCCTGGCGCACGAACCTGGCACCGACAGCAAACCGATCTGCTCGGCGGCAGCAAACGGAGCGCACGAACCTAACTAGCCGGCCCGCTAGTGGCATTCTCCCCGCGGTGGCGACCCAGACAACCCTGACCCCGGCGGCTGCTGCTGCCCTTTCATGGCATCGCCCACGTCGGTTACCTGCCCGGCGAGCGCATCCTGGGGCTGTCGAAGCTGGCCCGGGTCGTCGAACTGTTCGCTCGGGACCTGCAGGTTCGCCGACCGGCTGACCCAGCAGGTCGCCGACGCGCTGGACAAGCATCTGTCCCCCAAGGGCGTCGGCGTGGTGATCGAAGCCGAACACCTGTGTATGTCACTGCGAGGCGTTCGAGCCACCGGCTCGCACACCGTGACCTCAGCACTGCACGGAGCACTGCGGGCCGACGCGCGCTCCCGGCAGGAGTTCTTCGCGCTAGCCGGAGTGGGGCACTGACCCGTCATGAACCGTGATCTCGCTCGGCACGACCAGGTCGCCGAAACGCCGTCGCGCGTGAACCACGCCACCGCATGGGAGGTAACCGACTGTGTGCCGTCCCATAGGCCCCCAACGCTGGGCCCACACGCTGCGCACCGCGCCGTGTTCGTCGATGCGTACCCGCATCCCGCGGTCGCTCGGGGAACGGATCGAAGTCGGCCACGATGACCTCGGGGCACTCGGCGTGCCAGGTCACACCCGGTCGGGCAGCATGGTGGTGCGCGCATCGTCAGGCTGACGACCGCCGAAGGCCGAAGGCGTGCCGTCGCGGACGGCGTGGGACGAAATAGCGGCGCACCGGTCATCGAGCTCGGCGAGCATGCCGGGCGCGAAATGCGGCACGGCCCGATCCACGTCGCCTCCCGCGCTCGGCGTCATCGGAACTCCTCACCTGCCCGATCAGAAGGTGCCAGCGGCCCGGCGCTGAGCCTTCGGCCGGAGATCGTCTGGCTTCAGCACCCACTCGCGACCAGGACCAGGGCTAACTCAGGGCGTGACGGTCGGTCGGTGCCGGCCATGCAGGGCATCCAGGCGCTGGTGGTACTCCTGCTCGTCGATCTCGCCGCGAGCGAATCGCTCGGCCAGCATCTGTTCCGGGGAGCGCCGGACGGCCGTCGACCGGTCGTTGCGAGCCACGTACCGGACCAGGGCGACCACCCCGAAAATGACCAGGGCCCAGAAGAGCACCATGCCCAGAGTCATCAGGGCGTAACCCCAACCGCTCATTCCACTGCCATACCACCACATCATGTCGGGACCTCATTCTCACTTCTGGAAGGTGCGGGAGCCGCTGGCCTTAGGACCGGGCCGTGGTTGGTGTCGATATGTCTGCGACCGGAAGTGTGCTGGTGGCCTGGGCGACCGAGGTGGGGGTTCGGTGGCCGTGGTGGACCTGGCGGCGGTCGTGGCTGCGGTGTAGCTGGGTCTTGAGCTTGCCGAGCGCGGCGGCCAGGGTCGTGTAGAAGTCCGGTCCGCTGGCTTCGGCCCGCACGACGGGGCCGCTGCCCGTGCCGGTGATCTCGACCCGCTGGCAGAGTTTGGACTGCCGGTGGTTGTTCTCATGGGATAGCTCGACGTCGAAGTGGTCGATCGTGTCGTCGTAGCGCTGGAGGTGGGCCATCTTCTCCGCCACGTGCGCCCGGTAGTGCTCGGGCACCTCGACGTTGTGACCGCTGACGATGATGTTCGCGGCCGCGACCCCTGCGCCGTCGGGTCCGTCACTGCTCAGGGGGACTCGGGCGCCTGGGGTGCTCGCGGGGTCCAACTGCTTCATTCGAGCCTGCCCTTCGTAGATTCCAGGTGAGCGGACTGGGCTGCGCACCGGTGAGGCTCGGTGCGCAGCCCAGTGCTAGTTGGATTCGTGTGCTCCGTTCGTTGCGGCCAGGTCCACGCGCGTCGGCTTGCTGGCGGTGGTGACCGGTGCCGGTGGGTTCGCGGCGGCGGTTTCGCGGGCGAGGAAGGAGCCGAGTTCGCCGATGGTGCTCATCAGGGGTGCGGGGAACACGACGGTGGTGTTCTTGTCGACGCCGATCTCGACCAGGCTTTGCAGGTTACGGAGCTGCAGCGCGAGGGGGTGGGCCATCATGATGTCTGAGGCGTCACCGAGCGCGGCGGCGGCCAGGGACTCGCCCTCAGCGTTGATGATCTTCGCGCGCTTCTCCCGTTCGGCCTCGGCTTGGCGGGCCATGGCCCGTTTCATGCTGTCCGGTAGTTGGATGTCTTTCAGTTCCACCAGGGTCACTTCCACACCCCAGTCGACGGTGCTGACGTCGAGGATTTCGCGGATGTCGAGGTTGATGCGGTCGGTTTCGGACAGCGTTTCATCGAGGGTGTGTTGACCGACGACCTTCCGCAACGTGGTCTGGGCGATCTGGTCGATCGCGGCGTAAACGTTTTCGATCGCGACGACCGACTTCACCGCGTCGACCACCCGGAAGTACGCCACCGCCGAGACGTCGACGCTGACGTTGTCGCGGGTGATGATGCCCTGGGATTGGATCGGCATCGTGATGATCCGCAGCGACACCCGATGCAGTACGTCGACAAACGGGATAATCATCCGCAGTCCTGGTTCGCGTATGCCCAGTACCCGGCCCAGCCGGAACAGCACACCCTGCTCATACTGCTTGATGATCTTGAGTGCGAGTGCCAGTGGCAGAAGGACGACGACGGCGAGAACGATGATCAGAATGCTCAGGTTCATGGTGTTCCTCAAAAAAAGTATTCAGCCGGCGATCCTGCAGGCACGATGCTGAGGTCAAACAAGGGTTGCCATGGGAGCCTCGATCCAGGCCCGCATCGGGGCCAACCGCTGATCGCCAGGGGCGAGGCCGGCGTGGAAGCCGGCGTGCGAAAGACCCTCGGTGACACCAATGGTACTCCGCAATGGGGCCCGTCATGGTCTGCTCACCGGCATCAACGCCCAACGTTGCCGCGTATTCGCGGAGGCTACGAGGCTTGTGGTGCCGAGCTGTGGTGGTCGATGCGGTGGTGGTCGGTGTGCGTCAGCAGCTCACGAGCCTGTTGAACCTCGTTGGGTGTGCCGTGCGCGATGACGAGGAACCGGTTGGCGCGCAGGTCGGCCGCATATTTCGGCACCCCGTCCTTGGGGATCCCGACGCTGGTGAGTGCTCCGCCGAGGGCACCGACTACGGCGTCGGGTACCTGGTCAAGTTCAGTTCGATCCATCTCGATGCTCAAAGCGGTCTCCTCTGTGGGTGGTCGTGGTGAGTGGATTTCAGATGGTTTGTCGGTAGCCGAAGAACTCGTGGTCCTGGTTGTAGCCGCCGTAGCCGCCGCCGATCTCGGAGAAGTGCGCAACGAATTCCAGACCCTTGATCCACTTGACTTGTTTGAAGCCGAGTTGGGTCTCGTTGCGCAGCCGAAGCGGTGCGCCGTGGCCGAAGGACAATGGCGCACCGTTCATGTCGTAGGCCAACATCGTGAGGTGGTAGCTCATCTGTTCGATGGGGTGTGCGTCGTAATAGATTCCCTCATCCGGGCCGTCGCCGAGGGAGTAGAACACGACCCACTTCGCCTCGGGTTGTGGTGTGACCAGGTCCATGATGGTCCGCATCGACACTCCACCCCATTTGGCGATGCCCGACCACCCCTGGATGCAGAAGTGCTGGGTGATCTGCTCCTGGTAGGGCAGCGCCCGCAGCTGGACCAGATCGAGGTCGACAGGGTGCTCGACCAGGCCGTTGATCCGCAGCCGGTAGTCGGCGAAGTTGCCCGCCAGCAGCGCGGTGTACTCCGGTGAGTCGGGGTACTGGCCGTTGTGCCAGAAGTAGGGCGAGATGTCGCGCTCGGTGTACTCGCCGGGGGTGGTGTCGAGGTGTTCGAAAAGCCGTTGCGCCGGGCCGATCAGCGCGAACCCGACCCGTTGCACCACCCGGGGGTGTCGCAGGGTGAACGGGGTCGCGGCGACCCAGCCGACGATGACCACCACCATCGAGGCGGCGAAGACCCAGAAGCCGACCCAGCTGTCGGTGTTGCGCGCGGCGTACATGTGGTTGAGGTTGATCAGCATGCTCGTCATGAACACCAGCGCGACGTGAAAGACGATGAACACCAGGAAGTAGCAGAGCACGAGGAAGTGCAGGGAGCGGGCCAGCTGGATGGAGAACACCTTGCTGATCGGTTTGAACCTGGTGGACAACGCTGGTGACATGCCCAGGCCGGTGATCAGCGCGAGCGGGGCGGCCACGAAGATCGTGATGAAGTAGGCGATCAGCTGCATGCCGTTGTAGGCCACCCACCCGTTCTCGGTTGGCCAGTTCAGCGACAGGTACTGGATCATCACCGACAGCGCGTTGGGGAACACCGCCCAGCTGGTCGGTATCACGTGGCGCCACTGCCCGGTGGCGAACAGCAAGACGTAGAAAACCACGCCGTTGAGCAACCACAGGGTGTCGGTGCCCAGGTGCCACCAGCGGGCCAGCCCGATGGAGTGCCGGATCCCCGGCAGGCCAACCTGACCGGGCAGGCTGATCGAGTCCTTCTTCGCCGTCCACAGCGGATTGGCGGGAACGGGTTTCTGGATGCGAAACCAGTCCCGGCCCGGGGTGCTGTGCCGGGTCCAGTACAGCCGCGGGTGATCGGAGAGGATCTGCACCCCGGATCGGATGATGAAGATCAGGAAGAACAGGTTGAGGAAATGCTGCCAGCCCACCCACGCCGGAAAGCCGGCATTTGCCTGCGCATTGGGTGGATAGACGGTGCCGGGGTAGCGCTGGATGAACTGCTGCACCGACGGGGTGTGCCGCAGGCCCTTCGCGGCCGCCACCGCGACGATCAGGATCACGAACCCGATCGGGAGCAGCCACAGCAGGTTGAACCAACGGCTGCGCCCGACCCGCACCCGGGGGGCGATCCCGTCTACCTGCGGCACCGAGCCGGCCCAGGTGAGCGGATCAACAATATCCTCGCCCAGCGTCAACTGTGTCCGGAAGCTGCGCATCGTCGCCGGTGAGACGCTCGACGGGGCGGGAGCGGGCAGATCCGCGGGGGCGGGCTCCCGATGCATGCCGTTGCTGCCGGGGTGGTCCCAGCTGCCCGGGTTCGGTTTCTCCATTACTGCGTCCACCCCGTCGGCTGGTCAGGTGTTCAGGTCGACGACGACTTTGACGTCGTCGTCGTTCTTGTGCAGGGCGTCGGCGAAACCGCTCATCGGGACCCGTCGGGTGATCAGGCGCTCCAGCCAGCGGCGGTCGGCTTTGGCCAGGGCGTCGGCGGCCTGTTGGTAGTGGCGCCGGCCGGCGTTGACCGAACCGAACAGCACCGTGTTCTCCAGCACCATCGCCTTGTTCAGCTGGTCCAGGCCGATGGCCACGGTGCGGGTGCCCGAGGAGATGCCGGTCAGGCAGATGACCGCGTCGGGGGCGACGACCTCGGCGAGTTCGAAGACCAGCGGTCCGTGGCCGGTGCATTCGATCACCACGTCGGGGGTGACGCCGATGTCTGTGACGTCGCCGGTGTGAAACGTCGCACCGAGGCCGGCGACCAGCTGCGCCTTGGGTCCGGCGTCGCTGCGGTCGAGCACGTGGACCTGCAGCCCCCGCTGCACACCGAGCAGGGCGGCGAACAGGCCGATCGGGCCGGCGCCGGTGACCAGGGCGACGGTGGGCCGCCAGGTGGCACGGGTGAAGATCCGATCAGTCTGTTCCCAGGCCTTGGCCAGCACCGACGCCGGTTCGAGCAGCACCCCGCAGTCGCCCAGGCTGGGGTCGAGGCGGATGGCGAAGTCGGGTTCGACGCGCCAGAGTTGAGCGCCGTATCCGTCGAGTTCCTTGATACCGCGCTCGGTGTACTTGCCGTTGCGACAGAAGTCCCACTCACCGGCAGAGCACGGTCCGCAGGGCACCGGGTCGGGACGGCGCACGATCCCGGCGACCAGGTCTCCCGCAGTGAATCCGCTGCCGGTAGGGGCCTCAACGACGGTGCCCAGCGACTCGTGACCGATCACCAACCGATCCCGTCCCGGCGGTGGCCAGCCATAGCCGTTGTCGACGATGTCGACATCGGTGCCGCAGATGCCCAGCAACCGTCCGGCCACCAGCAGGGTCCCCGACTCGGGTTGCGGGTCGGGCAGGTCGCTGACCTGCACCTGCTCGGGCTTACCGGGCACCACGGTGATCGCCTTCACGCCAGTCATCTCCTCACTGCTCGGTCGACGGAGGTCGTGCCAGGATGAAGTGGCCACGGGTAGGCGTTCACGATGCGGCCTGGCTCATCGCGCCGTGCGGCAGGCCTAGCTCACGCTCGATCTCCGGCAGGGTGCGGTTCTTGGTCTCGGGCACCTGCCGGTAGAAGTAGACGAGCGCCACCAGGGTCAGGAAACCGAACAGGAAGAACGTGCCGTCATCGCCGATCGCGGCGAGCAGGCTGAGGAACGAGACGGTGACCACGAAGTTCGCGCCCCAGTTGGCGATGGTGGCCACGCTCATCGCCTGACCGCGGATCTTGACCGGGTAGATCTCGCTGATCAGCAGCCAGAACACCGGGCCCAGACCGACCGCGAACGACCCGGTGTAGACGAACAACCCGATGATCGCGACGACGGCACCCAGGCCGTGCAGCTGACTTCCGCCGATGAGGAAAGTCAGCGCGAGCAGCAGCATGCCGACCGCCATGCCGGTGGTGCCGCTGAGCAGCAGTGGACGGCGGCCGGTGCGGTCGAGCAGCCAGATCGCGACCAGCGTCATGCTCACATTGACGACGCCGAAGCCGACGTTGGCCAGGAGCGCGGCGGAGTGCCCGAACCCGGCGGACGACAGCAGCGTCGGCGCGTAATAGATGATCGTGTTGATGCCGGTGATCTGTTGAAAGATCGCCAACGCGATCCCGATGGTCAGCGCGTGGCGGATCTTCGGGTTGAGCAGGTCGCGGGCGGTGGACGTGCGCCGGGACAACTCGCGGACCTCGGCGATTTCGGCGTCGATGTCGCTGTCGGCGCGGACCTGCTCGAGGACCGCTCGGGCCTCGTCCTCGCGTCCCTGACCGACCAGCCAGTGCGGGCTCTCATGCTGAAA
>JBBPZY010000031.1:0-10474 GCA_038276315.1 Mycobacteriales bacterium
ACAGCACCGAACTCACCGCGGTCGACCGGGCGCCCAACGCCACCACCTCAGGCGCCCCAGACCGTCCACCCTCCTGCCGGCAGATCGCCGCAGCGGTGAAGGTCGTGCCCGCGTCGATCCCGAGCCAGTAGCTCATCCTCGCGAGCCCCTTCCTTCTTCGGACGATCCTGGGCCGAGCGAGCCCGCAGCCTAGAGCGGAGCTGAAGCGAACTGCACAGCGCCTGGCCTGCGTATCGCCAACACGAGGCGTTGTATTAGCGACACAGTGCGTCACCATCGGCCGCCCGTACTCGGGGCGGTCCGGGCCCGCAACCCCACGGATCCGCTGGAGTAGCCTCCTGCGGGGCAGTCAGCAGGAGAGGGCAACCAGTGAGCGAAGTAGGACCGGCGGGCCTGGACGTTGTTGACCGGTTGATCAGCTTGATCGAGGCTGGCGATCGTAGCGATCTACTACAGCGGCTGGCGTACACCCGCCGGCGGCTGCTCGACCCCACCGTCCGGGTACTGGTGGTCGGCGAGTTCAAGCAGGGTAAGAGCCTGCTGATCAACGCACTGGTCGACGCTCCGGTCTGCCCGGTCGACGACGACATCGCTACCGCACTGCCCACCGAGGTCTCCTACTCGAAGACCCCCATCGCGACGCTGGTGCGCGGCAGCGACGGTGCATCCGACGCGGAGATGGCTCGGGTCGAGGTACCCCTCGACGAGCTCGCGAGCCACGTGTCCGAGGCCGGCAATCCGGCTAACCGGCAAGGCCTGTTGCGAGCCGAGGTCGGCCTCCCGCGCCAGATCCTGGCCGACGGATTGGCCCTGGTGGATACCACCGGCGTCGGCGGCCTCAGCTCGGTACACACCACCGGTACGTTGGCTGCGCTGCCTACCGCCGATGCCGTGCTGCTGGTCTCCGACGCCTCGCAGGAATACTCGGAACCGGAGATCGACTTTCTGCGGCAGGCGATGAAGCTGTGTCCCAACGTCGCCTGCGTGCTCACCAAGATCGATCTCTACCCGCAATGGCGGCGGATTTCCGAGCTGGACCGCGTTCACCTTGCCGGCGCCAATGTGGATGCGGATCTGCTGCCCGTGTCCTCGACGTTGCGCCTGCACTCGATGCGCGCCGAGGACAAGCAGCTAGATGATGAGTCCGGGTTCCCAGCACTGGTGCGATACCTGTGCAACGCCGTGGCGCAGGCCGACCGGCTGAGCCGCCGCAGCGTCACGCATGACGTCTTCACCGTCACCGACCACCTCGCGGTGTCGCTGCGGGCAGAACTACAAGCGCAGTGCAATCCCGAAGGCGGCACGGCGTTGATGGCTGAGCTGGAGGCCGCCAAGTCCCGCGCCGAGAATCTGCAACGCCGCACGTCACGATGGCAGCAAACGCTCAACGACGGGATGAGCGATCTGACCGCCGACATCGAGTTCGACCTGCGCGATCGGATGCGGCAAGTCGTCCGCACTGGTGAGGCGGCGCTGGAGCAGGCCGATCCCCACGCGATCTGGGAGCAGTTCACCGAGTGGCTCGGTCAGCAGCTCGCCGCGGCCACCTCTGACAACTTCGTGTGGGCCAACCAGCGGGCCCAGGCGATCGCCCAGCAGGTGGCGGTGCACTTCGCCGAAGACGGCGGCGAGCTGCTTCCCGAGCTGCGGCTGGGCGATACGCCCACCACCCTCGACGCGGTGCCTGAGCTCGCGGCACCGCACGCCGACGATCCCAAACTCGTCGGCAAGCTGCTCACCGGGATGCGGGGTTCCTACGGTGGCATGCTGATGTTCGGCATGTTGACCGTGCTGGCGGGAGCGGCGTCGATGTTCAACCCGGTCTCGCTCGCCGCTGGATTGGTGCTCGGCACCAAGACACTCCGGGATGACAAGCACATCCGCCTGAAGCGGCAACAGGCCGAGGCTCAGATGCTGCTCCGACGCCAAATCGACGACGTCACCTTCCACGTGGGAAAGGAATGCCGGGACCGGTTGCGCCAGGTACAGCGGCTGCTGCGGGACCACTTCAGCGACGTGGCGACCGAGCTACAGCGTTCGCTGACTGAGTCTATCCGGGCCGCGGAAAAGGCCGCCCACACCGAGGACTCCCAACGGCAGCAGCAGATCAACCGGCTCAAGGCCGAGCTAGGGCGAATCGACGCGGTGCGCCAGGACGCTCGCGCGCTGCTGGCCGCCCCAGGCAACCGTTCGTGAACGCCTCGATGGCTCCTAGCCTCAGCGTGGCGGTCCGCGCGGTGTTGCGGCGGGCAGTCGAGGTCTACCGCGACAGCCCGACCGCGGCTGCCCAGCTGCGCGATCAGATCGACCGGCTCGACGAACCGCTTCGAGTAGCCGTCGCGGGTAAGATCAAAGCCGGAAAGTCGACGCTGCTCAATGCGCTGGTCGGGGAGCAGATCGCCCCGACCGATGCTGGCGAGTGCACGCAGGTCGTCACCTGGTATCGGGACGCCGCAAGTCCGCGGGTCACTTTGATGCCCCGCATGGGGCTGCCACGGCAGCTGCCGCTGATCCGGACCGATGGCCGGTTAGAGTTCGATCTTCGTGGGAGCACCCCGGAAGAGGTCGAGCGACTGCTCGTCGACTGGCCCTCCCGCAGTCTGCGGACCACAACGCTGATCGACACCCCCGGTATCGCCTCGCTGTCGACCCAGATCTCGGCCCGATCCATCGCACTGCTCGCGCCGGACGACCGGCCGTCGGATGCGGACGCCGTCATCTACCTCATGCGCCACCTCCACGCCACCGACGTGCGCTTTCTCGAGTCGTTCCACGATCAGGCGGGCGCCCCCGCTGCGGTGGTCAACACCATCGCGGTGCTTTCCCGGGCCGATGAGATCGGTGCTGGCCGCCTCGATGCGATGGTCTCGGCGCGGCAGGTCGCCCGGCGTTATCGCAGCGAGCCCAAGGTCCGCCGGCTGTGCCAGACCGTGGTCGCGGTGGCCGGCCTGCTCGCGCAGACTGCTCGGACGCTCCGGCAAGCGGAGCTCAGCGCGCTGCGCGAGCTGGCCGAGGGATCCCGATCCGAGCTGGACGCCTTGTTGCTTTCGGCGGACCGGTTCGTGGCGGCGCAGGCGCATCCGACCGTGCCGACACAGACGCGCAGCGCGTTGGTGGAGCGGTTCGGGTTATTCGGGCTGCGACTGGCGACGAACCTGATCCGCCAGGGGCATCGCGAGCCGGCCCGGCTCACCGAGGAGCTGGTGCGGCGCAGCGGTCTCGACGAGCTGCGCACTGTGCTGGCCACCCAGTTCACCGAGCGCCGCGACGTGCTCAAGGCCCGATCGGCGCTACTGCTTGTCGACCGCACCTTGCGGGAACAACCGCGCGCCGAGGCCCACGAGCTGGCCGGTGAGGTGGAACGAATCCTGGCTGGCGCCCACGAATTTCGAGAACTGCGGCTACTCGCTGAGTTGCGGGCTCCCGACCTAGCGCTATCGGCTGATGCCCGGTCCGATGCTGAACGGCTGCTCGGCGGCCAGGGCGCCGCGATGCCCAATCGTCTGGGCCTGGAACCCGACGCGGACTCCGGTGCGCTCCGCGAGGCCGTGACCGCTGCCCTGGCCCGTTGGCAGCGGCGCGCCGAGAGCCCGCTGTCCGATCGTGCCGCTGCCGACCGGGCCCGGGTAGTGGTGCGTAGCTGCGAGGGCATGCTCGCTCGCCTGTCTCGGGACCAGGTCAACTTCTGAGGCCGAGCCGCCATTGGGCTCGACCTCCCGCGCGTAAAGCAGATCCTTAATCCAGCTGGCCGCGGAGCGCTCCCGCATGGTGTGCGGTCGTGTGGAGCATCAGGTAATAGTCCGACGGCTCATCGATAATGGCGCGGATCTTCGATCGGTCACTATGAACACAGTCCGCCACGGTGTTCCGGTCTCCGTCGAAGTGCCGGTCATTGAAGAGATCGACAAATACTGGACCGTCGCTGCGGCGAGGGGCGGCGTGGATGTGGAAATCGGTGACGTCGCCGTAGAGCCCGCGCCAGGTGATGACGTAGCAGACTCTCTCGTTCTCTGGGTCGAGGTCGAGGCGAGCGACGGCGTTGCCGTCGTGGTCTCCGCCATCGCGGACCTCATCGCCGATCAATTGGACGGAGAATTGTCCGTGGCCGTATTCGTATGATGTGGCGGTGTCCCCCGCCGCCGAGGCAGGCCCGGCGAAGACCAACATCGAAGAGGCGGAGGCCACCAAGGCTCCGACCCGTCCCATTGTCCGGGCGCCCTTGCTGAGCAGCATTGTCGAACCTTCCTCGCCGCTACCGACCAGCCTAACTCGCCCTTCTCGCATAGCGATTCCCGGGCAATCAGGAGGTCGTCGAGACGACTGTTAGCTGTATGGGCCCCGACCCACTCCAGCATAACCCAAGCCGGCTCCAGCGTGAATGAGCTGTCCCGGTCTACTGCACTGGCCCTGTGTGTATGCATTGCCGATAATGCACCGAAGAATCCGCGAGTAATCTATCCGATAGAGGTGTAACTGTGGACATCCTGTTACTGGGAGTTACAGCACTGAGAGTGACCGGAGTGAGCCCTGCCACTCGGCCATGCGGACCAGGGCTTCTAGGCTCGTGTCGTGAGCTACCCCGGCGGTGACCTGCGCGACCAGCTCGCACACGTCGGAGCGGAGGCCGTTCGTGCCGGGCTGGTGATCGGATCGGGCGGCAACCTCTCGGCCCGCGCCGCTGGCACCGGCCAGTGCTGGATCACCGCGGCGGGCAGCTGGCTGGACCGGTTGGAGCCCGCCGCGTTCTCGCTGATCAGTATCCCGGAGGGGGGTGTGCGGGCTGGGCATCCGCAGCCGTCCAGTGAGTGGCGGCTGCACACTGAGACCTATGCCCGACGCCCGGACGTCAACGCGATCATCCATCTGCACCCGCAGACCAGCGTGCTACTCACCGCGCTGGGCTACGACATCGCGCTGATCACGAGTGACCATGCTTACTACCTGCGCGAAATCGCCGCCGTTCCGTTCCACCAGCCCGGCAGCGTTGAGCTCGCGGTGGCGGCCGCCGAGGCCGTCGCCGGCGGAATCAACGCCCTGGTGCTCGACCATCACGGCTGCTCAGTGCTGGCTGATTCGGTGGAGCTCGCGCACAAACGGGCCGTCAACCTTGAGGAGGCGGCCCGGAGCACCTATGCCGCGCTGCTACTGACCGCTGGGCGATCGCATGGTGTCCCGCAGGTTCCGACACGTTTCCTGAAAGCCGTCGGTCGCGGGGAGGCCCAGGCATAACAGTGAGTACTCCGATGAGCGAGCCGTTGCGACTGCGTCCGCCGCGTCACCGGGTCAGCTCGCGCGCGATCATCTGGTGGAGCACCCAGGCCGCTCTCGAGGTGGCGGCCGTGTTGGTCCCGCTGGTGATCGGCCTGCTCGCCTGGACCGATGCACGGTCGTGGCTGATACCCAGCACCGCCGCGGTGGCCATCATCGGTCTGGGCTACCTGCTGGTGATGCCGCGGTGGCGGTTCCGGGTGCACCGGTGGGAGACCACAGATGACGCCGTCTACACCTCGACGGGCTGGATCAACCAGCAGTGGCGGGTCGCACCGATGTCTCGGATCCAGACCGTGGACACCGAGCGTGGACCGCTGCAACAGCTGTTCGGGCTGGCCACCGTCACGGTCACCACAGCATCCGCGGCCGGAGCGCTCCGGTTGGCCGGGCTGGACCGCGCGGTGGCCGACGACCTCGTCGGACAACTCACCGAGACCACCCAGGCCACCCGCGGGGATGCCACATGATCCAGGTCGCGCCAGGCGAGCCCGACTGGCAGCGCCTCAATCCCTGGATGCTCGCCGTTACTCCGCTGCGCCAGCTTGCCGGATTCATGCCGGTGATTGCAGTGATGGTGGTGATCGGCATTAGGCAGGACGTCGGCGGCCGGATCTACAACATCCTCGTCGGTGTGCTGGTTGTACTGTTCGCCGGGATGCTGCGCTGGGTCACCACCCGCTACCGGATCACCACCGAGCGCGTCGAGCTGCGTTCGGGTTTGCTGTTCCGCAGCACCCGGTCGGTTCCACGGGACCGGATTCGCAGCGTCGACGTCACCGCTGGACCGGTGCACCGGCTGTTCCGACTCTCGGTGGTCAAGATCGGGACCGGGGAGCGCACCGAGGGGCGTGAGTCACGTGAGCTGACTCTCGACGCTATTTCCGCCGCCGAGGCCGACCGGGTGCGGCAGCGACTGCTGGATCCCCTCGACGCCAGCCGTCCGGACCGCTCGGCTGCCACGGTCGCGCCGGCTGCCACTGAGTTGGCCAGGTTGAACTGGTCCTGGCTGCGCTTCGCACCGCTCACGGTGTCAAGCCTCGTCGCGGTGGTCGCCGTCGCCGGCGCTATCGGGCAACTCGTCAATGATGTCGGTGCCAATGCCGTGGACATCGGCGGTGTCCGCGAAAAGCTGACCATGGCCCCGCTGTGGGTGGGCATCGCTGCGTTCGCGGTGCTGGTATTGATGATTGCACTGGGAGGCTCAGTATCGATCTTTATCGAAGCTTGGTGGGGATTCACGCTGCTCCGTGAGCTGGGCGGAACCTTACGGATTCGCCGAGGACTGTTCACTACCAGGTCGGTGTCGCTGGAGGAGCGTCGTTTGCGCGGCGTCGAGGTGGTCGAATCGCCGCTGCTGCGGGTCGGGCGTGGAGCCCGGACTATCGCGGTGGCGACCGGGCTGGGCGGTCGGCGCGGCCACGGCCGGGGCACCCTGCTGCCGCCCGCCCCACGCAACGAGGCGCATCGGGTGTCGGGGGCGGTGCTCGCAGAGGATCCCTCCCCCACCGGCACCACGTTGCGCAGGCATCCGCTGGTGGCCCTGCGGCGTCGACTGGTCCGCGCAACGGTGCCGGTGCTGGCGGGGTCCGCGGCGCTGTGGCTTGCTCCGGTGCCGGCCTGGGTGGCATGGACCGTCCTGGGCCTGCTGCCGGTGGCGGTGCTGCTCGCGCTGGACGCCTACCACAACCTTGGGCACGCACTCACCAGCCACTATCTCGTCACCCGGCATGGCGCCGGAGTGCGTCACACGGTCGCGCTGCAGCGCGCCGGGGTGATCGGCTGGACGGTGTCGCAGTCGCTTTTCCAGCGCCGGGCCGGTCTGGTCACGGTGACCGCGACCACCGCAGCCGGCAGCGGTGGGTATTCCGTCATCGACGTCGAGACCACTGAAGGATTAGCCGTTGCCGAGCAGGCAGTGCCAGGAATGCTCGAGCCGTTTGTGCAGTATGACGTGAGCGGCGTCGCGTACACACTAGGCTCGACTGCGTGAACGACCGTCTGGTATGGATCGACTGTGAAATGACGGGGCTGGACGTCGGCAAGGACGCGTTGATCGAGATCGCAGCGCTAGTCACTGATGGCGAGCTTCGGGTGCTCGGCGAGGGCGTCGACGTGGTAATCCATGCCGACGACGCCGCGCTGGATTCAATGCCGGAGGTGGTGCGCGACATGCACGCCAAGTCCGGCCTGACCGAGGCGGTGCGTCGGTCCACCGTGAGTCTCGCCGAGGCAGAGCGGCTGGTGCTCGCCCATGTGCGCACGTGGGTACCCGAGGCTCGCTCGGCGCCCCTTGCAGGCAACTCGATAGCCACCGACCGAGCATTCCTCGCCCGCGACATGGCAGAACTCGATGGACACCTGCATTACCGGATGGTGGATGTGTCATCCATCAAGGAGCTGTGCCGGCGCTGGTATCCGCGGGTCTACTACGCGCAGCCGGCCAAGGGTCTGGCGCACCGGGCACTGGCTGACATCGTCGAGTCCATCCGTGAGCTGGCCTACTACCGGCGTGCCGTGTTCGTGCCGGCACCAGGCCCTAGCTCTGAGCAAGCGCGGGCCGCGGCCCAGGCTGTCACCGATCAGGTGCCCAAGCGCTGACCCCGGACAGCGCTGCCGCTATTATTGCTCGCAGCGCTGGTGAAACAGCCGCATGGTGGGTGTAGCTCAGCTTGGTAGAGCACCTGGTTGTGGTCCAGGATGTCGCGGGTTCGAGTCCCGTCACTCACCCCATGTTTCTCGACGCGCCTTAGTATGCTGGTATTACAGTTCGGGCATGAACCGTCGAGGTCTACCACGAGCTCACCGGGGCATCTGATTCGCCGGTACTGGTCTTGGCCGGGCCGCTGGGAACCACGCTGCAGATTCGGGATCCGCTGGTCGAGGCACTGGCCGAGCGGTTCCAGGTGCTGCGATATGACCATCGGGGACACGGCCGATCTCCGGCCCCGGGCGGGGCTTTATCGATCGTGGACCTGGCCGTCGATGCGGTGGCGCTGCTGGACCGGCTCAGTATCGAGCGGGCGGCCTTCTGCGGCCTGTCGCTGGGCGGGATGGTCGGCATCTGTCTGACCGCGAACGCTCCGGAACGGTTGTCTTCTCTCGTCTTATGCAGCGCCGCCGCCCGTTACGACGACCACGGGCCGTGGGTCGAGCGGGCAGCATCAGTTCGTTGGGTGAGTACAGCGGGAATAGCGACCGACGTGGTCGCCGACTGGTTTACTCCGGAGTGGGCAGCAGCGCACCCGGAGTTCGTGGAACAGACGATCAAGATGATCGCCGTACTCCGGACGATGGCTACGCCGAGTGCTGCACGGCCATCGCCTGCTGGGACGGTCGTAAGTCCCTCGGTCGGATCAACACGCCCACGCTGGTGGTCGGCGGTTCACAGGATTCGGTCACGCCGGTCAACCCGCATGCCAAGACTCTTACCTCCGCCATCTACCGGGCGAAGCTCGAAGTGTTCGACGGCGCGCATCTGGCGATCTTCGAGGAAGCCGATCGGGCTAACCGTCTGATTGCCAGACACGCCGCAGCCCGGTGATGAGTGATGTCAGCGGCTATTGGTCGACTATTTGTTGCCTGATACCCACTGCCCCCACGGGACCTGCCAATCCCCGAAGCCATCGTACGGTTTGAGGTCTGGGCCGCCAGTGTTGACGTTGATGACGACGTCGCCTTTCTTCACGTTGTCAAAGAACCACTTGGCATTGTCCGGTGAGAGGTTGATGCATCCGTGGCTGACGTTGGTGTTGCCCTGCTGAGCGACTGACCACGGCGCGGAGTGCACGAACTCGCCGCTATTGGAGATGCGGGTGGCCCACTTCACCTTGGCGATGTACCCGCCGGGAGCATCGAGTGCAAGGCCGAAGGTGGTCGAGTCCATCACCTTGGTCGCGTTCCGCTCGGTGACCACATGGACCCCCTTGGCGCTGGGAGTGTTCGGCTTGCCCATGGAGATCGGCATCGTACGCACCAGCAGACCGTTGATCTCGACGGTCATCTGGTGGGCCGCGCCGTCGGCCCGGGCAATGAAGGCGTCACCGATCGTGAAGTGCGACGTACGGTCCTGCTCGCCGTATATCCCGTTGCCGAAGTCCTTGCCGTAGTCGTGGATATCCACGGTAACGCGGGTCCCCGGCTCCCAGAACTGCTGCGGGCGCCAGTGCAGCTCCTTGCTGGAGAACCAATAAAAGGCGCCCTCGACAGGAGGGTCCGTGGTGACGGTGATCGTGTTCTCGGCTGCTTGTTTGTCCGTGATCGGCTCGTCGAAATACATTGAGATCGGCTGACCCACGCCGACCGTCTCGCCGTTGAGCGGGTTGATCGACGGGAAGGCGAGGGCCCGTGGCGCGATGGTGGTGAATGTCGAGGTGCTACGCACCTGACGGTTGTCGTCACCGACCGCATTGGCGTTGATCGTGTAGGTCTTGCCATAGCCCAGCGGCTCGGTGGTCTTCCAGGTTGTGCTGTCGGGCTGGAGCTGGCCGGCCACCGGAGTGCCCTGCGGATTGACCACCGACACCTCGTCGAGCTTGCCCCTCGCGACGGTCACCGTGATTGTTGTCAGTGGCGAGATGTTGGCCGCCTGATTCACCGGATCGCTGGTGATGACCGCGACCGGAGGAGGCAGCGGTGCGGCGGCCTCGTGCGCCGCCGGGATGGACGCAGTGAGGTGGCCCGAGTTGCACCCCGCCAACAACGTCCCGAGCATGCCGACGATGAGTAACACCGTGATCAATGCACCACGTCTGACCAGTCCTGACACTGTGCTCCGGCGTCCGGTCGCCGGACCTGACCTGCTCACCCCCACGGGCACCATCCATTTCCGCTATCTACTACAAGGACTTCAGTCTGCCGCCCCGGACTGACAGACTCGGCGTGCTCGCCGCCTGGACACGTGTGTACCGACGCGCGACGCCCTTGCGCGGTTGCTCTCGTAGGCCTGATTCGGACCGGTGGCCGCAAGCATGCTAGCGTCCTGCCCGTCGCGCCGAGCATGGTCCGGCACCAGCGCCGCTAGCTCAACTGGCAGAGCAGCTGACTCTTAATCAGCGGGTTCGGGGTTCGAGTCCCTGGCGGCGCACCACACCAGCAGGTCACAGAGTTGCCTGAGCCTCCTGGTACGGTTTATCAAGATCGTACCTGTCGGAAACCCGGCGGAAACCCTCCGCCGGGACCGGTCTTGGGAGGCGCATGGTGGCCC
>JBBPZY010000032.1:0-12161 GCA_038276315.1 Mycobacteriales bacterium
CCGGTTCGATCCTTACCAACCTGATGGCCAAGGCGATGAACCGGGCCATCCCGGCCATCGTCGCCGGCGGCTTCGGTGGAGGTGGCGCAGCAGCACCCGCCCGTGAGCTCGGCGACAAGACCCACCGGGAGACCAACGCAGCCGACGCGGCGGTCCAGATGGCGTATGCCAACCAGGTCGTCGTGGTGCCCGGGTACGGCATGGCGGTGGCCCAGGCGCAGCACGTCGTGAAGGACATGGCCAGGTTGCTGGAGGACAAGGGCGTCGAGGTCAAATACGCCATCCACCCGGTGGCCGGGCGGATGCCCGGGCATATGAACGTGCTGCTCGCCGAGGCCGACGTGCCCTACGAGCAGCTCAAAGAGATGGATGAGATCAACGGCGAGTTCAACCGCACCGACGTCGCCCTGGTGATCGGCGCCAACGACGTCACCAACCCGGCCGCCCGCAACGATCCGAACTCGCCGATCCACGGCATGCCGATCCTCAACGTCGATGAGAGCAAATCGGTCATCGTGCTCAAACGCTCGATGAACACCGGCTTCGCCGGAATTGAGAACGAGCTGTACTACTCCCCCGGCACCGCGATGCTCTTCGGCGACGCCAAATCGTCCGTGGCAGCAGTGATCGAGGAGCTCAAAGCCCTCTAAGGCGGTCTAGGACACCCCGGCGGCACCGCGGCGACGCAACCGAATAACCTGTCCCGTACGCAACGCAGCGCAGCCATGCCGGCACTGTCAGTCGACAACCCAGTCGGAAATCGGGTACAACGGCAGCTACGGGTGCGGTGACTGCGCTTGGGTGGTTGGGCTTGAGAGTAGTCGGGCCCTGGAGGGAGTCTGCGGTGGAAAACAGCTTAGGCACCAGCGTGCGTAGCCTCAACGTCTACGATGGCCTCGCCCTGCTCGTCGCCGTCACGCTCGTCGGGGTGGGATTTTTCATCGGCACCGCCGGTAGTGGGGCGACCGGGGGGACCACCTCTGCTGAGCTCACCGTCACTCCGGACGGCCAAGTCCGCCCGCTGGCCCCCGGCGCGACCGGGACGTTCCCCGTCTACGTCAAGAACTCCACGGACTACGGCGTTCGGGTCACGTCGATCAGCGCGGGGAGCTCGGCTGCGACCGTGAGCGGCTGCCCCGCCGGCACTTTGACCAGCACTGCAGTCGACAGTCCGGTCGGCTTCATCAGGGCGAGCAGCCTCCATGCCTACGAGGTCTCCGTGACGATGGCCGCCACCGCGGACGCCAAGTGCAAGGGCCAGGCGTTCACCCTCCCGCTGACCGTCACTTTCAGTTCGGCCGCCGCGGACCGGCACTTCTCGTTCGGGAGCTCGTGAGTCACGTCGTCGGGGTCGGCGCCCAGTTGCCATGGAACCCGAAGGGGACGCGGACGGGCAGGTGGACCACGGCGATCGTCGCCAAGCTCGCTGCGTCAAGGATGGTCAGTTCGCTGCGGTCGGTGCTGGCGTCGTAGACGAACCCCATGAGCACCCCGTCGTCCTCGGGCGCCCGCGGTGAGCTGGGCACGAAGACGAACTCGCCGACGAACCGGTGCGCGCCGAGACGCCGCGCGGTCGTGTGGCCGCGTCGCAGGTCGTGTTTGAGCACCGAGTCGCCGGCGTCGCCCCCGGTGCTGGACGTCTGCATCGCGTACCCGTAACGGTGCGGTCGCCCGACGAGCCGGTCGTCGATGCGGGGAAACTCCTGCGGGTGATCGTCGAGACGGGTCTCACGGACCTTGCCGTCGGCGAGGTCGACGGTCCAGCGATCCAAGCTCGTGGGCCCCTCGTTAGGCCCGTGCAGCTCCGTATCGAACATCTTCGGATGCCGCACGACATCTAAGACGATCGAGTCGCCATCGTCGTAGGCGTTAAGCGGGTGAAAGATGTAGCAGGGCTCGACATCGAACCAACGGACGTCGGCGGCGCCGCCGGCACGCGGCATGACTCCGACGCGGGCCGGATAGCGAGGGTCCCACCGGTAAGGAAGGTTCGTGTTTCCCTGCATTCCCTTCCCGACCATCGCAATGATCGGTTCGGGTACCCGGACCCGGCCGATGAGCGCGGCGAGCACCAATCGGGCCACGGGGCGCAGCGCGCTCGGCACGGACACCGCGACGGCCTGCCGGGGGTCGAAGGTGACCGGGAGGTCGTAGAACACGACGTGGTTCTCGGTCAGCGAGAAGTCGTGCATCATCGGGCTGCCGCTGACTTCGACGTCCACCGTGCGGAGCGCGCGCCCGTCGATGCCGATGACCGAGTACTGCACACGATTGCCGCGACCGAAGGAGTAGGACACCGCGTGCAGTTCGCCGGTGGCCGGGTCACGCTTGGGGTGCGCGGTGTAGCCGCCGCGTAGGGTGCCGTCGAAGTCGCAGGGGCCGACGGTCTCCAGGTCGTCGGTGAGCTCGTAGTTGGTCACTCCGCCTTCGATCAACGCCAGCGTGCGACCGGCGTGGCTGAGGATGTTGGTATTGGCGCCCAACAGCTCAAGCCCGGTCCGGATGGGGGCCTGGTGGCGGCCGGGCTCGCCGAGCGCCTGGGCAACGGCGGGTGTGCGGATCCAGCGATTGCGGTACCACTGCGCCTGGCCGTCTCGCAGGCGTACCCCGTGGGCCATTCCGTCGCCGGCGAACCAGTGATACGTCGCCGGGTCGACCTCAGCCATGGGGTTCGGTCCGTTGCGGAGGTAACGGCCGTCGAGATGCGCCGGAATCGTGCCGGTGACCGCCAACTGGGTGATTGTCTCTTCCCGCTGCACCGGAGCGTAGTTGCCCTCAAGGTAGCCGTTACTCATCGTCGTGGCCTCCCAGCACCTGTGAGCTGTTCTGTAACATCGTTATAGTAGCAGTCGAATGGGCGCTGTGCGCGACGCCGGCCCTTGACCCTCCGCGCAACGGCGACCTACCCTGACAGGTGGTCGGGGCCGGTGCTACTGAAAGGGTCAGTACGCGTATTGCGCAGCGTCGATCTCCGCCATTTCGCTGAGGTAGATCTGGTTTGATTCCTGGGGAGGAGTCGAGCCGAACGGGGGCTTTCGATGAACGTTCGCTGGGTGCGCTCGAATGGACTCCTGCTGGCTTTACTAGTGGTGGCCATGGTAGCCGTCGGCGGACTGAGCGCCCTGGTGGTACGGCAACAGCACCAGATCACGGCCCGTGGACGGGTTTCCCTCGAGACAGCTCCCGCTGGAAGCGCTCCGCAAAATGCGACCACAGCGGACGCCGCCAGCAAGGTGGCCGTCCCAATTGTGCCGGCATCCCCGGTGATTCCGGCACCCCAGGTGATTCCGGCACCCCAGGTGATTCCAGCCCCCCCAGTGGCCCACGCACCCCAAGCGGCCCCCGCACCCCATTCGGTCCCCGCCCCACAAGTAGTAGCGGTGCCGCAGATACCCGCGCCGCGAACAGTTCGCACGGCCCCGGTGATCCAGGCGCCGCACGTAATCGCGATACCTCAAAAGCAACTGCCTACGCAGCCACGGCCGCAACGACGAGCCCCGGCGGCCCCTCCCGTACACCGGCAGCAGCCAGCCGACCAAGCTGTCCCAGCCGCGCACAATCCGACGAAGGCAGTCAATCCGGATCCTGCGAACTCTTCGGTCACGCGGACGCAACCAGTCGCACCGGCGAAGCCAGCTGCGCCGTCTCAATCAGATACACCGGCGCAAGCGGATCCATCTGATAACCTTGATGTGCCAGCTAAGCCAAATGCACCGACCGGATCAGACCTGCCGGCTGATTCAGATACACCGACTGAGTCAGGAAAATCAACCAACCCCGACACGTCGAACAGCACAGCGGTTCCGGTCGATCCCGAGACTCCGGAGACAGTCCCCGCGCGGCACTCATCCGCGAAGCCGGGCGCACCTGATTCATCAGACAAGCCAGCCAACCCGGACGCTATCGGAAAGCCCGTTTCCAACTCAGGTTCCCACGATAAAGTCGTGGCGACTCCGTCCATGGCGCCCACACCCAGCAAGGCGGCCAGGCCTGATCCCGCCGTCGACACACCGGCGAATTCCGATAAAATTATTGACTCAACGTCTGCCAGGCCCGAGACAACCAATAGTTCTGACTATGATCACGACGATACGGACGAAACGGCCGGTCCGTAGCCTCTGCGCCGAGTGTGGGTTGGTGTCATCCGGCGATAGAGCTCGCCAACCGCATGCTGGTGGGGCACCCTACACCCATGAGGGAACCACGTCTCAGCTACCCGCATCACACAGCGTGTTCGGCCATGGCGCAACGCTTGCCTGCGGTAACGGTGACTGATCGGCGGCTGATGCGCCGACGGCTCACACTCTTCGCGGTCGTAGCCATCGTGGCTCTCACGTCGACGGCTTGCGCTTACAAGGGACTCAGCATGGCCGCGCAATCCGCGGTGACCCTCCATGGTGACGGCGCACTCACCGCGCCGAACGCGGCCTCAGGCTCTGAAACTTATAATCCGGCATTGGCGCCGGTCGGGTCCCGGTTGACGGTCGCTCTCAACCCGTCGGACGAAACCACCAACGCGGAATTGACCGTCTCCGGGCTACTGCCGAACCGGGGATATGCGGTGCACGCGCACACCAACGCGTGTAGCGCCGACCCCGCATTAGACGGACCGCACTACCAGAATCGTATCGATCCCGCCGCCACACCCCAGGCGCCATCGAAGGACCCCGAGTACGCCAACCCACGCAACGAAGTCTGGCTGGACGTGCGCACTGACGCCACCGGCTCCGGCACGTCGCGCACAACGGTGCCTTTTGTTCTTCACCGACCGGGGGCCGGGATCGATCGTGGTGCACGAGGCGATGCAGACCGCAACGGGACCGGGTCAGGCCGGCCAGGCAGGCACCCGGATTGCTTGCCTCACCCTGTCCGCCGCCCAACCCAAGGGCGTTGCGCCTCGGGGCTCCCGATAGTCGCAGGTCTCGATGGCTATCAACGGTGTTGGGCGAGTTGGCGTGTTCGGACGTAGCTGCAGCCGTCGCAGTCAACGTCTATCGGGCCGTACGCCCGCGCGCGCACCTGACGTCGGCCAGTCACGCTCGGAACCGGCGGGTGATTCAGAGGGAATCTCGATTAGAAGCGGTAGTAAAGGAAAGGGCTGAAAGTGCCGGTGGCGACCAAGAGTGCGGAGTAGAGCAGACCGACGGTCATCACGCCAATGCGAAGCACGGCGGCAGGCCGCGACCGCATCGATTCAAGGTAGCGGTCGGTAATGGGTTTGGCTGGCAGCAGGAAAACCAGGGAAGCCAGGGAAGCCAGCAGCAAGATCGCTAGTCGCTGGTGAGTCAGCGAGGCGCTCACCGCGTCGGTCAGCCCACCGAGATCCGCGACCCCCCACCCGCTACGGCGCTCGATCACCAGCACAGTGCCGTGATAAAGCCCCCAGAACAGGAACGTCCAGTTGGCGCCATGCCATAGCCCGACCAGGGCGAACACGATCCACAAGTTGCGGTAAGTGATCCCGACACCGTGGCGGTTTCCCCCAGCGGGATATACACGTAGTCGCGAAACCATCGGGACAGCGACATGTGCCATCGCCGCCAGAATTCGGTGACGCTGGCCGAGGAGTACGGGCGAGCGAAGTTCTCGGGCAACTTGAACCCGAGCATGCGCCCCAATCCGATGGCCATGTCTGAATATCCGGAAAAGTCGAAGTAGAGCTGTAGGGTGTAAGCGATCGCCCCGAGCCAGGCAGTCGCGGTGGTCAGCTGGTCGGTCGGGGTGGCGAAGCAGGCATCTACGAGGGGTGCAAGCGAATCGGCGATGACCACTTTCTTGATCAAACCAAGAGCGAAGCGCGGGAATCCGGCGGCAATGTCGTCCAACCGGTGACTGCGCACCTGCGTGAGCTGATCGGCTATCTCCCGGTAGCGCACGATCGGTCCCGCCACCAGCTGGGGGAACAGCGCGATGTAGGCGACGAACGAGGCCTTATTGCGCAGCGCCGGACGTTCACCGCGGTAGACGTCCACCACATAGGAGATGTGGTGGAAGGTGTAGAAGGAGATCCCGATCGGCAATGCCAGCGAGATGGTGGGCAGGTCCAGGCCGGTGAGTGACGCCAGCCCAGCGGCCTGCACGCTGGCGAAACCCGCGTACTTCCAGATGACCAACACCGCGACGTCGAAGGCGATCACGCCGACCAGCAGCCGGCGGCGGCGCTTGGGTTCGAGGTCCCAGTCGTCGGGTTCCAACGCCGGACCCAGCACGTAGTTGACAACCATGCACGCCAGCAGCAACAGGGTCGTCGGACCCGCTCCCACCGCGTAGAATGCCAAGCTGGCGATCGCCACGATGCCATTGCGCCAGTGCCTGGGCGCCCCCACCACGGCCGCGAGCACGGCTGGCAGGAAGTACCACAGGAACAGTGGGCTGGCGAAGGACATAGCGGCGCCGCAACCTAGCCCATGGCCTCGGACCAACAGAGCACGACCGCGTCACTCGCTCACCGATCACGGTGCGTCGTGAACTCGACGTCACCGACGTCCGCCTCGCTGAAAGGTCGGTAGCGTCGAGTTCACGTACACCGGCAGTTCTGTCCAGCGCGCCGGCGGCCGAGGCCCTACCATCGGGAGTCATGTTGCTCTTTGCGACTCAAGCCGGCCTCTTGGTCGCCGAACTTGAGGCCCGAGGTTTCCTCCGGGGTATCGGGAGGACCATCCTGTTCATCATCATCATTTTGGTCGTCATCGGCGGCCTGATCGGATTCTCAGTGGCCCGCAGGTTCGGCTCACGCAGGTAAGCCGGGCCGGTAGCTGACAGCCCGGGTGCACGCGTGGAAACCCGGTGAGCACGGAGAGATCAGGTTCTCAACCGCGCCCACCGGGCTACTCGCGATTCGCCGACGAGCATGTGACCGTTCGTCGGCCACAGCCGATCGGTTCGCCAGCAGGCGCGCCGACCGACTAACTTCGCTCATTCGATGAGCTCAGAGAGCGGGATTGCGTTGAGCCGGACCACGGGAGTGGTCTCATCTCCGTACCAGCTCAGCAGATCGGCCCCAGTCCGGGCGGGCGGCCAGCCCTCTTTGAGCTCCTCGATCACAACGTCCTGAGTTCCGTTGAGTACCGCTTGGACCACTGTACGGGCACGTTCAGCGAGATCTCGGTCGTCTTCGTCATCGAGTATCGCTGCCGCTGCCGATCCGCCGACCTCGCGCTCGTCCACCAAGAGCACCACGGTGGTCCCATCGGACCTTACCTACATGGTGTCCGGGATGATCGGATTCAGCCGACTTGCAAGCGCTGAAGCCAGCCTATGGGACGATGCACGAATCGAATACATTGTGGTGCCAATTTGCCGAGCCCTCCCTTCGCCGCGAGTCCCCCGCCGGGGCGGTTCCGACACGGCTGATCTCTCCGTTCCGCCGTTTAGAACGCGGCCGTTGCTGCGCAAGCTCGGCACGGCTGGCTCGTCACGAAGACCCGGGCGAAGGGGGCAGAATCCGGGCTACCCCGAGAACGTAGGAATCTTGCCGTTCTTCATTGACTGGTGATCCTCTTCCCAGGCATGCAGCACGGTCAGCGGCAGCCGACCGCGGTCGCTGACACTGTGACCGTTCTGCTTGGCCCACTCGCGAATCGAGCGGAGCGTGTCGCGGTTGTAGCCACTGCGCGCAACGCCGGCGTTGCCAGCACCGCGGGGGGCTGAACGGTCGGCGCCACGAGAGCCTGGGCGTCGCGCGCTGGTCTTGCGAGCAGCCGCGACGTAACGGGCCAAGTTGTCACGAAGCTTGGCGGCGTTGTCGTTCGCCAGGTCGATCTCGTATGTGATGCCCTCGAGCGCGAACTCGACTGTTGAAATGTCCTCAGCTTCCTCACCGGTGAGGTCGTCGATGAGGGTGACGATGGTCTTCTGAGCCACGAGTACTGATTCTCCTTGTCGGGAGGAAGGCGGCGTAGGCACAACTGCCGTGCCGTGAACGCTGACCGCAATAAGATACACAATGCATCTGACACCCGAGTATGCGGCATGCCGAAAACGTCCGTCGCGCCAGAACGTTTCAGTCGGCGCGACGCAGGCGCGCTACCTCGGCGAGCACCACACCGGCGGCGACCGACGCGTTGAGCGACTCGACCGGCCCAACCATGGGTATCGACACCGCGGCATCACAGGTTTCCCGGACCAGCCGGGACAGCCCCCGTCCCTCCGCGCCGAGTACAAGCACTAAAGGTCCGGTAGCCAGCGCAAAGGTGTCCAACGGCATTGCGCCCTCGGCGTCGAGCCCCACAATCATCAAACCGGCCGCAGCGAAGTCCTTGAGCGTGCGCACCAGATTCGTCGCCCGGGCCACCGGTAGATACGCGGCCATGCCCGCGGAGGCGCGCCAGGCCACTGCGGTCATCCCCGCCGAACGGCGCTGCGGAACCACCAATCCATGCGCGCCGAATGCGACGGCGCTACGGACCACTGCGCCCAGATTGCGCGGGTCGGTCACCCCGTCCAGCGCCACGAGCAACGGCGCCGTCGCAGACGCTTGAGCGGCGAGCAGCACGTCCTCGGGAAAGGCGTACTCATACGGTGGCACCTGCAGCGCCACGCCCTGGTGCAGGGCACCTCTGGCCAGCCGATCGAGGTCCGCCTTGGGCACCTCGAGAATGGACAGACCGGCGTCGGCAGCCAACCGTACGGACTCGCTGACGCGGTCGTCGAGCTCCACGCCGATGGCCACCTGCAGCGCGGTGGCCGGCACCGCGGCGCGCAGGCATTCCAGCACCGGGTTACGTCCCAGCACGGTCTCCCCCGGTTCGCTGCCGCTGCGACGGCGGGCCGCAGCGGTCGGGCTGTCTCCCTGCCGTGAAGCCGGTCGCCGCTGGCCAGAGCTGCGCTGGGCATCCTTACGCTGGCCCTCGTGCTGTTGGGCGCCTTGGCGTTGCGCCGGGTGGCCGGGCCGCAGCTCCGCGGCCGGGGTGGCGCCGCGACCGCGCAACCCCTTGCGTTTCTGGCCGCCGGAGCCGACCACAGCACCCTTCTTGGTGCCCGGCTTGCGCATAGCACCCCGGCGCTGAGAGTTACCAGCCATGTCTTGAGTTCCCCTTGACCGTCCACACCGGACCATCGGGGGTGTCCTCGACGGTGATACCGGCCGCCAGCAGCTGATCACGTACCGCGTCGGCGGTCACGTAGTCACGGCGGTTGCGAGCCTCGGCACGCTCGGCGAGCAGCCGGTCCACCAAAACAGCCAGCGCCGCCGACGTGGCGTCTGACCCCGATGTCGAGCGCCACTGGTCAGCCAGCGGGTCCAAGCCCAGCACGCCGGTCATCGCACGCACCGAACCGGCCGCTGCTACCGCCGCCGGGTGGTCGCCCGCGTCCAGCGCCGCATTGCCCTCGTGCACGGTGGTGTGAATCGCGGCCAGCGCCGCCGGCGTGCCGAGGTCGTCGTCCATCGCCTCGACGAAGTCGGCGCACCAGATGCCTGGCTCGGGCACCCCACACCGCTCCCGCACGCGGTGCACGAATGACTCGATCCGTTGGTAGGCGGCCACCGCCTCATTGAGCGCGCCGTCCGAATACTCGATGGCCGACCGGTAATGCGCGGCAATCAGATAATAGCGCAGCTCCACGGCACGAACGCGGCGCAGGGTGGCCGGGATGGACAGCGTGTTGCCCAGCGACTTGGACATCTTCTCGCCGGACAACGTTACCCAGCCGTTGTGCAACCAGTACCGGGCGAAGGAGTCGCCGGCGGCGCGGGACTGGGCCAGTTCGTTTTCGTGGTGCGGAAAGACCAGATCCAGCCCGCCGCCGTGGATATCGAACTCCGAGCCGAGGTAGGCAGTGGCCATGGCCGAGCACTCCAGGTGCCATCCGGGCCGGCCCGGACCCCACGGCGTCGGCCAGGACGGCTCGCCCGGCTTGGCACCCTTCCACATTGTGAAGTCCCGGGGGTCGCGCTTGCCCGACGCTGCGAATTCGCCTGGGGCGGGCTCTCCTTGGAAGACCTCATCGAGACGCTGCCCCGACAGCGCGCCGTAGTCCGCCATCGTGGCCACCGCGAAGTAGACATCTCCACCGGCTGCGTAGGCATGTCCCCGGTCGATCAACCGCGCCATCAGCTCGACCATCTCCGGTACGTGGCCGGTGGCCCGCGGCAGCGCCGACGGCGGCAGGCAGCCGAGCGCGGTGTAGGCGTTCTCGAAGGCCCGTTCGTGGGTGTAGGCCCACTCCCACCACGGCCGGCCCGCCTCGGCGGACTTGGCGAGGATCTTGTCGTCGATGTCGGTGACGTTGCGCACCAGAAGCACGTCGTGGCCGGTGGCGATCAACCAGCGACGCAGCACGTCGTAGTTCAGCGCCGAGCGAACGTGGCCGATGTGTGGCACACCCTGAACGGTGGCACCACACACGTAGATCGACGCTGTGCGCGGTCGCAACGGGACGAAGTCCCGCTGGCTGCGGGTCGCGGTGTCGTAAAGCTGCAGGCTCACCCGGATGATGGTACGAGCAGCACCGTTGCCACCGCTGCGACGCCCTCACCGCGGCCGGTCAACCCGAGGCCGTCAGTGGTGGTGCCGGATACCGAGATAGGACCGCCCAACGCGTCAGACAGCACTCGCTGCGCCTCGGCGCGGCGAGTTCCCACCCACGGCGCGTTGCCGATCACCTGTACGGCGCCGTTGCCCACCGTCCAGCCCCGCGACGCCAACCTGCGGCGCACCTCGGTGAGCAGGTCGGCGCCGTGCGCCCCGGCCCAGCGCAGCTCATCGGTGCCGAACACCGCACCCAGGTCACCCAGTCCAGCAGCCGACAGCGCAGCGTCGCACAACGCGTGCGCGGCGACGTCACCGTCAGAGTGGCCAGCGCAACCGGGCACTCCGGGCCAGCGCAGACCGGCGATCCAGCAGTCCCGGCCGGGCTGCACCGGGTGCACATCGGTGCCGATTCCCACCCTCATCCCGGACCGGCGGCTTTCGCGCCGGCCAGCAGCTCAGCGACGACGAGATCGAACGGAGTGGTGATCTTGAAAGCGTGCGGATGGCCGGGCAACGTGGTCACCGGCATCCCCAGCGCCTCGACGAGCCCGGCGTCGTCGGTCACCGGCCCGGACGGTAACTGATGGGCCCGGCGTAGCAGGTCCCCAGCGAACCCCTGTGGGGTCTGCACCACCCGCAGGGCCGCCCGGTCCAAAGTGCCCACAACGCAACCGTCGGGGTCCACTTCCTTGATTGTGTCGGCCACCGTCAGGACCGGCACCACGGCCCGCTGTCCAGCGAGCACCGCGCGCGCCACCGCTTGGATCACGCTGATCGGTGCGAGGCAGCGGGCAGCGTCATGCACCAAAACGACGTCGGCGTCGGGCACCGTCTGCAGGGCCGCCCGTACCGAGTCGCAGCGCTGCGCTCCACCGATGACAATCCGCACCTGGCCCCCCGCCTCGGCGACGGCGGCGCGGGCCTGCTCCTGGTGTTGCTCACCGACCGCAACGACGACGACGTCGATGCAACCGGACGCCAACAGACGCTGCACACAGTGCCAGAGCAACGGGCGGCCAAGCAACGGCACGAAGGCCTTCGGCATCCCCGCCGCCAACCGCACGCCCTGGCCCGCCGCGGGAACCAGTGCCACGACCCGAGGGGTCGAGGCACTGGTCGATGACGTCGTCAGGGCGCTTGACGCGGGAAGCCGTGGCTCAGGAGGCGGCCGCGAGAACCTCGTCGAGTAACACCTCGGCGTTGTCCTCGTTAGTGCCCTCGGCGAGCGCGAGCTCGCTTACCAGAATCTGGCGAGCCTTCGCAAGCATGCGCTTCTCGCCGGCCGACAGGCCGCGATCACGCTCGCGACGCCAGAGATCCCGGACCACTTCCGCCACCTTGTTGACATCGCCAGAGGCGAGCTTCTCCAAGTTGGCCTTGTACCGCCGCGACCAGTTCGTCGGCTCCTCGGTATGGGGAGCACGCAGCACCTCGAAAACCCGATCAAGACCCTCTTGGCCGACCACGTCCCGGACACCGACGAACTCGGCGTTGGCAGCGGGAACACGAACGGTAAGATCACCCTGAGCGACCTTCAAGACGAGATACTGCTTCTCCTCGCCTTTGATCACTCGAGTTTCAATGGCCTCGATGAGAGCGGCACCGTGATGCGGGTAGACGACGGTCTCTCCGACCTTAAAAACCATGTGTCCTCTGCCCCTTTCGCTGCACCCAGGTTACCACGTC